>DATFCW010000450.1:0-16283 GCA_035252665.1 Casimicrobiaceae bacterium | reverse complement strand
GCGTCGCCAACGCCGGCGTGCTTCGCGGTGCACTGATTGCTGATTCCTGATGCCTTATTCCTGACCCCTGAGTCACATCGTATGCGTCGCCCGCGTCGATGCGAGATGCTCGCCCAGGAGCCGCTCGATCGTCGCCTTCGCCGCGGCGCCCGTCTCGTCGAGCGTGAACTGCACGCCGATGCCCTGCGTGCGATTCCCCTGCCCGCCGTCGGGCGTGATCCAGACGACCTTGCCCTGCACGGCGATTCGATTCGGATCGTCCATCAGCGACAACAGCATGAACACTTCCTCGCCGAGCATGTAAGGCCGCGACGTGGGAATGAAGATGCCGCCGCCCTTGAGGAACGGCATGTACGCGGCATAGAGCGCCGCCTTTTCCCGGATGTTCAGCGACAGAACGCCGGGGCGGGCGAGCGCGGGTGTCGGTTGCGGAATCTTGTCGGCCATGGTCACCCGAACAACGCGCGGTATTCGATCATGAGCGCTTCCGCGACAAGACGCGGAGACAGCGGATGCGCAAGCAGCGCTCGGCTTTCGAGCAGCCTGCGATGATAGCGAAAGAGTGCGATCGGCGCCACCGACGCCGCGAGGCGCGCGAGCGCGTCCTGGTGCGCGACGTTCTCGACGGCGCCGACGCCCGCGCCCACGCGGGCCAAGTCCGCACACCATCCGAGCAGCCAGTCGACGATCGCCGAAAGGTGTTCCTTGCGAATCTCGCGCGGCGTGGCATCGATCCGCGCGCCGAGCCCGGCGACCTCGAGCTTCGCGGGTGCGCAAAACGCGCGAATCCACACGCTGCGCTCCGCCTGGTATTCGGCATTGGCGAGCGCGAGCGCGCGTAGCGGCGCGCCGTTCGCCTGCGCAAGCAACGCATCGGCATCGGTAACATTTTCGCTTTCGAGCCACGCGCGCGCCTGTGCCGCGGCGGGTCGTGGCGCAACGATGCGGTGGCAGCGGCTTGCAATCGTCGCGGGGAGTCGACCGGGCAAGTGCGCAACGAGAACGAAATGCGTGCCGGGCGGCGGCTCCTCGAGCGTCTTCAAGAGCGCGTTGGCCGCCGATTCGTTCATCCGCTCGGCTGGAACGATCACGGCGACCTTCGCGCCGCCGCGATGGCTCGTGATTCCCGACCATCGGATCAATGCACGAACGCGCTCGACGGCAATCCATTCGACGACCTTGACCTCGTCGTCGTCGATTTCGATCGGCTCGACAAGCCGCAGATCGGGATGCTGCCCCGCGGCCGCGTAGCCGCAACTCGCGCAGGTGCCGCACGCGGCGCCGTTGACTGCCGGCGATTCGCAGACGAGCGCATGCGCGAGCGCGAGTGCGAGCGTCCGCTTGCCCATGCCGGCAGGACCGGTGAGAAGCATCGCGTGCGGCCACTTCGCTTTGCGCGCGAGCAGCGACGCGAAGAGCTCGCGCTGCCATGGAAGCACCGCGGCCGAGCCCTGCGCGATCGTCGGCTCGTCGATCACAGTTTTTCCACGACGTGCGCGATCTCCTCGCGCACCTCCGCGATCGGTCGGGTGGAATCGATGATGCGAAAGCGCTCGGGGTCTGCGGCCGCGCGCGCGAGATAGCCTTTGCGCACACGCTCGAAGAAGGCTTCGGTTTCGCGCTCGAACTTGTCCGATGCCTGTCCCTTCGCGTGCATTCGCGCGAGGCGCGCGCGCGACACTTCGCTCGGCACATCGAAGAGGAGCGTGAGATCGGGATCGACGCCGCGCTGCACCCAGTCGGCGAGCGCATCGATCATCGCGATCGACACCCCGTGTCCCGCGCCTTGATACGCGTACGTCGCATCGGTGAAGCGATCGCAAAGCACGATGTCACCGCGCGCGAGCGCCGGTTCGATCACGTTCGCGAGATGCTCGCGCCTCGGTGCGAACATAAGCAGCGCTTCCGCGTCGTGCGTCATCGGTTGATGGAGCAGCCACGCGCGGATCGCTTCGCCTGCGGGCGTGCCTCCCGGCTCGCGCGTGACGACGACGCGCCGCCCGCGCGCCGTGAGCGCTTCCGAAATGAATCGCGCATGGGTGCTCTTGCCAGCGCCGTCGATGCCTTCGAGCGTAATGAATCGGCCGCGGGACGCGTTCTCGGGCACGAGGTCGATGGGGTGCGAAGCGGTGTGTGGCGAACCGGCAGCCTCGATCAGCGACCGCCTCGCTGGTATTTTGACACGGCGCGATTGTGCTCGATCAGGCTCGCCGAGAATTGTGACGTGCCATCGCCCCGCGACACGAAATAAAGATAAGGCGTCGACGGCGGGTTGACGACGACGTCGAGCGATGCCTGCGACGGCAGCGCGATCGGCGTCGGCGGCAAGCCGTCGCGCACGTACGTGTTGTACGGCGAGTCGGCTTCGAGATCGCGCTTCGTCAGATTCCCCTCGAAGCGCTCGCCGATCCCGTAGATCACCGAGGGATCGGTCTGCAGCTTCATCCCACGCGAAAGCCGGTTGATGAAGACCGACGCGACGAGCGGCCGATCCTCGGACCGGCCCGTCTCCTTCTCGACCAGCGAGGCGAGAATCAGCGCCTCGTACGGCGAGGCGAGCGGCAGGTTCGGCGCGCGTCGCGCCCACGCGGCGGAAAGACGCGTCTCCAGCGCCCGATACGCGCGCATCAGCACGGCGACATCGCTCGTGCCGACGGCGAAATAGTAGGTGTCGGGAAAGAACAGGCCCTCGGGCGCCGGCTCGCTCGCGCCGATTCGTGCGAGCAGCTCGGCGTCGGATAGCGCGTCGGCCTGATGCGCGACCTGCGGATCGTCGCGAAGCGCGCGACGAAGCTGCGAATACGTCGTCCCTTCGACGATCGTGATTGCTGTCTGGGTTACATCGCCTTGCGTGAGCTTCGCGAGAAGGTCGGGCAGCGTAATCCCCTGCTCGATCTCGTAGCTGCCGGCCTTGATCGTGCGGTCGACGCGCTCGATCCGTGCAAGGGCGGTCAGCGCGAGCGGATGCGGAAGAACGCCTTCTGCGTGCAGGTTGCGCGCGACGCTCGAAAGCGACGCGCCCGCGCGTACGTCAAAATCGTATGGACTTCGCGGCAAGGTCAGCGGCCGGCGGTACCAGGCATGGCCGATGGCGGCGAGCGCGACGGCCGCGGCCACGAGCAGCAGAACGAAGAGCGTCGCGACGCGGGATTTGCGCATGCGATGTTCGATGGCGCTTCCGCGCCGGTGCCCGCGCATTGCGCAACGATGTCCGTGATTATAATGGCGCGCATGTTCGCGTCGGCGCCACGTTCCTTGCACCCACGGTGCTGCGTGATGTCGCGTGCTGGTAGTGCAGCCGGATTCACGCTGATCGAAATCATGGTCGTGATCGTGATCCTCGGCGTGCTCGCCGCGCTCGTCGTGCCAAGCGTCCTTTCGCGCACGGACGATGCGCGCATCGTCGCCGCGAAGACCGACATCGGCGCGATCCGCCAGGCGCTCAAGCTCTATCGTCTCGACAACCAGCGGTATCCGACCACCGAACAGGGGCTGAGCGCGCTCGTCACCAAGCCGATCCAGCCACCGATTCCCCCGAACTGGAAACCCGGCGGCTATCTCGAGAAATTGCCGGTCGATCCCTGGGGTCGTCCTTACCAGTACCTGAATCCGGGCTTGAAGGGCGAAGTCGACGTGTTCACCTACGGCGCCGACGGGCAACCCGGCGGAACCGGCGCGGATGCCGATATCGGCTCGTGGGATTTGTAGCGGTGGGCGTTGAAATTGGGGTCAGCGTGGAAATTGGGGTCAGAGATGTATTTCCCGAACGATTGTCGCGATCCGGCGCAGTAGTGCCGGGAAATACATCTCTGACCCCAATTTCCACGGGAAATACATCTCTGACCCCAATTGCCGTCGCAGGCTTCACGCTCGTCGAAATACTCGTTGTCATCGTCATCTTCGGCATCCTCGCCGGGCTCGCAGTCGCGTTCGTCGCGCCGGGAGAACGCGACCTCTCGGCACGCGAGGCGCGACGTTTTGCCGGCGCGCTCGAATACGCCGCGGCGCGCGCGCAATGGCGCAATGAAATGCTCGGCGTATCGGCGAGCGGCCCCATCGTTCGATTCTGGCGCCGCGACGCGGCGAATGACCGCTGGCTCCCGCTCGACGACGACGACGTGCTTCGCGCAGAGCTTCTTCCATCGACGATGCAGGCGACCGCGTTGCGCTACGCGGGCCGCGCGCCCGCGCCCGACGCGATCGTGCCGCTTCGCGCGTCGGGTCGAAACGAGCCGTTCGCGTTCGCGATCGAGACGCCGGGCTTTCGCACGATCGTCGCGCTGGACCCGTTGAATCGCGCATCGATCGCGGGCCCCGATCCGAGCTCGTAATGCGCGCAGCACGCGGCTTCACCCTGATCGAGGTGCTGGTCGCGCTTGCCATCGTTGCCGTCGCGCTTGCGGCCGGCATGCGCGCAGTGGCCCAAAGCGCCGATGGCGCGACGTCGCTTCGCATGCGCACGCTGGCGCTGTGGGTCGCGCAGAATCGGCTCGCGCAGGCGCAACTCGCCGATCCATGGCCCGCGCGCGGGAGCGCAAGCGGCGCCGAAACTCAAGCCGGTACACGACTCCTCTGGCGCGAGAGCGTAAGCGATACGCCGAATCCTGCGTTTCGCAGGGTCGAGATTGTCGTAAGCGAGCCTGCCAATGCCGACTACGTACTCGCGCGCCTCGTCGGCTACGTCGGCAATCCGCATCCGCAATGAAAGCTTTGCGTGGCTTCACGCTCGTCGAAGCGCTCGTCGCGATCGCGATTCTTGCGATCGTTGCCACGATTGCCTGGCGCGCCACCGCTGCGATGACCGACAGCGAGGCACGACTCGCGACCGAGAGTGCGCGTTGGCGGCAGCTCGACGCGATGCTGACGCGAATGGAAGCCGACATGCGTGAGGCGATTCCGCGCACGGTTCGCCACGGCACGGGTTCCGAGCCCGCGTGGTATGCGCGCCTTGCAGATGCCGATGGCAACAGCGAAGTGGCGTTCACGCGCGCGGGACCGACCGCCGTCGACGAACCGGGCAGCGGCGGACAGCGCGTCGGCTATCGGCTGCGAAACGGCCGCATCGAAGTGCTCTATTTCGCGCACCTCGACAACGTCGCGTCGAAAGAGCCCGACGCGTACGCGCTCGCGGAAAATATCGCGCGGTTTCGCGTGCTCGAGCTCGGCGTCGACGGTCGCTGGATCGATCGCTGGCCGATTTCGACGGCCAACGCGATGCCGCGCGGCGTCCGCATCGAGATCGGCCTCGCCGGCGGCGGCACCGTCGAGCGCTGGCTGGCGCTGCAATGAAACGCCATAACGCCGGCCTTGCCCTGATCGTCGCGATGCTGATCGCCGCGCTCGCCGCAGCGGTCGCTGTCTCCGTGGCCACGGCGCAATCGCAATGGTTCGCGCAAGTCGACCATCGGCGCGATCAGGTCGAAGCGCAGTCCATAGCCGCGGCCGGCGTGCAATGGGCGCGCGCGATTCTCGACGCCGATCCGCCGCTTGTCGATCACCTCGGTGAACCATGGGCGCTGCCATTGCCGCCGACCCCGGTCGAAAACGGCGATGTGCGAGGCCGCATCGTCGATGCACAATCGATGCTGAATGCGAACAACCTGGTCGCTGACAACGCCGCCATCGAGCGCCAGCGTTTCGCACGGCTCTTCTCGGCGCTTGGGATTCCGCCAGCCACGCTCGCGTCGATCATCGATTGGATCGACGTCGACGACATTGCGCAAGAAGCCGGCGCCGAGGATGGGTGGTACATGAGCCAGCCCGATGCATCGCTCGCCGCCAACGCGCCGGCCGTGCGCATCGAGGAGCTCGCGAACGTTCGCTGGATGACCCCGCCCGCGATGACGCGAATGATTCGCTTCGTGACGGCGCTTCCGCCCGGCACGCCGCTCAACGTGAACACCGCGCCCGCCGAAGTGCTCGCCGCCTCGCTCGACATCGATGCCGACGGGTTGGCGTCGCTCGTTGCCAGTCGCGCCGAGCATCCGTTCGGATCGATCGCCGAATTCCGGAGCAGATTAGGAACGCTCGGAGGATCGCTGATCGGACCCGAAGCGATGTACTCGGTGAACAGCCACTATTTCCTCGTAGCCGTTCGAGCGCGCCAAGGCGAGACGATCGCGAACGCCCGCGCACTCATCACGCGCGATTCGAACCAGCGGTCGACCATCGTGTGGCAGACGATCGAGTGAGGCGGTTTGCTCGCAACATTCCCGTAAACTGCCGCCCATGCTTCGCGTCTTCGTTGCCGGTTTTCCAAGCGCCGAGCGTCCGCCGCATTGGGTGCGCTATGCGCTGGACGGGCGAGCGATCGCGCACGGACAGGACGTGCCTTCGCGTTTGCCTGCCGATCCGAACGTCGAGATCGTCCTCGCTGCGCATCAGGCGCGACTCGTCGCGCTCGCGTTGCCGCCGATGCCGCGCAGTCGACTGGCCGGCGCGGCACGCTACGCGCTCGAAGACCAGATCGCGAGCGCGCCCGGCGAATCGTGCATCGCGCTTGCGAAGCAAACCAACGGAACGTGCATCGCCGCGATCGCGTCGCAAGCATTGATTCGCGCGATTGAATCGCATGTGCCCCGTGCGTCGCGCATCGTGCCCGAATCGGCGCTCGCGCCATGCGCCGATGGTTGGACGTGGTGCCGATCGGCGACGGGCGACGGCTTCGTTCGACGCGCCGATGGCAGTGCGTTCGTCGTGACGCAAGCCGATGCGAACGACGATCTTCCGCTCGAGCTCGCCGCGGCGCTCGACGTCGCGAAGCGAACGCACGACACGCCCTCGCGGGTGCGTGTCGCGTTCTCCATCGATGCCGCGCAACTCACTCGCTGGTCGCAGTCATCGGGCATTGCGTTCGCGGCCGCGCCAGCGTGGCGGTGGGAAGACGCGCCCGCCGCGGCGTTCGCGGCCGCGCCCGACTTCCGAAGCGACGATGACAAGCTCGGCGATACCACGGCCAATCGCACGGGCATCGTGCGCGCATTTCGGCCGGCGCTTCTGCTCGGCGGACTCGCGCTGGCGCTCTACGTCGGCGGCCTTGCCGTTCAATGGTCGTATCTGACGTTCGAGAATTGGCGACTTTCGCGCGCGCTCGTTTCCGAGGCGGCGGCCGCGCAACTGACCGACGCCGCGACACCCGCTGCCGCTGTCGCGGCGATCGCTCGACGCAACGCGGAAGTGCTGCACCACGCGATGAAGAGTGTCTCGACCGATGCGCTGCCGCTGCTCGCGCGCGCCGCGCCCGCGCTCGATGCTTTGCCGACGCGCACGCTTCGCTCCGCGCGCTATGCCGGCGGCGCGTGGACGCTCGAGCTCGGGAAAGTGGATGCCGCGACACTTTCGCGCGTGACCCGCTCTCTCGCGGCGACCGGCATCGATACGCTTTCGGCGCCGACGCAAGCCGGTACGCGCATGCGCTTGGCGCTCTCGCCGAGCGCGCGCTGACATACGATGTCCATGCGCAACATCGAAGACGCGTTTGCCGCACGGCGGGGCTTCTGGTTTCCGCTCGCGATCGCGGTCGGCGTCATCGTTGCGCTGTTGGTCGCGCTGCGCCTCTCCGACGCGATCGATCGCGCCCATGACGAAGTGTTGCGCAACCGCCTCGCGTTCGACGTCGCGCGCGCGCGCCTCGCTGACAGCGCGTCGCTCGCGCGTGAAAACCCGCAAACGAAAGCTGGCGATGTGCGTGGCGCGATCGAGCGCGCACTCAACGCGCGTGGCTTGCGCTACTCCCGCGTCGACGCCCAAGCGGGCGATGGAACCGAGCGCGTCATCATCGATGCGGCGGCGTTCGCGACGCTCGTGCGCGCGATCGACGACCTCTCGCGCGGGGACGGCGTTCGCGTGGTCGATGCAACATTGACCGCGCGCGTCGACCCGGGAACCGTTCGCGCCGAGCTCGCGTTCGCACGCTGACGATTCTGATGACCGGCTTCTGGCGGATCGTTCTGGCGGTGGTCGTGCTCGCGCTCGCCGTCCTCGTGCTCGCTCCCGCGGCGTTGCTCGACGCGCCGCTCGCGGCGGCGACCGCGCGGCATCTGCGTCTCGTCGATGCGAGCGGGCTCTGGTGGCGCGGGCAAGGCGCGCTCGCGACGAACGACGGAGCACTCCGGATGCCGCTGCGATGGCGTGTCGCGCTTGCGCCGCTCGTCGTCGGCGATCTGGCCGTCGACCTTTATCCGGAAGGCGACGCGCAATCGCCGAGCGGCGCCCTCGCCATCCGCAAGGGCGCGATCGCTGCGCGCGATCTGCACGTCGCTGCGCCGGCGGCGATTGCGTCGGCGTTCGATCCGGCGCTCGCGCTTCTCGCGTTGCGCGGCGATCTCGACCTGCGCGCGCCTTCGCTCGTGCTTGAGGATCGCCGCGCGAGCGGAAGCTTCGATGCAACATGGACGCGCGCGCGCATCGTTGCCGGACCTGCGAGCGTCGATCTTGGTCGCGTCGTCGCGCGTGGCACGCCCGACGGTGATGGCATCGGCGGCGTCGTTCGCAACGAAGGCGGCGATGTCGCGGTGAGCGGCACGTTCGCCGCAAAAGCGGACACCGTCGAAACGTCAGTCGATCTTTCACCGAGAAGCAGCGCGACCGAGGCTACGCGGGCGCTGCTCGGCATGCTGGGTCCCGCGGACGGCACGGCCCACGTTCGCCTGCATTGGCAAAGTCGGCAGCGATGAAGGCGCGCACCGTCGGTGTCAAGATTCGACCGAGCGCCAGAGCGCGCATGCCGGCGGCGAAACCCGTTCCGCCGCGCGCATCGGCGCGCCGCCCGCAAGCCGCGCCGGCCACATCCGCTTCGCATCGGATCGCGGGCCTCGACGCGCTGCGCGGCATCGCGATCGTGGCGATGGTCGTCTACCACTTCTGCTTCGACCTCCGCTATTTCGATCTGACGCGCTGGGATTTCGAGCACGACATTCGCTGGCTTGCCGCGCGATCGGCGATTCTCGCATCGTTCCTCCTGATCGCGGGCATCAGCGCGGTCCTCGCAGATCGTCAACGAAAGTCACAAGCGCATTGGCTGAAGCACATCGGCGTGATTGCACTCGCAGCATTGCTGGTAACCGCCGGAAGCTACCTCCTCTTTCCGCGATCGTTCATCTGGTTCGGCGTGCTGCACGCCATCGCGGTTTCGCTTTTCCTCGCACGCCCGGCGCTCGGCAGGCCGGTGCTCTCGGCAATCGCCGGTGCCGCGATCATCGCGTCGGGGCTCGCGTTTTCGCATCCGGCGTTCGACTCGCGTCTCCTCGGATGGATCGGGTTCATGACTGCGAAGCCCATCACCGAGGACTACGTGCCGCTGTTTCCGTGGATGGGCGTATTGCTGATCGGCGTCGCGGCAGGGCACGCGCTCGTACGCGCGCATTTCCGGCCGATCGCGCCGCTTGCGCGGCTACCGAAGGTGCTCGGTCTGCTCGGCCGGCACAGCCTTCTCGTCTATCTCGTCCATCAGCCGCTGATGATGGGCGCGCTGTGGCTCGTTATCGGCGGTTGAAGCACGGTTCGCGCCGCCGGGCGACGGTCAACCCACCGCCCTTTACGCGCACCCCGCTTGGCGGGATACTGCATCGCACTACGACATAAAGGCGCCGTTCGCAAGGCGTCGGCGACGCGAAGCGGCTCGCGCATGTCGGCAAAAGCGCCCGACGTCGCAACGAACGGTTCGATCGTGAGGAGAGTCGACCTAGGAGGAAAAGGATGAGCACAGTGTTGTCGGATACCGCACGGCCGTCGACGTACGTAAACCGCTGGTGGCAGATGCTGCTCGGGTTCGTCGCGATGATGTCGATCTCGAGTCCGCAGTACACGTGGACGCTCTTCATCCATCCGCTCGAAGGCAAGCTCAACGCGACGCTCGCGCAACTGCAGGTGACGTTCTCGCTGCTGATCGTTCTGCAGACGTTTTGCTCGCCGATCCAGGCGTGGCTCGTCGACCGGTTCGGCCCGCGGCTGCTTATCTCGATCGGCTGCGCGCTGTCGGGCTTGAGCTGGGTGCTGTCCTCGTACGTCGACAACATATGGGCGCTCTATTTCACCTACGGGATCATTGGCGGGTTCGGCACCGGCATCGTCTACGTCGGCATCATCGGTCACATGGTGCGCTGGTTCCCGGATCGGCGCGGCTTCGCGGCCGGCATCGCGGCGGCGGGATATGGCGCCGGCGCGATCCTGACGTCGTTCCCGATCGCCGACATGATTCCCGCATCCGGTTACGCGCACACGTTGTTCGTGTGGGGATGGATCCAGCTCGTCATCGGCGTCATCGTGAGCCAGGGATTCCGCATTCCCGCTGCCGGATGGAGGCCCGCGGCGGCAGATCTCGTGACACGGCAGGCCGATCGTCAATCACGGCATAGCTATCGCGCGGCGGAAATGCTGCGAACACCCGTGTTCTGGCTGATGTTCATCATGATGTCGATGATGGCGACGAGCGGCCTGATGGTCGTGTCGCAGGTTGGCCCGTTCGCGTCCGACTACGGCGTCAAGGACACGCTCGTGCTGGGCCTGGCCGCGTTGCCGCTGTCGCTCACGCTTTCGCGCGCCACCAACGGCATCACCCGACCGTTCTTCGGCTGGGTGTCCGATCACATCGGCCGCGAGAACACCATGTTCGTCGCGTTCTCCCTCGAGGCGGCAGCGATCCTGCTGCTCCTGGTGTTCGCGCATAACGCCGCGGTGTTCGTCGTGCTGACCGGTCTCGTGTTCTTCGGCTGGGGCGAAATCTTCTCGCTCTTCCCTTCGACCCTGACGGACCTTTTCGGTACCAAGTACGCGACGACGAATTACGGCTTCCTCTACATCGCGCAGGGCGTAGGCTCGGTGCTGGGTGGCCCCGTCGCAGCTTACATTCGCGAAGCGAGCGGGAGCTGGACGACGGTGTTCGTGATCGTCATCGTCCTCGACGTCATCACGGCGCTGCTCGCGGTGCTCGTGCTGAAGGGAATGCGCTCGCGGTGGATCGCGCGGTCGGCGGCGGCCTGAAAGCCATTTTGGGGTCAGAGACGCAATTCCCGAACGATCTTCGCGATTCGAAACCACTATGGGTCAGAGACGCATTTCCCGAGCGACTTTCGCGAATTCGCGGCGGCAGCGCCGGGAAATGCGTCTCTGACCCCTATCAACTTCCCGGAAGGTTGTGCACTTCCGGGAAGAACACGTCCTTCCACGTCGCGGGCTTGACCTTGATGAGCGCGTGCTTGTACATGAAATCGGCGTACTTCATCACGCCCGAAGGTGTGAGCGTGTAGTCGATGCCCGGGGCGGTCAGCATCTTGTAGACCTGGTCCTCGGTCAGCTTCGGGTGCTCCATCTCGATGTAGAGCTTCGCCGCGGCGCGCTTGTCGTTGTTGACGATGTCAGTCGCCTCCTTGAACGCCGCGAACACCGCCGCGTACGTCTTCGGATTCTCGTCACGGAACTTGCCGGTGCACCAGAGCACGGTGAACGTCGTTGGACCGCCGGCGACGTCGTAGGAATTCAAGACCGTGTGAATTCGCGGGTCCTCGAGCTCCTGGTACTCGTAGGGTGGCGACGTCAGGTGCGCCGTCACCTCGCTCGCGTTCGACAATAGCGCCTGCATCGCATCGGGATGCGACATCGACACGGTGAGCGGATCTAGCTTCGCGAACTGATCGTCGCCGAATGCCTTGGCGGCCGCCATTTCCAGCGTGATCGCCTGCTGCGAGATCTTGACCGCCGGCAACGCGATGCGGCTCTTGCTCGTGAAGTCCTTGATCGACTTCACGTCCGGCTCCCGCGTGTTGAGCAAAAGCGGCATCGCGTTCATCGCCGAAAGCCCGTGCACCTTGTAGTTGTCGCGCGTGCGCGCCCAGATCGTGATCAGCGGCGTCAAGCCGCCCGAGGCGATCTGAAGATCGCCCGACAGCACGGCGTCGTACATGATGTTGCTCGCCGAGAACTTGTGCCACGTCACCTTGATGTCGCCCAAGCCCGCGGCCTTCGCATGCTTCGCAACCAGGTGATCGCGCTGCATCACGAGAAACTGCAGGTACGCCATCCCGTACTGTTGCGCGATCGTGACCTCGCCCACCTCGGCCCGCGACATCCCGGGATGCAAGGCCAGGAGGACGAGCAGCACAGCCAGGGAAAGTGCGCGCTTCATGGCGATCTCCTTATGCCGGTTCCGGGCGACGCGAAACCTCCCGGGCTAGGATCTTCCCCCACCGCGCGGCAGGTTACGCGAGCGCCGCGAACGTCCGGTAGTGGATGTGCAGCGCGCCGTCATGATAACGGTGCGTGTAGAAGGTCTTGGCCATCGATGCTGCGCCCTTGTAGACCGACGTGGTATCCATCGCCTCGCACGCTTCCTCGGAGTCCCAGCCGCTCACATAGATCACCTCGTGCTCGTGATGCTTCTCGACGCACTCGGCGACGTAAATGAAGTGGCACCCAGGCATCTTCCGGATGGCCGGCGCCAGTTGATCGTTGATGAATTTGATGAATGCTTCCCGCTTTTCGGGCGGGACGGCGCCATGCACGACGCGAAGAATCATTGCGAAAGCTCCTCGGCAGATGTCGATCGTCGACGGGCGGGCATAGCCGCTCGCCCGGCTCGGCGTCGCCACAGGCGGCAGCCGACGCTGCCTCGGATCGTAACGGGAACGCTTATCAAGGCCAAGGAAAGAGATCGGCTGTCATAATCACGATTTTTGATAAGGCAACCCGCTCCACGAGCGATGAAGCTCCAGCAATTGCGCTACCTGGTCGAAGTCGTCCGCCAGGACATGAACGTCACCGAAGCGGCGCGTACGCTGTATACGTCGCAACCGGGCGTCAGCCACCACATCCGTCTCCTCGAGGACGAGCTCGGCTTCGACGTGTTCGTGCGGCGCGGCAAGCGCCTCGTCGCGCTCACGCGCGCGGGCGAGCAAGTGCACGCGATCGCCAAGCGGATGATCGCGGACGGCGAGAACCTTCGTCGCGTCGCCGGCGATGCCGGGCGCGATGCCGAAGGCGATCTCGTCGTCGCGGCAACCTATACGCAGGCGCACGTGACATTGCCCGCCGTGGTGCGTACGTTCATGGCGCGCCACCCCAAGGTGCGCCTGAGCATCCATCCGTGCAGTCCTTTCGAAGCTGCCGAGCGCGTGCATCGCGGCGAAGCGACGCTTTGCCTGTCGACCGAAGTCGTGGCGACATTCCCCGACCTCGCGATGTTGCCCGGCGAGCCCTGGCATCGCTGCGTCATTACGCCGCCTCGTCATCCGCTGCTTCGGCTGCGGCGACTCGACCTTACCGCGATCGCGCGCTATCCGCTCGTCACCTACGATTTCGCCTTTCGGAAAGGATCGAAGATTCAGCGCGCGTTCGAGGCGGCGGGCCTGACGCCGCGCGTCGTGCTCACGTCGACCGATCCGCGCATCATCAAGACCTATGTCAGCGCGGGTTTGGGCATTGGCCTCATAGCGTCGATCGCGTTCGAGAAATCCGATCGGCCCCGCCTGCGATTGCTCGACGCGAGCCCGCTCTTCGAGTCGAGCATGACGACGATCGGCATCCACCGCAACAGCTACGTGACGAGCTATATGTACGACTTCATCGCCCTCGTGCTGCCGGGGATGGACCGCGGCGCGGTCGATGCGCTCATGAGCGAGCCGTCCCCGCGCGCCGCCACGCGAAGACGCCACATCACCCAAAGCATCCAATGACGAACCGGGAAGCCGAGGCGACGCAAATCCTCTCGGAGTCGATCGTGATCGACACGCTCGGCGGCGCGGTCGTGCATCCGACGCCGCATGTCGCGAGCGGAACCTACGAGGAGAGCCTCGTCCGCGACGGTTGGAGCGCGCTGCACGTGACGCTCGTTTCCGAACCGTCGTACACGCCGACGTGGGAGCAGGTACAGCGGGCGATCTACGAGAATCTGCTGAACTTCGAGATGTCGCCGAAGGTTCGGCACGTCGAGCGCGTCGAGGACCTCTTCGAAGCAAAGCGCAACGGACAGCTCGGCATCATCCTTGGCATTCAGAGTCCCAGTTGCATTGGCGCCGAGCGCGAGCGGCTGCGCCTTTTGCACAAGCTCGGGCTGCGCTCGCTCCAGCTCACGTACATGGAGCGCAACCTGCTCGGCGACGGTTGTCTCGAACCCGAGAATCGCGGCCTTACGCACTACGGCATGCAGGTCATACGCGAATGCAATCGACTCGGCATTCTCGTCGACTGCTCGCACGTCGGCATCCGGACGACGCTCGATGCGGTGGCCCAATCGACGAAGCCGATCGTCATCTCCCACACAGCGGTGCGCGCAATCACCGACAATCCGCGCTGCGTCACCGACGAGCAGATCAGGGCGGTCGCTTCGAAAGGCGGCGTCGTCGGCATCACCGCGTATGCGCCGTTCATTCGCATCGACCGGCGACCGGCGCTTAACGATTATCTCGACCATTTCGACTACGTGATCGACATGGTCGGCGTCGACCATGTGAGCCTCGCCACCGACTGGTTCGATGGCAAGACGAAGACCAACTGGGCGACGCCTTGGTACTACCCGGAAGTGACGCGTGGTGCGCAATACGGCGCACTCGGCCTCGAAGGATTCGCGACGCGCAGCGAGCTTCGCAATGTCGTCGTCGGCTTGCTCGCGCGCGGCCGAAGCGCAATGGACATCGGCAAGATCCTCGGCCGCAACTACCTGCGTGTGCTGACAAATGTGTGGAAATGATGATTGCAATGCGCGAGACATCGCAAGTCCGCCGCGCACGCGTTTACGCTACAATGTCGCTCGCATCAGGCGCGTAGCTCAGCTGGTTAGAGCACCACCTTGACATGGTGGGGGTCGTTGGTTCGAGTCCAATCGCGCCTACCAGCTCCCCGCGACCGGCCTTCCACGCCGGTCGTTTCGTTTTTGCGTTGCTCGAAGCGAGCGTCACCCGAAATAGGCGCGGCGCACTTCCTCGTTGCCGCGAAGCTCGGCGGCGCTGCCTTCGGCCACGACCCGCCCTTTCGACAGCACGTATCCGCGATCGGCGATTGCCAGCGTCTGGTGCGCATTCTGCTCGACGAGCAGCACGGTGACGCCCTGGGCGTTGATGCGCCGGATGACGTCGAAATTCTGCGTAACGAAGCGCGGCGAAAGGCCGAGCGACGGCTCGTCGACGAGCAACATCCGGGGCGCCGCCATGAGGCCGCGCCCGATCGACAGCATCGCCTGCTCGCCGCCCGACATCGTTCCGGCGAGTTGCGTGACCCGCTCCTCGAGACGAGGAAAGATCCGGTAGACGTCGCGAAGCCGCGTGCGGATCGTCGCTTCGTTTGCCTCGCGATAGGCGCCGACGCGCAGGTTCTCCTCGATCGTGAGCTTCGGAAACACCCTGCGCCCCTCGGGAATGCATGCAATGCCGAGTGCGATGACGCGATGCGTCGGCATGCCGGCGATGTCCACGCCGCCGAACACGATGCGGCCGCGCCGTGGCGGTGTCAGACCGAGGATCGAGCGCACGAGCGTCGTCTTGCCGGAGCCATTCGAGCCGAGGATGCAGGTGATCTCGCCGGCACGCGCAGTGATGCCGACGTCGATCAGCACGTCGGCGCGATCGTAGCCGGCGCAAAGGCCTTCGACGTCGAGCGAGGGACTCAATGCGGCGCCCTACGTGGTGACCGCCTGTCCAAGGTAGGCTTCCTGCACGGCGCGATCGGACGCCACCGCGCGGAACGGCCCTTCGGCGATCTTTTCGCCGTAGTTCAGCACGACGCAACGCTGCGTCATTCGCTCGATCACGTTCATCTCGTGCTCGATGATGACGATCGTGAGCGCGCTGCTCGACGCGCGGATCTGCAGGATGTCGTCCATCAGCTCGCGCGTCTCGGCGTGCGTCATGCCCGCCGACGGTTCGTCGAGCAGCAGGAGCTTCGGCGCATTCACGAGCGCGCGACAGATCTCGACGCGCCGCCGATCGATCATGTCGAGCGTGGCGGCCGCGTCGAACAACCGCGCAGCGAGGTCCGGATTGAACGTCGCGAGCAGCCGCCGCGATGTCTCGACGCTCTCCTCGAACTGATGTCGAAGCGCGCGCCGCCGAAAGACGTTGAACGCGACACCATTATCGAGGCGCGGATGGCTGCCGATCAGGACGTTGTCGAGCACCGTAAGTGGCAGGCACAGCCGCGAGCGCTGAAACGTGCGTGCGATGCCGATCCGGCAGATCTGCTGTGGTGATAGCCCGGTGATGTCGCGACCCGCGAATTCCACGCGGCCGGCGTGCGGACGATAAAGGCCCGTCAACACGTTGAAGAAGGTCGTCTTCCCCGATCCGTTCGGGCCGATC
>DATFCW010000449.1:0-9066 GCA_035252665.1 Casimicrobiaceae bacterium | reverse complement strand
GAGCACCGCCGCGACCGTATCCGGTGTCGCATCCTCGTACCCAGGGAGCATCGCGATTTGCGACAGGCCAGCGACCTCGTTCATCACGAACTGCATGTCCGCAAGCGGCGCGCGATAGGTGCTCATGGCGATTTTCGTGCGTATCGGTACGCGATAGCGTAGCGCATCCGTGGACGAGCGGTTCGCGAAACAAATGAAACAAAACGCCGACCTCAGACGATGCCCGACGATCGCCGACCTCTTGTAGACTCGCGCGCCATGTACAAAACCATCGGACTCGCCCTCATCGCATTCGCTGCATCCAATGTCGCAGTCGCCGTGACGAGCGGCCCGGTAACGCCGATCGTTCGCGCGTATCCGCCGAGCTGCCTTTCGGCGCCGCTGACCGACCTGCCATCGGGCCCCACGTACGTGCAGCCGACGATGCTCGCCTCGCTTGCACGCGACACGCTGGAGTTCAGCGGCTTCGAGGCGGTCGACTTCATCTTCTGGCGCGTCGCATGCGAAGGCGGCAAATCGGCGCTGCTCCTGCGCATCTCCCGTGTGCTGAACGCCGATCCGTCACGCGTGGTGGAATTTCCGGCGCAATACGGCATCCTCGCGCGCCAGGGCGCGGCCGAAGGATCGATTCGGCTCGCGCAGGAGCCGAATACTCGCGATTCGACGCTGCTGCCCGGCGCGATCATCGAAACCGCGATCACGCTCGTCGTCGACAACGTCCCGCAGGCGAGCGACTACCCGGGCATTCTCGCGCCGCCTGCATTGCTGCCCGGCGTGCGAGGATCGAGGTTCGATTTCAACGCCGCGATCGAGGTCACGATTCCCAATTCGGCGGCGGACGGCATCGATCCGCTACCGTCTCCGATCGTCGTCTCGATTCCCGCCTACGACGCGAGCGTTTATCCCGACGCGGGTTTGCCGATGCCGATCACCGGCTACAACGCCGGCAACTATTTCGACGCCGCGCACGCGGGAGAAGGCATCGTCGTCGATGTCGGCGATCAGTCCATCGTGGCCGACATGCCGCCGCGGCGTTACACGTCGGTCGCGTGGTTCAGCTACGACACGAATGGCAAGCCATTCTGGCTCTTTGGCGCTGCCACGCTGTCTCCGGGAGACCGCTCCGTGGAGGTGCCGCTTTCGTATTTCAACGACGGAGGCTTCGCCGGCCAGTTCGGCGCTTCGTCGACGCAATCGCCGTGGGGCAGCATCACGCTGTCGTTTCCCGATTGCACGTCGATGCACTTCACCTATGCGGCGCGCGCCGGCCTGGCGCCGCCGGTGCCGAGCGGCGATGGCGAGCGATCATGGACCCGCCTCACCGGCTCGAACGGGCTCGCCTGTAATTGACCGGTACGGGGATCGCTCGCGCGGCATCACATCGACGCGTTCGACGCGGCCGTTACGAACCAGCGTGACGACGATCGAACGACCGATCCGTGTCGCGTCGAGCAGGCGCGTCAGATCATCGGCGCCGGTCACCGAATGGCCATCGACCGCGACGATGATGTCGCCGCTGCGAAGGCCGGCGTGCTCGGCAGGACTCTTCGGTTCGACTTCGCCGATCCGCACGGCCTGTTCGGCGGAGCCTATCGCAAGCGCGAGCCTGCGCGGCAGCGGCAACGTGTAAGCCGATATGCCAAGGTGCGCGCGCCGCACGCGACCGTGCGCGAGGAACTCGGTCAGCACGAAGCGCGCGGTGTTGCTCGATACGGCGAAGCACAATCCCTGCGCTCCGCCCACCATGGCGGTGTTGATGCCGACGACGAGACCTTCGGACGACACGAGCGGCCCACCCGAGCTTCCAGGATTCAGCGCTGCATCGGTTTGAATCACATCGTCGATCGAGCGACCGTTCTGGGAACGTAGCGAGCGACCGAGCGCGGACACGACGCCGGCGGTGACCGTCGACTCGAATCCGAGTGGATTGCCGATCGCGACGACAAGATGGCCGCGGCGCAGCGTCTTCGAATCGCCAAGGATCGCCACCTGCGCGCCGTGCGGCAACTCCCCGCGCAGGAGCGCGAGATCGGTGTCGGGATCGTCGCCGATCACGTCTGCGTCGCTCACATGCCCTTCGGCCAGGGTGACTCTCACCCGACGCGTACCCGCGACGACGTGACTGTTCGTAAGGACGAGTCCGTCGCCGGCAATGACGACGCCCGAGCCCATGCCGCCCCTGCGGCCGTTGCGTGCGGCATCGACGCGAACCACGGCGGGACCGACGTCATCCGCGATCCGCGCGACGATGCGCGAATACGCGTCGAGCGGCGCTTCGTCGGCGAGATCGATCGGTGCGCGCGCGTTCATCGCGTCATCCTTCTCACAGCTCGATGACGCCGAGGCGCGCGGCATGCGCGACCGCGTCGGTGCGGCCGCTTGCGTCGAGCTTGTCGAGCAGCGATCCGACGTGGAATTTCGCGGTGTGCACCGAGATGCGGAGCCGCCTTGCGATCGTCTTGTTCGACGCCCCCTCGGCGAGAAGTGCGAGCACCTCGCGCTCGCGCGGCGTCAGCGGTGCGGCCATCGATCGCTCCGTCGCCTGGGTATCGTCGGTGCGCTGCGCTAGCGTTGCCTCGACGGACGAGACGACGACGACGTCCGCGTGCTCGCCTCGTGCAACGAGGCGCACGCCATCGACAACGCCGAGGATCGATGCGACGCGATCGGCGAGCAGCGGATCGTCGATCGCGATGCCGACGACGATCGGATCGCCCGTGCCGTCGAGCATCAAGCGTCGGGCCTCGTGCCGATCGTGACGTCGAACGCGATCGGCTCGCCGGCGCGGCGCGCCGCGACGCGAACGCGCTTGCCGACGCTTTCGGAACCGAGCTCGCGCACGAGCGAGGCGACGCCTTCGAGCGCGCGTTCGTCGAAGCGCTCGATCACGTCACCCTGGCGAATGCCGGCTTTCGCACCCGGACCGTCGTCGTCGACGCTCATCACTATCGCACCAACGGCATCGCTTCCGATTCGAACCGATTGCAAGGCGAGCCCGAGATAGCCGCGCGCAATCTTGCCGTGCGCATCGAGCGTTGCCGCGACCCGGTCGATCGTCGCCGCGGGAATGACCAGCACGCGTCGCCGCGGACCGAACACCGCCATGCCGATCGCGCGGCCTTCGGGATCGACGACGAGCGCGCCTTGCGCCGAATTGCGCAGCGCCGCCTCGATTTCGATTCGCGCGTCGATGGCACCGCCGCGCATGCTCTTCCACGCCGGCCCCGCGTGCGTGACGAGCGCGAGCGCGGGAATCGCGTTGCCGCCGGCGCCGACGACGACGATCGCGAGCGAACCGGTCTCGACAGGACTTGAAACGAGGTGCACCGGTGCTGCCGGCGGCGCGTCGATATGCAGCAACGCTATGTCGGTCGATGCATCGCGTCCCTTGACGGTTGCCGCCACGCGCTCAGCCGTAGCAAGCGTGACCTCGATCGGTCCTTCGTCCGCGAGCGGTTCGTCGGCGGTGACGACAAGACCGGGACGCCAGATGAAACCGCTTGCGCGCGCGCCGCGAGAGCGCACCGCGACAATCGACGGATGCGCGTTGCGCACGATGGTCGCGATCGCGCCCGACAGCGCGGCAAGCGGGGAATGGGAGGCTTCGTTCATCGTGATCTCCGCAAAGTTGGAGATCCGATGATGCGAACGCAAGTGCGGGGCGTCTACTGCCCGGTCGGGGAGGTATCGAACCAGTTTGGGGTCAGAGACGGAACTCGGCGTGATGGCATCGCGATCGGCGCACTGCTCGCGAGTCTCGTCTCCGAGCCCAACCTGGTCTTACTGCTGCTTCTTCTCCAGCATCGCTTCGTTGATCTTCACGCTCGTGTCGGCCTTGAGTCCCGCCAGATATGCGTTCATCAACTCGCGCCCGATTTCGCTGCCGACGCGCGCGGATGCAGCGTCGACTTTCGTCGCATCGGCCGGTGGTGCGTCGATCACCTTGTCGACGCGATAGATCGAGAAGCCGCCACGCTCGTTCGGCGCGCCGGTGTATGCGGGCAGCTTGCGATCGCCCGTTTCGAAGATGTCCTTGAGCGCCACGGCGGTGATGCCCGGTTGCACCTGGTTACGCCCAACGGTGACGGGTTTGTCGAACGTGACCCCCGCGTCCTTGCCGGCGGCGAGCAGCGCGAGCTTCTCGCGTCCCGTCTTCGCCGCCATTTCGCTTGCACGCGCCTTGGTCAACTGCTGGCGAATCTCGTCCTTCACCTCGTCGAAGGGCTTCGGCGCAGCCGGCTTGTATTCGACGATGCGTCCCGCCATCAATGCGTTCGGGCCGACTTCGATCGCTTCGGTGTTGCGCTTGCCCTGCACCGACTCCGGCGAAAACAGCGCATTCACGAACTTGTCGCTGCCCATCGCGATCGCCTTCACCTTGTCGCGCGTCACGAACGGCGTCGTCTCGACCTTGAGATCGAGCGCCTTCGCCGCGCCCGCGAGCGAATCGGCCTGCTCGTAGACCAGATTCTGGAACTGGTCCGCCTCGGAAGCGAACTTCTGCGCAGCCTTCTGGCGCCGCAAATCGGCTTCGATGCGGCCCTTCACCTCGTCGAAGGACTGCACGTGCGGCGGCGTAATGCCGGTCACCTTGATCACGTGATAGCCGAAGTCGGTTTCGATCGGGCCGACGATGTCGCCGACTTTGGCGGCGAAGACCGCGTCTTCGAACGGCTTCACCATCGCGCCGCGCGCGAACGAGCCGAGATCGCCGCCCTGCGCCGCGGAACCCGGGTCCTGCGAATATTGCTTCGCGAGCTCGGCGAACGAATCGGGCTTCGCGCGCGCCATCGAAGCGATCTCGGTGGCCTTCTTCTTCGCCGCGTCCTTTTCGGCTTGCGGCGCGTCCTTCTTGACGGCAATCAGGATGTGCGAAGCGCGCCGCTCCTCGGCCGTCGTGTACTGTTTCGCGTTCGCCTCGTAGGCCTGTTTCACCTCGGCGGGATCGATCTTGACCTTGTCGGCGATCGCGTCCTGCGTCAGAAGCACGTAGTCGATCTTCGCCATCTCCGGCGTCTCGAACGCCTTCTGGTTCTTGTCGTAGAACGATTTCACGTCCTCGTCGCTGAGCTTGATCGACTTCTCGAACGGCTCGGCGGGAATCTGCGCGATCGCGACCTCGCGCTTCTGATCGAGCAGGGCGAGATAGCGCGCCACCGACGAATGCGCGGCGAAGCTGCCGTTGACGATCGGGTCCTGCAGCGGCGACAGCACGAGATCGCCGCGCACGCGTTGCTCGAAGCCAAGCGGCGTCATGCCCTGCGCCGCAAGCACCTCCTTGTAGCGCTCGGGTGAGAACTTGCCGTTCTCCTGGAACGGCGGAAGGCTCGCGATGAATTGCGCGAGTTGCGCGTCGGTCACGCGGAAGTGGCCCGCGCGCGCCTCGTTTTCGAGCAGCCGCTGGTTGACGAGTTGCTCGAGCAGCGCATAGCGCACCTGCGGCGTGTCGAATGTGTCGGCGTCGAAGTTCGCGCCGAGCGCCTGACGCATGCGCTGCTGCTGGTCGCGCATTGCCTCGTCGAAGTCCTGTTGCGAGACCTTGTTGCCGCCGACGTTCGCGACCGTCTGCTCATCGCCGCGGCCGGTGAAGTATTGATAGGTACCGAAGAACACGAACGGCAGCGTGACCAGAGCGAGGATCGTCTGAGCGACGGTCTTGTGCTTGTGGAGAAGATCGAACATGACGCGATTACCTTGTCGGGCCTTGCCCGAATGTGAACAAGGGCGAACTCGCGTTCGCCCTTGTCGGTAGCTGGCGGAGTGGACGGGACTCGAACCCGCGACCCCCGGCGTGACAGGCCGGTATTCTAACCAACTGAACTACCACTCCGGATGCCGCACACCCAATTTAGCGTCGGAGATGAAACTCGTGCACGCGGCGTACGATCGCCATGGCGTAGCCCGAGTTTCGTCTCTGACCCTAAACTGTCCTGTCGTACGCGATTCCCGCCAGCGGATGGTGGGTGCTGACGGGATCGAACCGCCGACATTCGCCTTGTAAGGGCGACGCTCTACCACCTGAGCTAAGCACCCGGGCGAAACAGGTTAGTTTAGCGCATCCTTCAACGCCTTGCCAGCGCGAAACTTCGGCACCTTTCCACCCTGGATCCTGATCGCGTCGCCAGTGCGCGGATTTCGGCCCGCGCGCGGGCTGCGCTTGCCGACGTAGAACGAGCCGAATCCGACCAGCGTGACGATGTCGCCCTTGCGAAGCGACGTCTTGATCGCGCCGACCGTTGCGTCGAGGGCGCGCCCCGCGGCGGCCTTCGAGATGTCGGCGTGACGCGCAATCGCGTCGATCATTTCCGATTTGTTCACGGGAACGTCCTTTCGAGATGGAATGCGGCGCGCGAGATGACGACTCTCGCCGTTCTGTTTGCCTCGCGCACGCGATCGCTGCGCGGTCCGGTCTTTATAGCGCTCGCGTTTTCGCGGTGTCAAGGCTTGCGTGACACGCGTCGCCGCGATTGCTCGCGCGCCGCCTCGCGCAGCGAGCCGGATCGTTCCCGCTTCCGCGGGAACGATCAGTGCTTGATGACCGCGCTCTTGTCGTCGGGCGCCGCCGGTGCAGGCGGCACCGCCGCTTCGGTCTTCTCCGCTTCCTCGACGATCGGCGTGGGCTGGCGCTCGAGCGTGCGCTCCAGCACCTGCTCTATCCAGCGCACCGGATGGATGTCGAGACGATTCTTGATCTCGTCAGGAATCTCGACGAGATCCTTCACGTTCTCTTCCGGGATCAGCACCGTTTTGATGCCGCCGCGTCCTGCCGCGAGGAGCTTTTCCTTCAAGCCCCCGATCGGCAGCACTTCACCGCGGAGCGTGATCTCGCCCGTCATCGCGACGTCGCAGCGTACCGGGATGCCGGTGAGCGTCGACACCATCGACGCTGCAATCGCGGTTCCCGCGGACGGGCCATCTTTGGGCGTCGCGCCTTCGGGCAAGTGGATGTGGAGGTCGGTCTTGGTGTAGAAGTCGGGCGCGATGCCGAGTTGTTTCGAGCGGTGACGCACGACAGAGAGCGCAGCCGCGATCGATTCGTTCATCACGTCGCCGAGCTTGCCGGTCGACGTCGTCTTGCCCTTGCCGGGTAACGCGACGCATTCGATGGTCAGCAGGTCGCCGCCGACCTCGGTCCACGCGAGTCCCGTGACCTGCCCCACCTGGTTGCGGCGTTCGGCGATGCCGTACGTGAAGCGGCGCACGCCGAGATACTTGTCGAGGTTCTTCGAGTTGACCTCGACCGGTCCACGCGCCTTCCGCGCCTTGCCTTCGCTTTGCCTCAGCAAAAGCGCCTTCACCACCTTGCGACAGATCTTGCTGATGTCGCGCTCGAGGTTGCGCACACCCGATTCGCGCGTGTAGTAACGCACGATGTCGCGCAATGCGCTTTCGGCGACGTGCAGCTCCTCGGGCTTGAGGCCATTGTTCTTGATCTGCTTTGGCAGAAGGTACTGCTTCGCGATCGCGATCTTCTCGTCTTCGGTGTAGCCGGAAAGACGAATCACCTCCATCCGATCGAGCAGCGGCGCGGGAATGTTCATCGTGTTCGCCGTCGCGACGAACATCACGTCCGAGAGGTCGTACTCGACCTCGACGTAGTGATCGACGAACGTGTTGTTCTGCTCGGGATCGAGCACTTCGAGCAGCGCCGATGACGGATCGCCGCGGAAGTCCTGTCCCATCTTGTCGACTTCGTCGAGCAGGAACAGCGGATTGCGGACCGCAACCTTCGTCATGTTCTGCAGGATCTTGCCCGGCATCGAGCCGATGTAGGTGCGCCGATGCCCGCGAATCTCGGCTTCGTCGCGCACGCCGCCGAGGCTCATCCGCACGAACTTGCGTCCCGTTGCCTTTGCAACCGACTGACCGAGCGACGTCTTGCCGACGCCTGGCGGACCGACGAGGCAGAGGATCGGACCCTTCAACCGATCGACGCGCTGCTGCACCGCCAGATATTCGACGATGCGCTCCTTGACCTTCTCGAGGCCGTAGTGGTCGGCATCGAGCACCTTCACCGCGTTCGCAAGGTCCTTGCTGATCTTGCTCTTCTTGCGCCACGGCAAGCCAAGCAACGTATCGACGTAGTTGCGAACGACGGTTGCTTCGGCGGACATCGGCGACATCATCCGCAGCTTCTTCAACTCGGTGATCGCCTTGACTTCGGCCTCCTTCGACATCTTGGCGGCCTTGATCTTCTTTTCCATCTCCTCGAGGTCGGCGTTCTCGTCGCCTTCGCCGAGCTCCTTCTGGATCGCCTTCACCTGCTCGTTCAGGTAGTACTCGCGCTGGCTCTTCTCCATCTGCCGCTTCACGCGGCCGCGGATGCGCTTCTCCACCTGCAGGATGTCGACCTCGCCTTCGAGGACGCCGAGCAAATGCTCGAGGCGCTTGCCGACGTCGCTCATCTCGAGGATCTGCTGCTTCTGCTCGAGCTTTAGCGGCAGATGCGCCGCGATCGCGTCGGCGAGGCGACCGCCGTCGTCGATGCCCGACATCGATGTCAGGATCTCGGGCGGAATCTTCTTGTTGAGCTTGACGTACGCGTCGAACTGCGTGAGCAGTGCGCGACGCATCGCCTCGACTTCGTGCGCCGTGCCGGGATCGCCGGGGATCGGCTGCGTGTGTCCCGACAGGTATTCGCCGCTTTCGTCGATGTTGCGGATATGCGCGCGCTGCGTGCCTTCGACGAGCACCTTCACCGTGCCGTCGGGCAGCTTCAGCATCTGCAGCACGGTCGCGACGCTGCCGATCTCGTAGAGGTCGGCCGCGGTCGGGTCGTCTTTGGACGCCTGCTTCTGCGCGACGAGCAGGATGTGCTTGCCGGCGTCCATCGCGGCGTCGAGCGCCTTGATCGACTTCGGGCGACCCACAAAGAGCGGGATCACCATGTGCGGGAACACGACGACGTCGCGCAATGGAAGCAGCGGAAGCGTCGTGATGCCGGCCGGGAGGGAGTTGTCGTTGGGCATGCGTGCCTCGGGTATTGAACTCATCGGTCTACATGGGGCCGGGGGCGGCCCCTTCAAGGAAGGGTACGCGGCGGCGCGGCCGGCGTGCCGGGAGAAT
>DATFCW010000448.1:0-9362 GCA_035252665.1 Casimicrobiaceae bacterium | reverse complement strand
ATCGACACCGCGATGCGCAGGTTCCATTCATGGTCCTCGAAATTGGCAGGGCCGTCGAGACCGAAATACGGCGCCGCCGCCGCCCACTCGTTCTCGGTCAAGGCCGAGCGGGCTTCCTCGCGCGTCCACACGTAGAACTTGCCCTCGACGCCTTCGCTGTCCGCGTCGAGGCTCGACCAGAACGCGCCGTCTGGCGCACGCATCTCGCGCACGAGCCAGCCGACGATGCTTCGCGCCACCGTCGCAAATTCGGAATCGCGAAGCGCGCGCGACGCATCGGCGTAGAGCGCGAGCAGCGCCGCGTTGTCGTAGAGCATCTTCTCGAAATGCGGAATCGTCCAATGCGCATCGACGCTGTAGCGGCAGAAGCCGCCGCCGAGCTGATCGCAGATGCCGCCCGCAGCCATGCGCGCAAGCGACGTGCGGACGATCGTGCGCGCCTGATCGTCGCCGCGATGCGCCGCGCGCAGGCAGAAGTCGAGCTCCGCCGCATGCGGGAACTTCGGCGCACCGCCGAATCCGCCGTCGACAGGATCGAACGCGTGTTCGAGCCGAGCAAGATCGCGCGCCGGCGCTTCGGTCGGAACATCGTTCGCGGGCGCATCGGGCTCGAGCGCATCGAGCGCGCGCGACAACCGTTCGCCCTGCTCGGCGATCGCCGGTCCCTGCTCGTAATACGCGTCGGCGATGCGCGGCAGGATGTCGAGAAATCCCGGCATGCCGTAGCGCGGTTCGCGCGGGAAGTAAGTGCCCGCGTAATACGGCGCGCCGTCGGGCGTCAGGAATACCGTGAGCGGCCAACCGCCCGAGCGTCGCGTCAGAAGCGCATGCGCGGTCTGGTAGATCTGGTCCAGGTCGGGGCGCTCCTCGCGGTCGACCTTGATGTTGACGAAGCGCTCGTTCATGACTGCCGCGACGGCGGGATCCTCGAACGATTCGTGCGCCATCACATGACACCAATGGCAGGCGGCGTAACCGATCGACAGCAGGATCGGCTTGTTCTCGCGCTTCGCGAGAGTGAGCGCCTCCTCACTCCAGGAACGCCAGTGGACGGGATTGTCGGCGTGCTGGCGGAGGTAGGGAGAAGTTGCGGAGGCGAGGAGGTTGGGCATCGAAAGGGACCAGGGTCCGGGATTCAGGGAGCAAAGCGGCAGCAACGTGCCGCGGTCAGCGAAAAGGCGCCGGCACACGCCTTCCCACGCTAGCACTGTGACCGTCGCATTGCGACGGCGCTCCCTGGTCCCTGAGTCGTAGCGCGCGGCCCTTCGCTAAAACTCCGGATCGACCCCCTCGAACTCCACCCGCTCGAAGTCGCCGCCACGCTGCACGATGCGCGTCAATTTGAACTTGCGCACCGGGCCGGGCTCGTTGCAGCGCATGACCCGGTTAGCGATGAACGCGCGCGGCGACATCACGAGCGTCGTTGGCTCCTCGGGGCTTTCGGTGAGGATCAGCGCGGCGACCGGTGCTTCTTCCGTCTTGTTCGGGTTCACGATACGCACGCCGAACACCTTCGGCGCACCCGTCCAGAACTTGATCGACACGGCGAGCGCTCCATCGGCGTCGACGGCGACGCGCGACACATAGCCGAGTCGCGTCTCGCCCTCGTCGCGCACGACGACCAGTTGATCGAGAAACCAGTGATACGCGCCCGCCCCTTGATGACGGACGGCCGCCTCGCGCCAGTCGCTCGTGCCGTACCACTTCTCCCATGGCCACGTGCGCTCGGCCTGCTCGCGGCGGCGGTCGAAGTCCGAGATGCCGCCCACGGTTTGCAAATACTTCGTCGGGTCGGTGTCGCGACCGAGCGGATCGACGTGCTGGAACGAGCGGCCGCCTACGCGGAAGTACGCGGCCTCGATGCCGCCGGCGGCAATCTCGATCGCGCGCGAGCGCTTGCGTTGAGCACTGCCCGCAATGCGATACCACCTGGCGTCGAGATGCGTCAAAAGCGCCGTGGCCGCATCGGCGGTCACGTCTTCGCCAAGCCGCAAAGCCGACGCCGGCGTGCCGGTTGCAAGACGCTTGACACGACCACGCACGCTGGTCGCGAGCTTCGCCGGATAACCGAAGCGCAGCGATGAGCCCTGCGCCGCGACCGCCGTCGCGATCAGCACCGCGCCGTGCGGCGCCTCGAGATCGATCAGGATCACCGGTCCTTCGGTCTCGCGCTGCTTCGCGTATGGGAAAACCTTGCGCGCCCATTGGTCGAGCCAGCGATCGACGAGCTCGATCTGGCGCACCGTCAATGAATACGGATCGGCAAGCGCGAGGAGCAACGCATGGCTGTACGTCGAATAGCACGAAAGACCTTCGGCATCCGGCATCAGCGGATC
This sequence comes from Casimicrobiaceae bacterium, assembly GCA_035252665.1. Lineage (GTDB taxonomy): Bacteria > Pseudomonadota > Gammaproteobacteria > Burkholderiales > Casimicrobiaceae > VBCG01. Next base: position 7,026 of record DATFCW010000448.1, on the reverse strand, counting down.
GGAGACCTTCGTCATTGCGCAGTCGAGCATTTCAGCGAGCCGGTAGTACGCATGCAGCTCCTGCCACAACTCCGCGCCCGGCACGCGACGCGCCAGCGCGTGAACGACAATGAGCTGCTTGCCGACGTAAAGCGCGCGCTGCAGGAGCTTCGCCTTGACGCCTTTCAACTCGGTCCGGCCCTCGAGCAGCGGCCGCAGGCATACCGAGTACTGGATCCACAGCGCCTGCCAAAGCACGATCGCCTGATCGGCCGCTTCGGCTTCCCTTTCGTCGAGAGGCTGAGGCTTGCCCGCATATCGGCGCGACAGCTCGGTATGCAGATGCGCGACCGGCTCGCGCGCGAGCTCCGCGATCGTCGCGCGATCGCGCGGACCGATGTCCGACGCGGTCAGCGCCTGAAGCTGCTCGAGCAGCGCGTCGTAGGCTTGTGCGACGTTCGCGAGCGGTAGCGCCCGCATCCATATCGCAGCGCCCACGGCATCGGTGAACGCGAGCTCGGGGAGCTCGGTCGACTCGCCGCCTTGCTCGTCGACGGCGGCGTCGGCGTTGTTCGCCGCCGGCTCGTCGGCGGAACGCGACTGCGTCTCTGCTTCGAGATCCGGCCTGGGTGGCTTTTCGCCGGTGGGCGTGTCGAGCGCCACGTCCTGCATGATCGACCTCCGAAAACGTTGGCTCCGCCGCGCGCTGTCACAAACAAAACGTTACAAGACGCACGTGTTCGGCGATCCGTGGTCTAGATCGCGCCAGGAAGAGCAATTTCATGCTTATAGCATGGCGGCTGATGCCCGGCATGCATGGCATCGCCACAATCCGATGAGCGGCTTTTCGGTAGTGAATTTTCCGCACTCGGGTGCGGAATTTTTCGGCTGTCCGGTCGCGTTCGGACGACTAGTCTTGCAAGCGATGGCCCCGCGATGCCGCGAGGCCGACCGGCGCGACAAGTTGCCTCCACCCGCGGCGACGCGCCCAGGACTCCAGGCCGAATGCAACAAAGCGTCGCCGCGGGATTTTTTGAACGACGATCTCGCGCCTCGAGCACATGTTGGAGACTGTCATGACAGCAAACCGATTTCCCGATCGTGCCGATGCAGCCAACGACATCGATCCCTCATGCGGCGAGCGCGATGCGCGGCGTTTCTCCCGCTGGATGTCGATCCTGTATCTCGCGGTTGCGTTGATCGCGCCGCTCGCGATCTTCTCGGGACCCGACGTGCTGTCGCCGACGGCACCCGCGATCGCAAACGCGGCGCTCGATGGACGCTTCACAATCCATCGCAGCGATTGCGCGGATGCGCATGCGAATGCAGCGGCGGCGCATCGCGTGATGCGCAAGGCGTGCTGAAAGCGGCGGTGGAGTCGCGGTCACCTTCCGGATAACGGATAACTCGCGGCATGCTCTTCCTCGATGAACCTCGGCCTCCGCGACGAAGACACGCGCGCGCTCGCGCGCTACACCAAGACGCGTTCGATCCCGCCCCGATTGGCCTTCCCGACGTAATCGGCAAGCCACGATTCGCCGAGCACGTGCTTCGCGAGCTCGACGACGATGTAGTCCGCGTCGGTGCCCGCGTCGTCCTCGAACCGCGATAGTCCTTGCAGGCACGACGGGCACGAGGTCAGCACCTTCACCTTGCCGGCGAAGCCGTCCGCGCGCAACGCGTCGGCGCCTGCGCGTATCTCGCTTTCCTTCCGTAGCCGCACCTGCGTCGAGATATCGGGACGCGTCATCGCAAGCGTCCCGGATTCTCCGCAGCATCGATCGTTGAGCGGCACGTCGGTCCCCATCAACTGACTCACCACCGCGAGCGGCTTGTACACCTTCATCGGCGTGTGGCAGGGGTCGTGATACATGTAGCGCACGCCGCCGACGCCGTTAAGCGAGACGCCTTTCTCGACCAGGTATTCGTGGATGTCGAGCAGACGGCACCCGGGAAAGATCTTGTCGAACTCGTACTTCTGAAGCTGATCAAGACATGTGCCGCAGGACACGATCACCGTTTTGATGTCGAGATAGTTCAGCGTGTTCGCGACGCGGTGGAACAGCACGCGGTTGTCGGTGACGATCTGCTGGCCCTTGTCGTGATTGCCCGCGGCCGTCTGCGGGTAGCCGCAGCATAGATAACCGGGCGGCAACACGCATTGCGCGCCGACGTGGTAGAGCATCGCCTGCGTTGCCAAGCCGACCTGCGAGAACAAGCGCTCGGACCCGCAGCCGGGGAAATAGAAGACGGCATCCGAATCGTCGTTGACCTTGGCCGGATCGCGAATGATCGGCACGATCGTCGGGTCCTCGATATCGAGCAGCGCGCGCGCGGTGCGCTTGGGCACCTCTTTCGGCATGGGTTTGTTGACGAAGTGGATCACTTGCGCCTTGACCGGCGTGCGGCCCGTCGTCGACGGTGGATGCGAGGTTTGCGCGCGCGCGATCCCGGCGTTCTTCATGAAGCCATAAGCAAGCCGTTGCACGCGAAAGCCGACGTCGATCATCGCGGCCTTGGCAAGCTTGATCGTCGTCGGATCGGTCGCGTTCAGGAAGAACATCGTCGCGGCGGTGCCCGGCCTGAACTTCTTCTTGCCTTCGCGGCGCAGAAGGTTGCGCATCGCGATCGACACGTCGCCGAAATCGATGTCCACCGGGAACGGGTTCAGGCACTTGTGGCAGACCGTGCAGTGATCGGCGACGTCGCCGAACTCCTCGAAGTGGCGAAGCGACACGCCGCGGCGCGTCTGCTCCTCGTAGAGGAACGCTTCGGTTAACAGCGACGTTGCGAGAATCTTGTTGCGCGGGCTGTAGAGCAGATTAGCGCGCGGCGAATGCGTCGCGCACGGCGCCTTGCATTTGCCGCAGCGCAGGCAGTTCTTGATCGACTCGGTGATCTCGCCGATGGCGCTCTGCTCGAGGATCAGGCTCTCGTGACCGATCAGCGAGAACGACGGCGTGTACGCGTTCGTCAGGTCCGCCGGCAACGCCTGATTGCGCAGCAGCTTGCCGCGATTGAAGCGTCCCTCGGGATCGACCTTGCGCTTGTATTCCGCGAACGGTGAAAGCTCGTCGTCGTTCAGGAACGCGAGCTTCGTGATGCCGATGCCGTGCTCGCCGGAGATCACGCCGTTCAACTCGCGCGCGAGCGCCATGATCCGCACGACCGCGGCGCTCGCCTGCTGCAGCATGTCGTAATCGTCGGAGTTGACCGGGATGTTGGTGTGCACGTTGCCGTCGCCGGCGTGCATGTGCAGCGCGATGAAGACGCGGCTTCGCAGCGACGCGCGATGGATCTCCTCGCAGCGCGCGAAGAGCGGCGCGAACGTGCGTCCCGCGAAGATGCGCTCGAGCGGCTCGCGAAGCTCGCTCTTCCACGAGACGACGACCGCGTGACGCTGCAGATCGGCGAACGTCTCGTCGAGTCGATCGAGCAGGTCCTGCCAGCGCTCATGCACCGACGCGACGAGCGAGCGCGCGTCGTCGAGCACCGCGGCCAGTTCCGCATCGGTCGGCCGCGCCTCGCTGCCGGGACGCCACAAGTGCTCGACGTCGGGGTCGGCGAAGAACGTCGCGAGACGATCGGCGAGCACGAGCTTGTTGCCGATCGACATCTCGATGTTGAGGCGCTCGATGCCATCGGTGTAGTCGCCGAGACGCTCCAACGGAATGACGACGTCCTCGTTGATCTTGAACGCGTTGGTGTGCCTGGCGATTGCCGCCGTGCGCGAACGGTCGAGCCAGAATTTTTTGCGCGCATCGGCCGACACGGCGACGAATCCCTCGCCGCCACGTGCGTTCGCGATGCGCACGACATCGGAGGCTGCTTTCGCCACCGCATCGTCGCGCTCGCCGACGATGTCGCCGATCAACACCATCTTCGGGCAGCCATGGCGCTTCGCCTTCGTCGAATAGCCGACGGCCTTCACATAGCGCGAATCGAGATGCTCGAGGCCCGCGAGCAGCACGCGCTCGTCGGGAAGCGCGTTGGCGCGCGCGTCGAGAAAACGCTTGATCTCGACGATCGCCGGCGTCGATTCGCGCGCCTCGCCGAAGAATTCGAGGCAGAACGTGCGGATCGCCGGCGGCATTCGATGCAGGATGAAGCGCGCGCTGACGATGATGCCGTCGCAGCCTTCCTTCTGCACGCCCGGCAACCCGGCGAGGAACTTGTCGGTGACGTCCTTGCCAAGACCGGTCTTGCGAAACTGCTCGCCGGGAATCGTCAGCGTTTCGATTCGAACGATCGACTTCGCGTCGTCGGCGAGATACGCGAGCTCGAACGACGCGCGCGGCGCATCGTGGATCTTGCCCAAGTTGTGGTCGAGCCGCGTCACCTCGAGCCATTGCGCATCCGGTGTCACCATGCGCCACGACACGAGGTTGTCGAGCGCGGTGCCCCACAGCACCGCCTTCTTGCCGCCCGCGTTCACGGCGACATTGCCGCCAATGCACGACGCGTCGGCCGACGTCGGATCGCACGCGAAGACGAGCCCGTTCGCGTCGGCAATGTCCATCGCGCGCTTGGTCACGACACCGGCGCCGCATTCGATCGTCGGCATCGGGCTCGCATGACCGCGCAACGTGATGCGCTCGACATCGGAGAGGCGCTCGAGCTTCTCGGTGTTGATTACCGCCGAGCGCGGATCGAGCGGAATCGCGCCGCCGGTGTAGCTGGTGCCGCCGCCGCGCGGAATGATCGTCAAGCCGAGATCGATGCAGCCTTGCACGAGCCCCCGCACTTCCTCCTCGGTGTCGGGATGCAGCACGACGAACGGATACTCAACGCGCCAGTCGGTCGCGTCGGTCACGTGCGACACGCGCTGCAGGCCGTCGAAGGTGATGTTGTCCCTGCGCGTGTAGCGTGTCAGCGTCTTGAGGACGCGCTTTCGCAGCGCCGCGGTCTCGGGGAACCACGCCGCGAAGCGGTCGACGGCAATGCGCGCAGCGTCGAGGAGCTTGCCGACCTTCGCGTCGCGATCCGGCTCGTCCTTCGCGTACGTCGCGCGCCGCCGATCGATCGCGTTCAGGCGATGACGCAGCGCCTCGACGAGAAGCTTGCGCCGACGGGGATTGTCGAGCAGGTCGTCCTGCAGATAGGGATTGCGCTCGACGACCCAGATGTCACCGAGCACCTCGAAGAGCATGCGCGCCGAGCGACCGGTTCGCCGCTCGCCGCGCAATTCCTCGAGCAGCGCCCACATCGGCGCGCCGAGCAATCGGATCACGATCTCGCGATCCGAGAACGACGTGTAGTTGTAGGGAATCTCGCGCAGGCGGGAGCGTTCCGTGCGCGAATGAAGTCCAGCCGCGACCGGTTCGCCAAGCGCGTTCATCGGTACGGATCATGATACCGGAGCGCATCGCTCGCTCGGCCCGCCCTGCATTCATGCCTTCACGATCACGATCTCGAGATATTCGCCAGGCACGACGAGCGTGCCTTCGCCGCGCGCGCGGTTGTGCTTCGACAAGAGCTCGATCAGAGCAACGTGCAGCGCGCCTTGGCGATCGGGCGCGAGCGCCGCGAACGCCTTGTGCGTCGGGCCGTAGTAGCGGCGAAAGATTTCGATCCAGTGCTCGGCCGAGCGATAGCGGAACATGAAATCGCGGCGCGTGCAGCGGATCTCGCGTGCCGCGGCGCCGAAGAGTTGGTCGAGACGCTTCTCCGTTCCCCACAGCATCGGCGAATCGAGGCCGGCGGGCGGCTTCACATAAACCGCCAATAGCCGGAAGAGATCTCCGATGAATCCCTCCGGCGTCCAGTTGGCGAGGGCGATTCGGCCGCCGCTGCGCGCGACGCGCATGATCTCGCTCGCTGTCCGAGACTGGTCCGGTGCGAACATCGCACCGAACGTCGACAGCACGACGTCGAACGACGCGTCGGCATACGGCAGTTTTTCGACGTCGGCAACCTCGAACCTCACGGAAAGGCGCTCGGCTTCCGCGCGCCGCTGTCCCTGCCCGAGGAGATTCGCGACGTAATCGGTGGACGTGACGTTCGCGAAACGGCGTGCGGCGGCGAGCGTCGCGTTGCCGTTGCCGGCTGCGACGTCGAGCACACGCTCGTCCGCGCGAACGTCGGTGGCCTCGCAAAGCGACTCGGCGACGATCTGCAATGTGACGCCGATCATCCCGTAATCTCCCGAGGCCCACGTAGCCTGCTGTCGCGTCTTGATCGCCGCGAGGTCCGGTGCAACGACCGTCGCCGCCATGGCATCGTTCGGTACGCTCATTTTTGACTCCTCGAGATGTAAAGGAATGGTGCCGGTGCTTGCCGACACGATGATTGTCCGTTCGATGTCTCATTGACGATCGTCCGCGAGTCGTCAAAACTTGCTCGCGAATCCGCTTCGAGGCCGGTTGCCGTTGCCCGACGGCTCCGCACGTCAATCGAGCATGAGCGCCGATACACTCTCCGAACTCCTGCGCGCGGTCCGTCTGCGCGGCGCGATCTTCTACTACGTCGAAGGGATTGCGCCGTGGGTCGCCGAGGCGCCCGCCGCGCGCGAGATCGCGCCCGCGATCCTGCCCGGTGCCGAGCACATGATCGAGTATCACGTGGTCACGCAGGGGCGATGCTTCGGCGCGCTGGCAGGCGAGACGGCGGTCACGCTCGACGAGGGCGACATCATCATGTTTCCGCAGGGCGATGCGCACGTAATGTCGAGCGGGCCCGGGATGCGCGCGTCGAAGGTCGACAAGGCGTTCTTCTTTTCGCCGAGGCCCGAGCAACTCCCGTACGTGCTGACCCAACGCGGTGAAGAGGCGGCGATGCGCGAACGCCCGGCTGCTTTGCGTCACGTCGACGAATCGCGCACGACGGCGCGCCTCGATGGCGGCGGCGTCGATCGCGCCATGGTCGTATGCGGATTCCTCGGGTGCGACGCGCGACCTTTCAATCCGCTGCTCTCGGCGTTGCCGCGCCTGTTGCACATGCCCGGTGCCGCGGGCAAGAGCGCCTGGATCGACCAGTTCATTCGCATGGCGGTCGACGAGTCCAACGCGAAGCGTCCCGGCGGCGAGGCGGTGCTCGAGCGGCTCTCGG
>DATFCW010000447.1:0-3699 GCA_035252665.1 Casimicrobiaceae bacterium | reverse complement strand
CGCGCTGGCGGTAGACCTCGTCGAACTGCGGGTTGTCCTCTGGCCACAGCACCGGCCCCGGTGCTACCGCGTTGACCCGCACATCCGGCGCCAGTTCATGCGCCAGCGAGCGCGTCAGCGTAACCAGCCCGGCCTTGGCCGCGCTGTATACCACGTAACCCTTCTTCGGCCGCTCCACGTGCATGTCGGTGATGTTGACGATGCAGCCCTGGTGCTTCTTCAGCTCCGGCGCCGCTGCCTGCGACAGGAACAGCGGCGCCTGCAGATTGGTGCCGATCAGATTGGTCCAGTCGTCGATGCCGATCTCGCCCACAGCCGTCTGGTAGAACGTGGACGCGTTGTTGACGAGCGCATCGAGGCGGCCGAACGTCTGCACCGTTTGATCGACGAGCGACGGCAGCTTCGCGACATCGAGAAGATCCGCCTGAATCAGCGCGACCGACTTGGGTCGTATGTGGTTGAGCTCCGCCTGCAACAGGCGCGCTTCGCCGGCCGACGCGCGATAGTGCAGCATGATCGACGCGCCTGCCTTGTGCAGGCGCCGGCAGATCGTCGCGCCGACCCGCTTCGCACCGCCGGTGATCAGTACGATCCTGCCTTCCAAGCAACGCCCTGGCGGTCTTTTGAACCGGGGCAATCTAGCACAGACGTCAGGGGCATGCGAATCCGATTCTGACGCCGATGGTCGACGCCTCGCTGCCGGTTCCCGACGACACTGCACGTGCGCACAGCGCACGCGTCGTCGAATGTGTTCGCGACGAGATCGAGCGGACGCACGGGTTCATTCCCTTCACGCGCTACATGGAGATCGTGCTCTACGCGCCGGCGCTTGGCTACTACGTTGCGGGTGCGGAGAAATTCGGCGAGGCGGGCGACTTCGTGACGGGGCCGGAATTGACGCCGCTCTACGGCGCGGCAATCGCGCGCCAGCTCGAGCCGATTCTCGCGACCACCCGCGAGCGCAGGATCGTCGAGCTTGGCGCCGGCAACGGTGCACTTGCGGCATCGCTCATGGAAGCGCTTGGCGCATCGGACGCGTCACCGCTTCGCTACACGATTCTCGAAGTGAGCCCGCAGCTCCGCGATGTGCAGCGCGCGACGATCGCCGCGCGCTCACCTTCGCATCTCGATCGCGTCGAATGGGTCGACGTTTTGCCCAACGCGATCGACGGTGTCGTGGTGATGAACGAAGTGCTCGACGCGATTCCGCCGCGCATCGTGTCGCGCAAGGCAGGCGCATGGTTCGAGCGAGGCGTCACGATCGTTGGCGGCGAGCTCGCATGGACGGAGCACCCCTTCGACGATCCGCGCATCGAGGCGTTGGCGCGCGAGCGGTTTCCCGCCGACATCGACTACACGAGCGAAGTCAATCCTGCGGCCGAGGCGCTGGTGACGACGATCGGGCGGCGCCTCGCGTGCGGCGCGCTTCTTGTGATCGACTACGGTTTTGCGCGCCACGAGTACTACCACCCGCAGCGGCATGCCGGTACGCTCGTCGGACATTACCGCCATCGCGTGCATGACGATCCGTTCCTGTGGCCCGGTCTTTCCGACCTTACGACGCACGTCGATTTCACCGCGATCGCAGACGCAGGAGAACGCGCGGGACTGGATGTCATGGGATTCTCGACGCAGGCGTCGTTCCTCCTCGGTTGCGGCATCCTCGATTTGCTGCGCGACGTCGGCGCGCCGGAGAGCGCGACCTATCTTCACGCTGCGAGCGCCGTTCAAAAGCTGCTGTCGCCCGCCGAGATGGGCGATCTCTTCAAGGTGCTGCTGCTCGCGCGCGGGGAGTCCCACTGGCGCTTCGTCGCGCTCCAATATCGCTAACCGAATTCAGGGCGAAACGACGTCCTACTCGACGACGAGCTCGCCCTTCATGATCGGGTGGAACGTGCAGATGTAGTCGAAGCGGCCCTTTTTCTTCGCGACGAGCCGATACGTCGCACCGGCGTCGATGCTGCCCGAGTCGAACCCGCCCGACTTCGACGTCACGGTGTGCGGCACGGGATCGGTGTTGTGCCACACGACCGTGTCGCCCTGCTTCACCGTCAATGTCGATGGCTTGAACGCGAAGCCGTCGATGTGCACGGTGTGGTCGGTCGCGCCGGCGGCTTCGCTTGTCGCTGCGATCAGCGCGAGGCTCGCGGCAACGAGCAGCGCGGCAACGCGCATGCGATTGGCCGGCGCGGCGCGCATCCTACTTCCCGTATTCGCCTTGGAGCGCCTTCGCCTTGTCGAGGTGCGCGACGAACGCCGGTCGCACCTTTTCGAGCAGCGCCTTGAGCTCGGGATTCTTCGCGCTCGGGATCAGCGTCTTGTCCATCGCGTCGATGACCTGCTGGTGGTACACGACCTCGTGATCGATGTACGCCTTGTCGAAGGCGGCGCCCTTCAAGGTCTTCAGGTGCGCGACGTTTTCCTTGCCTTCCTTCTTGAGGCTTTCGGCGGTCGGATTGTCCTCGGGCTTGACATGCAGCTTGGTCACGAGCGCTTTCGCCTGCTTGTTGACGCCCGTATGGTCGGTCACCATCATCTTGCCGAAGTCGCGGACGTCCTTCTCCTTGGCCTTCCGTTCGGCGAGCTTGCCGGCATCGATGTCGACCTGATTAGCCGTCACGACGATCGCGGCAATCTGCGCGTCGTTCGGTCCGCCTTGGGCATACGCGACGAACGTGGCGGAGAACAGGGCGGCCGCCACCGCCATGGGAATGCGCTTCATCGTTTTGCTCCTTCTTCGGGTGGGAACAGCAGTCAAATACGCGCGATTCACGCCTTTGGATGCGCCGGATCGCCGACCCGCGCGAGCACCATGCGCACGATCCGGTCGCAACGCTCGCCGTCGAAGCCGAACGCTTCCTGCGTCAGCGTATCGAGCTCCTCGGCCAGCGCTTCGCGCAGCCGCGCCTTCGCGCGGAAGAGGCGGCTTCGAACCGTCGCCGGCGGAATGTCGAGCGCGCTCGCCACGTCGTCGACAGTCATGTCCTCGACCTCGCGCAGCATGAACACGGTTCGGTATGCTTCGGGCAGCGCGTCGATCCTGCTTTCGATCAGGCGGCGCATTTCGGCGCGCAACATCGTCTTCTCCGGCGCTCCGGGCGTAAGTGATTCGGCGATCGCATCGTCCGGATTGCGTTCGTCTGGCGGCTCGTCGAACAGCACGACAACCCGCTCGCGCCGGCTCTTGCGCAGGGCCTGCAGCGCCTGATTGACGACGATCCGGGTAAGCCAGGTGGCGACCTGAGCGTCGCCACGGAAATTGCGAGCGTGCCGGTAGGCCGCGACGTAGCCTTCCTGCACGGCGTCTTCGGCGGCGGCGTCGTCCTTCAGGATCGCGCGCGCCGTGCGGTACAGGCGACGGTTGTAGCGGCGCATCAGTACGGCGAACGCGTTCGTGTCGGCGCGCTGGATTCGCGACATCAGGGCCGCGTCGTCGAGCGCTTCGAGGGATTTCGGGAGGGCGGTCATCGGTGCATCGTGGAGAAGCCGCGCATTGGATGCAACGGGAATTCGTGGCGTTCCCAACGGGCGGCGTGGAACTCCGCCGCAATGGCGGTGGGATGGTCCACGCCGACTGTCCGACCAATCCTACAAGGCGGCTGCGGCCCATCCTACAGCCAATATATCGGCGACCGGTGCATCATGCCGCGTCGCTCTTGTTCGCTTCGGGCATGTCCCGAGCGTAGTCGACCCGTCGCG
>DATFCW010000446.1:0-3209 GCA_035252665.1 Casimicrobiaceae bacterium | reverse complement strand
GACTGCGGGCCGGACCCGCGACCGTCGCACGGCACTGACGACAAGAATTGGAGCAAGAGATGGCCACAGGCGTTGACCCGATCGTTTTCTATTTAATTGTCTTCGTATTGGCCGTTTTCGTCGGCTATCACGTCGTCTGGTCCGTCACTCCCGCCCTCCACACGCCCCTGATGTCCGTCACCAACGCCATCTCCGGCATCATCCTCGTCGGCGCGATGCTCGCTGCCGGTCCGATCGCCTTCGACTGGGGCGGATGGGTGGGCGTCGTCGCCGTCGCACTCGCGTCGGTGAATGTCTTCGGCGGCTTCCTCGTCACGCAGCGCATGCTCGAGATGTTCAAGCGCAGGGAGCCGGCCGCAAAGCCGGCGCCGAAGTCTTGAGCGCCATGTCGCTTCCGCAACTTCAAGCGCGGAAGGTGATTCCATGACGGCGAACCAGGTCGCGCTGTGGTACCTCGTCGCGTCGGTGTGCTTCATCCTGGCGCTCAAGGGACTGTCGCATCCATCGACGGCGCGACGCGGCAACCTGTTCGGCATCGTCGGCATGGCGATCGCGGTCATCGTCACGCTCGCGCTCGTGTATTCGAACACGAAGAACATCGGGATGATCCTGGCCGGCATCGTCGTCGGCGGCGTGATCGGCGCAGTCATCGCGCGCCGGGTGCAGATGACGCAGATGCCCGAGCTCGTCGCCGCATTCCACTCGCTTGTCGGGCTCGCGGCGGTTCTCATCGCCATTTCGGCAATCCATAATCCGGCCGCGTTCGGCCTGCACGTTCCGCTGCCATCCGGCAACCGGCTCGAGCTCTTCATCGGAACCTTCATCGGTGCAATCACCTTTTCGGGGTCGGTGATCGCGTTCGGCAAGCTCTCCGGGCGCATCCGCAGCGCGCCGGTCGTCTTCACGGGTCAACACCTTCTGAACCTCGCGCTCGCGATCGTGATGATCGCGTTCGGCATCGTGTTCTTCCTCGCGTCCGACGAGGCGAAGTGGTTGCCTTACATCGTGATGACCGCGATCGCGTTCCTGCTCGGCGTGCTGATCATCATTCCGATCGGCGGCGCCGACATGCCGGTCGTGATCTCGATGCTCAACAGCTACTCGGGGTGGGCAGCGGCCGGCATCGGCTTCTCGCTCAACAATCCGATGCTGATCATCGCTGGGTCGCTCGTCGGAAGCTCGGGCGCGATCCTGTCGTACATCATGTGCAAGGCGATGAATCGGTCGTTCATCAACGTGATCCTTGGCGGATTCGGCGCCGAGCCGGGCGCCGCCGCGCAGGGCGCGACGCAGAAGACGGTCAAGTCAGGGAGCCCCGACGATGCCGCATTCATCATGGAGAACGCGCAGAGCGTCATCATCGTGCCCGGTTACGGTCTCGCGGTCGCGCGCGCGCAGCACGCGGTGAAGGAGCTCGCGACGGACCTTCGCGAAAAGGGCGTCGACGTCAAGTACGCGATCCATCCGGTCGCCGGCCGCATGCCGGGCCACATGAACGTGCTGCTCGCCGAGGCCGAGGTGCCCTACGACCAGGTGTTCGAGATGGAGGACATCAACAGCGAGTTCGGCACGGCGGACGTCGCGTTGATCCTCGGCGCGAACGACGTCGTGAACCCGCTCGCGGAGCAGAAGGGCAGCCCGATTTACGGAATGCCGATCCTCGAGGCATACAAGGCGAAGAGCGTCATCGTCAACAAGCGCTCGATGGCGTCCGGATATGCGGGCCTCGACAACCCGCTCTTCTACATGGACAAGACGATGATGGTGTTCGGCGACGCGAAGAAGGTCGTCGAGGATATGGTGAAAGCCATCGATTGATCGTCGTGTGTCGATTGCCATCATCGCGTCGATGAATAGCAGGACGATGACGAGACGGACGAGCAGTGCCGCACCTGTGCAGAACGTAATCGACGGGCTCGTCAGCCGGCGGCGCACTTCGAGAACGTCGAGCTCGCGACGTGCTGCAACTCGCATCGGCTTGCTCATCGTGCCCCACGAATGCTTGAGCACGCGGCCGCGATCGATGATGCGGGCAAGCCGATTCGCGATCACGCCGAGATGGCTGGCAATGCCGGTCGGGAGAAACACCGGAGCGATTGAGCTCAATCACGTGAGCAAATCCCGAGAGCGCGTTGCCGTCCGGCACCGTTCCCCCGTCGTGTCGTACGATGTGGGGTGCCATTATCGGCGATGAACGATCGTGACGAGTCGGCCTTTCCCTGCCTCGCATCTACGTCTCAAGCGCGCTTACGAGCCTGCGTCCCCCGACGATGGCGTACGGATTCTGATCGATCGGTTGTGGCCCCGGGGCGTGAGCAAGGAGAAGGCCGATCTCGGCGAGTGGATGAAGGACGTCGCGCCAAGCACGCAATTGCGTGAATGGTTCGGCCACGATCCGAAGCGCTGGGCAGAATTTCAGCGGCGTTACAAAGCCGAGCTGCGGCAACACGCAGAGGAGCTCGATCGCATTCGCGCGCTCGCCAGGAAGCAGACGGTGACGCTCGTCTACGGCGCGCGCGACGAGCAGCACAACGATGCGGTCGTCATCAGGGAAGTGCTTCTTGGAAGTAGCGGTGAGTGACCGCGTGGATCAGACTTTGCGCACCGGTCCCGGATAGCGCGAACCGCTCACCGTCGCTTCCTGGATTTCGCCCGGCCGCGCTGCGTAAGAAACAGCGCCTCGATTTCGGCGCTTCCGATGCGGTCGAAATCGTCCGGCACGGACAACTGATGCTTCATGAATCCGATGCGGCGCACGGATTCGGGGGGCGGAGCTTCGAGGCGAACCACTTTCACGAGCTGCCCGCCTCGCTTCGAGATCGCGAAAGGTTCGCCCGCGGCGGCTTCGTCGACGAGGCGGGACAGGCACCTCTTGGCTTCTCGAATGTCGATCGTGCGCATGAGAGGGGACTTGAATCAGGTCCATCAAGGATAGTTCAACCGCGCTGGAGGATGCTGCCTCTGCCGGGCCACTCGTCACCCCGCCGCCTGCATTGCGTGTCCCGCAAGCACGTACAATCGTGCCAATGAACCGAACGAGCGGCGTGAACCGTCCTTGACCGGCCTCACGCGCAAGCCCGCGTTCTGGCTCGCCTACGTCGTCGTCGCGGTCGTCGCGCTCGCCGTCGCTGCCCGGCTCTTTCCACGCGCGATCCCGATCGTTCATCTCGACGTCACGATGTCGCGGGCGCAGGCGATCGCGGCCGCGC
>DATFCW010000445.1:0-8626 GCA_035252665.1 Casimicrobiaceae bacterium | reverse complement strand
TCGAGTACACGCAGGTCATCATCACCGAAGCGGACCGGTTGCGCTCGCTCGTCAATCGCCTGCTCGGCCCGCATCGCACGCCGGCGCTTCGCAGGCTCAACGTTCACGAGGTGCTCGTGCGCGCGAAGGGCGTCGTGCAGGCGGAATTCCCCACGATTCCGATTGCGTGCGATTTCGACAGCAGCTTGCCGGAGCTCGATGCCGATTACGAGCAGCTCATGCAGGCGTTGCTCAACATCGTGCGCAATGCCGCGCAGGCGCTTTCCGGCAGTACGACGCCGATGCCGGCGATCCGGCTCGTGACGCGCGTCGCGCGCAACGTCACGTTGGACAAGCGCAGGCACCGCCTCGCCGTCGCGATCGGCGTCGAGGACAACGGTCCCGGCGTTCCGGATGCGCTTCGCGATCGCATCTTCTTTCCGCTCGTCTCCGGCCGCGAGGGCGGCAGCGGACTGGGACTCACGATCGCGCAGACGCTCATCGCGCACCACGGTGGGACCATCGAATGGGAAAGCGCGCCGGGACGCACGGTGTTCACGGTCGTGCTGCCGCTCGCGCTCGCTTCATGACCATCGCGACGCAGGCACAGCCGCCGCTCACACGCCCGTCCGCCGATCCGGGCGCCGTATGGATTGTCGACGACGATCGATCGATCCGATGGGTGCTCGAGAAGGCGCTCGCGCGCGAGGGAATTGCGCACCAGACGTTCTCGTCCGCCTTCGAGGTGCGACAGGCGCTCGCGGTGGCCGAGCCGCAGGTTCTGATCTGCGACATCCGCATGCCGGGCGAATCGGGGCTGGCGCTGCTCGGCGAACTGAAGGAGCGCCACCCGCAAATCCCGATCATCATCATGACCGCGTATTCGGACCTCGACAGCGCGGTCGCGGCGTTCCAGGGCGGCGCGTTCGAATACCTTCCGAAGCCGTTCGACGTCGACCACGCGCTCGCGCTCATCCGCCGCGCGGCGAGCGAAGCGCGGCAATCGCCCGCGGCGATGCCCGCGTCTACCGACACGCCGGAAATCCTCGGACAGGCGCCCGCGATGCAGGAAGTGTTTCGCGCGATCGGCCGCCTTTCGCAGTCGACGGTCACCGTGCTCATCACCGGCGAGTCGGGGACGGGCAAGGAGCTCGTCGCGCGCGCGTTGCATCGGCACAGCCCGCGCGCCGCGGGCCCGTTCGTTGCGATCAATACCGCGGCCATTCCCAAGGAGCTCCTCGAATCGGAGCTCTTCGGCCACGAGCGCGGCGCGTTCACGGGTGCTCAAACGACGCGACGCGGCCGCTTCGAGCAGGCCGAGGGCGGAACGCTTTTCTTGGACGAAATCGGCGACATGCCGCCCGATCTCCAGGTGCGGCTCCTGCGGGTGCTTGCCGACGGCGAGTACTACCGCGTCGGTGGCCATGCGGTGCAGCGCGCGACGGTGCGCATCATCGCGGCGACGCATCGCGATCTGGACGAGCGCGTGCGCCAGGGCGCGTTCCGCGAGGACCTGCTGCATCGGCTCGACGTGGTGCGCCTGCGGCTTCCACCGCTTCGCGAGCGCGCCGGCGACATCGCGCCGCTCGCAGGTCACTTCCTTCGCAAAAGCGCATGCGAACTGGCGGTCGAGCCAAAAGTGCTCTCGGATGCGGCGCTTTCCGTGCTCGCGTCGTTTCCGTTTCCCGGCAACGTCCGGCAGCTCGAGAACATTTGCCATTGGCTCACCGTGATGGCGCCAGGACAGCGAATCGAAGCCGCCGATCTACCGCCCGAAGTGCGCTCCGCGCCGTCGGAACCCGCACGCGCCCGCGACTGGATCGAGGCGCTCGACGCAGAGCTTGCGCAGTCGCTGGGATCAGGTGAGAGCGAGGTCGGCGATCGCCTGCAACGCGACTTCGAGCGTGCGCTGATCCGCCGGGCGCTCGCATTTACCGGCGGACATCGGATGGAGGCGGCCGCGCGGCTGGGCTGGGGGCGCAACACGCTGACGCGCAAGATTCAGGAGCTCGGCCTGGAAGCGGAGCTTCGCAAAGGCGCCACCAAGCCGTAAAGCGAGCGCTCGCTTACTTCGGATAGCCCTCGCCGGGCCCGGCGGGTCGGTTGTCGGCAGGCTGCACTGGCTCGGGCTCGGCCTTCGGCGCGCTCACCTTGCTCGCAGAGGACGCGGTGCTGATAGCCGCGGGCGTGGCTGCTTCGCGGGGATAGCCTGCATCGTCCAGGCTCGCTTGCCAGCGGCTTTCGTTGTAGCCCTGCAACACCTGCTTGTCGCCGATAGCGAGCACCGGCGCCGCCTGCTTGCCGGTGAGCGCCTTCAAAGCAGCCGCACCCTTTTCCTCGGTCACGATCACCGTCTTGAACGGCACGCCGCGCTTGACGAGAAGCGCCTGCGCCTCGCGGCATACGTCGCAGTCGAACGTGTAGAGCGTCAACGGAAAGTTGTCGGCCGCCTGCTTCGTCTCAAGCGAAACCTTGTCGGTCTCGATCACGTTTTCGTCGAGACGCTTTGGCTGCACATTCCTGGCCTCAGGTGGCGGAGGCTGATCGGAGTACACGACGCGCCCGTTCGCGTCGACATAGCGATAGAGCGTTTGCGACGCCGCGCCCAACGACAGCACGCCAAGCGTCACGATCGACAGTGCGGCAATCGTCCCCCGGATCATCATCGACGATGTCATCAGGATGAAACCATCCCATTATGGCGCAGAAGCGCGTCGAGCGAGGGCGGGCGGCCGCGAAAGGCGACGAACGAATCGAGCGCCGGACGGCTGCCGCCTCGCGCCAGCACCTCGTCTCGAAAGCGTGCACCGATTGTAGGCGACAACACGCCCACTTCCTCGAACAGGCTGAACGCGTCGGCGGAGAGCACCTCCGCCCATTTGTAGCTGTAGTAGGCCGCGGCGTAGTCGCCGGCGAATACGTGCGTGAACGCATGCATGAAGCGATCGTAATCGGGTCTCGGCACGACGGCGATCTCATCGCGAACGGCGTCCAGCACCGCCTCCGGCGTCGGGTATGTGCCACTGCCATCCGGAACGTAGTCGACGTGCACGAGCATGTCGAAGAGCGCGAGCTCGATCTGGCGCAGCATCGCAAGCCCGCTTCCGAAATTGCGCGCGGCGATCATGCGGTCGAACAAGCTTCGCGGCAAAGGCTCGCCGGTTTGTGCGTGCTGCGTCATCCGCGACAGCACTTCCCATTGCCAGCAGTAGTTCTCCATGAACTGGCTCGGCAATTCGACCGCGTCCCACTCGACGCCTTGCAGTCCCGATATGCCGGCCACGTCGACGCGCGTCAGCAGTTGATGCAGGCCGTGGCCGAATTCGTGGAACAGCGTGATCACCTGCCGATGCGTGAAATACGGCGATCGCCCGTCTACCGGACCGGCGAAGTTGCAGGTCAGATACGCGACCGGGTGCTGCAGCCGATCGTGCGCGTAGCGGCGATTGATCGCGTCGTCCATCCATGCGCCACTTTGCTTGCCTTCGCGCGCGTAGAGATCGAGATAGAACTGTCCGACCAGTGCGCCGCTTTCGCCGCGCATCTCGAAAAAGCGCACGCTCGGATGCCAGGTCGGCGCGCTGTCCGGTCGAACGCGCACGCCGTAGATGCGTTCGACCACGTCGAAAAGCCCGGCCAGCACACGATCCTCGGGAAAATACTGCTTCACTTCCTGCTCCGAGAACGCGAAGCGGCGCGCCTTCAGCTTTTCGGCGACGTACGGCAGGTCCCATGCAGCGACGTCGTCGATGTGAGCCTCATCGTGCGCGAACGCGCGAAGCTCGTCGTATTCGCGCAGGGCGAAAGGACGCGCGCGCGAGGCGAGGTCGCGCAGGAATGCAAGCACGTCCGCCGGCGTGCCGGCCATCTTCGACACGAGCGAGAGCTCGGCGAAGTTGGCATAGCCAAGCAGGCGCGCTTCCTCGTGTCGCAACGCGAGAATGCGCAGGATGACGTCCCCGTTGTCCCATTCGGGCGACGCCCCGAGATCCGACCCGAGCGTGGCCGATGCGCGATGCATCGTCTCGCGAAGCGACCGGTCCTCCGCGTATTGCATCACCGGCAGGTAGCACGGCGCGCGAAGGGTCAGCGTGTAGCCGGCGTTGCCGTCCGCTTCGGCGGCGTTTCTCGCCTCCGCGATCACGTCGGCGGGAACGCCGGCAAGCGCGCTAGGCGAATCGACGTGAAGCGCCCACGCGTTCTCGCTGTCGAGCACGTTGTCGTCGAACTTGGACGACAACGCCGCGAGCGATTCCTGCACGTCCTTGAATCGCGCCTTGTCGGCGTCGCCGAGCTCGACCCCGCCCAGGCGAAAGTCGCGTAGCGCGTGCTCCACGACCTTGCGTTGCGCATCGTCGAGCTGCGCGAATTCGGGCGCATCGGCGAGGGCGCGGTAACGCGCGA
Source organism: Casimicrobiaceae bacterium (assembly GCA_035252665.1). Lineage (GTDB taxonomy): Bacteria > Pseudomonadota > Gammaproteobacteria > Burkholderiales > Casimicrobiaceae > VBCG01. The sequence goes on along the minus strand of DATFCW010000445.1, from coordinate 4,243 downwards.
ACCAGCGTGCATCCTGCGCGACGTCGGTGTAGAGCGCCGTGACCGTCGGAAGCGTGGCATTGAATGCGTCGCGGATCGCGGGCGTGTTGACGACGGCATTCAGATGCTTGACGACGCCCCACGCACGATCGAGATGATCGAACGCGGTTTCGGTTGGCGCAACGACGTTGGTCCACGTCGGCGCTTGCGTGTCGGTGGCGACGCGATCGACCGATCGGCGCGCGGCGCCAATCAGCGTGTCGATCGCGGGCTCGACATGCGCGGCGTGGACGAGATCGAATCTCGGCAGGCCGGAGAAGTCGAGCAGCGGATTGGGCGCTTCGTTCACGGCATCGATTCCTGCGCCTTTTTCGCGTTCAATGCCGCGTCGAGCGCCGCGAGATCCGCCGGCGTCCCGACGTTCGCCCATTCGCCGTCGTAGCGTTCGCCCGATACGATGCCGCGCGCAATCCACGCGCGGTAGAGCGGAAGCATTTTGAGCGGGACGCCGCGGGGAAGTTCGCGGAACAGCGCGGTATCGTAGACGCCGATGTTGCCGAACGTCAGGCGCGCGTCCGCATGGTCGACGATGCGGTCGCCGTCGAGGACGAAATCGCCGGCCGGGTGATAGGGCGGATTTCGCACCATGACGAGATGCACCCGTCGCGGGCCTGACCCATCGCGCATCGCTTTGATGCGTCCGAGGAGCGATGCGTAGTCGAAGGACGTGTGGATGTCGCCGGAGACGATGAGCGCAGGGCCGGGCGCAAGCAGATCGATCGCCGTCGCGACGCCGCCTGCCGTTTCGAGCGGCTCGGGTTCGCGCGACCATGCGATGCGCACCCCGAGCGATGCGCCATCGCCGAGCATGTCGCTGAACCTGTCGGCGCCTTGCGCGACGTTGATCACGATGTCCCGAAATCCTGCTCGCGCGAGGGCGTCGATCTGCCAGACGACGAGCGGCTTCCCGCCCACTTCGAGCAGCGGCTTCGGCATCGCATCCGACAGCGGACGCATGCGTTCGCCGCGGCCCGCGGCAAGGATCATCGCGTGCGCAAGGCGCATCGGCGATTAGCTCGCGAGTGACACGCGAGGCGAGCTGCGCTCGAGCGCATCGAGGAGCGCGCCAAGCGCCTCGAGCTCGCGATAGCGCGCGCATGCACCGCGCAGATAGCGCATCACGCGCGGCATGTCCGCGAGGTAGGCGCGCTTGCCATCGCGATGCCACAGACGCGCGAAGATGCCGAGCACCTTGAGCTGTCGCTGCACGCCCATCCACTCGAAGTCGCGCCAGAACTCGCCGAAGTCCGCGCGCACCGGCAATCCGGCCTTACGCGCGCGTTCCCAGTAACGCACCGCCCAGTCGATCTGCCGCTCCTCGCTCCACTCGACGTAGGCATCGCGCAGCAGCGACACGAGGTCGTAAGTGATCGGTCCGAACACGGCGTCCTGGAAGTCGAGCACGCCCGGATTGGGCGTCGTCGCCATCAAGTTGCGCGAATGGTAGTCGCGATGCACGAGCACGCAGGGCTGCGCGAGGTTGTTGGCGATGATCGCGTCGAATGCGCGATCGAGCGTAGCGCGCTCCGCATCCGTCGCTTCGTAGCCGAGATGGCGCGCGACGTACCAATCGGGAAAGAGTGCGAGCTCGCGACGCAAGAGCCGCTCGTCGTAGGGCGGAAGCTCATCGTCGCAGCGGATGCGTTGCATCGACACGAGCGCATCGAGCGCATCCGCGTACAGGCCGGACGCGTTGTCCGCATCGAGGATCGACGCGTACGTGACGCTTCCGAGGTCGCCGAGAAGCAGATAGCCGCGCGCGATGTCGGCCGCCACGACAACCGGCACGTTGATGCCGCCAGCGCGCAGGAGCCGCGCGACATGCACGTACGGGCGACAATCCTCGTTCGGAGGCGGGGCGTCCATCGCGATCAGCGTCGATGCGTCCGGCGCGTCGTTCCATGGCGACGTGAGCGTCACGCGAAAGTACCGCCGGAAGCTTGCGTCGGCCGACGCGGGCGCGATATCGGCGAGCGGCACGCCGAGCGACGAAAGCCAAACGGACAATCCTTGCGCGCGCGCATCCGGCAATGCAACGGACGCGGGCGTCACCGATGCCATCGCAAATCGACCATGAAACGACGAAGCAAGCGAAATATCCGGGCTAGAATGCGGCGATTCTAGCGAATCCCATTGCTGCAAATCCCCTTACGATGACGCTTCGTGCCGGCCCGCTTGTCGCATGCGCCGCCATCGTTTTTGCACTGTGCGTGCCGCGGGCTTTCGCCCAGACGCCGCTCACGCTGAAGCTCTCGCGCGACATCGAGGTGCAGCGGCCGACGCCCGTCACGCCCGGCGCCACGCGACCGGCAACGCCCGCGCCGACGGCATCGTCCCAGGATCGCGAGGCGCGCGGCGCGCTGTTCCTCCGCGCCGATCGCATCGAAGGCGACAACAAGATCATCAAGGCATTCGGCAACGTCGAGCTTCGAAGCCGCCGCGAAACCGTGCTTGCCGACGAGCTCGCGTACGACATCGCCACGCAGACGATCTACGGCGACGGCCACGTCTTGCTGCGTCGCGATTTCGACTGGATCACCGGGCCGGAATTGCAATACAAGCGCGACACCGAAGTCGGCTTCTTCAAGAAGCCGAGCTTCTTCGTCGCCGAAACGGAAGGCCGCGGCGATGCGAAGGAGATCAAGTTCGCCGGACCGGATCATTACGACGCAAGCGACGCGAGCTACACGACGTGCGTCGCACCGCGCCCCGACTGGTACGTGCATGCCGACGAGCTCGAGGTCGATACGATGCGCAAGGTCGGCACCGCGCACGGCGCGTCGGTGAGCTTTTTCGATACGCCGGTCTTCTATTCGCCATGGCTCCAGTTTCCGTTGTCGAACGAGCGCAAGTCCGGATTTCTCACGCCGACGCTCGGCTCGACCGGCGTGCGGGGTCTCGAGATCACGACGCCCTACTACCTGAATCTCGCGCCGAACTACGACGCGACGATCACGCCGCGGCTCATGAGCAAGCGCGGACTCATGATCGGCACGCAGTTTCGCTACCTGCTCGGCGACGGCACGCCGCCTTTCGGCTCGGCGAACGGCGAGATGAACGCGGAGATCCTGCCCAACGACCGGCAGCTTGGCGAGCGGCGCTACGCGCTCGCGTGGGCGCACAACGAGCAGTTCGCGCCGTGGCTGTCCGGGTACTGGAACGTCAATCGCGTCTCCGACGACAATTACTTCACCGACTTCGCGGATCGCATCGCGATCACGTCGCAGCGCACGCTGCCGCGCGAGGGCGGGCTCACCGCGACGAGCGGTCCGTGGACGCTGCTCGCGCGCGTGCAGAGCTTCCAGACGCTGCAGGATCCGAACGCGCCGGTGATCCCGCCGTACAACCGCGTGCCGCAGATTCTCGGCACGCTCTCCGACACCGACTGGCTCGGCCTCACGTGGAGCGGCACCGGCGAATACGCGCGCTTTTCGCAGGAAGCGCTCGTGCCCACCGGCGAGCGCGTCGTGCTCCATCCGACGGTGTCGTTCAACCGTCAGGGCTCGTCGTGGTTCTTCAGGGCGCACACCGGCGCGCAACTTCGCGAGTATCAGCTCGACCAGACGACCGCCGCGCTTCCCGATCGCCATCCGAGCTATGCGATTCCGATCACGAGCGTCGATGCAGGACTGATCTTCGAGCGCGATCTGGACATCCTGAAGACGCCGCTCACGCAGACACTCGAGCCGCGCGCGTTCTACGTCTACATTCCATTCCGCGACCAGCGCAACGCGCCGGTGTTCGACACTGCGGTCGACGATTTCAATTTCTCTCAGCTCTTCTCCGAGAACCGCTATATCGGCAGCGATCGCGTCGGCGACGCGAACCAGCTCTCGCTCGCATTGACCTCGCGCTTCCTCGACCGCGACACCGGCGCGGAGCGGCTGCGCCTTGCCGTGGGCGAGCGCTTCTATTTCCAGGATCAGCAGGTGAGCCTGAACGAGCCGCTGCGCAAGGCGTCCACGTCCGACTTCCTCGCCTCCGCCGAGGGCCGGATCTCGGATCAGTGGTGGATGACCAGCCTTCTGCAATACAACTTCGATCCGCACCAGGTCGAGCGCCTGAATGCGGGCGTGCGCTACACGCCGACGCCGGGAAGCGTGCTGAACGCGACGTGGCGCTACACGCGAACGCTCGTCGATCCAACCGGTGCGATCAGCCAGATCAAGCAGATCGACCTCTCCGGCCAATGGCCGGTCAGCGA
>DATFCW010000444.1:0-24134 GCA_035252665.1 Casimicrobiaceae bacterium | reverse complement strand
GAGACGCCTCGTCGAAGCCACTCTCCTCCCTTACGCCTCGTCCCTCGGCCCGGTTTTGACTTTGGATGGCGCGTTTTCGTCCCACCGTCACAGCGTGCCTTTGGTCGACGGCACCTCGCCCGACGCGCGCGGATCGCATTCGCACGCCATCCGCAATGCGCGCGCGAACGCCTTGAACACCGTCTCGGCCTGATGATGAGCGTTCTCGCCCCGCAGGTTGTCGACGTGCATCGTCGCGAGCGCGTGGTTCGCGAAGCCCTGGAAGAATTCGTGGATCAAATCGACGTCGAACGTGCCGACGAGCGCGCGCGCGAACGGCACATGGAACGTAAGTCCCGGACGGCCGGAAAGATCGAGCACGACGCGCGACAGCGCCTCGTCGAGCGGCACGTACGCATGGCCATAGCGGCGAATGCCACGCTTGTCGCCAAGCGCCTGCCGCAGCGCCTGCCCGAGTGCGATGCCGATGTCCTCCACCGTGTGGTGCGCGTCGATGTGAAGATCGCCGCGCGCCTCTATCGTCAGATCGAGCATGCCGTGGCGGCTCACCTGATCGAGCATGTGGTCAAGAAAGCCGATGCCCGTCGAAACCTTGCTCTTCCCGCTGCCATCGACGATAAGCTGCACCGTGATGTCGGTTTCGCTTGTCTTGCGCGTGACCTCGGCACTTCGGATCGGCAATGGCGAAGCCGGATTCATCGGCGCACCTCCAGCGGGACATGCGTGAGCGCAGCGATCAGCGCATCGTTCTCCTCGCGCGTTCCGATCGTGATGCGCAGGCAATTCGCGAGCAGGGGGTGCGCACCATTGAGGTTCTTGACGAGGATCTTCGCGCGAAGCAAGGCCGCTGACGATGCGTTTGCATCGTCGACGCGCACGAGCAGGAAATTCGTCGCGGAAGAATAAACGCGCATGCCGTGCGAAGCGAGCGCCGCGGCGACACGCGCGCGCTCTTCGCCTATTGCTGCTGCCTGCTTCGTGAATACGTCGATGTGGCGAAGCAGGAGCGGCAACGCCGCCTGCGCCAGGCTTCCCACGTTGTACGGCGGCCGCAGTCGATCGAACTGCGCGATCCAGTCGGGATGGCCAACGGCGTAACCCAGGCGAAGCCCCGCCATCCCGATCTTCGAGACCGTGCGCAGCACGACGATGTTCGGAAAATCGAGCACGCGCGAGGCGAGCGAGGCGTTGGCATACGCGTGATACGCCTCGTCGATGACGACGAGTCCGGGCGCGGCTGCGATGATGCGCTCGACAGCGGCCGCATCGAACAGATTGCCCGTCGGATTGTTCGGATACGCGATGAACACGAGTGCCGGCCGCGCGCGCTCGATCGCACGAAGCATCGCCTCGAGGTCGAGCGAGAAGTCGGCGCGAAGCGGAACCGCGGTGAACGCTGCCTGCGCCAGCAACGCATTGCGCCGATACATGACGAACGATGGCTCGGGCGCAAGCACGCCTGCCTCGCGCGTCGCGATCGACGACGTGATGATCTGGATCAGCTCGTCGGAGCCGTTGCCGAGCAGAAGACCCGCGCTGGCAGGCAGATCGAACGCGCTTCGCAGCGCATCCCTCACTGCATCGCCCCCGCCGTCGGGATAGCGGTTGATCGGCACGCGCGACAGCGCGTCGCCAAGTTCATCGGCAAGCTCGTCGGGCAGCGAGTACGGATTCTCCATCGCGTCGAGCTTGATGAAACCCTTCGCATCGGCGACCTCGTAGCGCGACAACGCGCGCACGTCAGCGCGAATCGTCGCTTCGATTCGCGAACGCCGTGCGTGCGCGATGTCGTTCACGATGCTTCCTCGCGAAGCCGCGCCGCGGCGGAGCGCGCATGCGCGACCAGCCCCTCGCCGTTGGCAAGCTCGACGGCGATTGGCGCGAGCGTTTGCGCAGCCCTGGCGCCGATGCGTAACACGCTCGTGCGCTTCTGGAAATCGTAGACGCCGAGCGGCGACGAAAAGCGCGCGGTGCGGCCGGTCGGCAATACGTGATTCGGGCCTGCGCAATAGTCGCCGAGCGCTTCGGTCGCATCATGGCCGATGAAGATCGCGCCTGCGTGCCGAATCTTCGGCAGCAACGCGTCGGGATCGGCGACGGCCAGCTCGAGGTGCTCGGGCGCGATGCGATTCGCGAGCGCACAGGCCTCGTCCAAGTCGCGGGTATGGATCAATGCGCCTCGGCGCGCGAACGAGGCCGCAATGATCGCCGCGCGCGGCATATCCGCAAATGCACGCGCTGCGCTCGCCTTCACGCGTTCGATGAGCGAAGCATCGGGCGTGAGCAGGATCGCCTGCGCCATCTCGTCGTGCTCGGCCTGCGAGAAGAGATCGAGCGCGATCCAATCGGGATTCGCCGACGCATCGGCAATGACCACGATCTCGGACACGCCGGCGACCATGTCGATGCCGACGACGCCAAACACGCGTCGCTTGGCGGCGGCCACGTACGCGTTGCCCGGCCCGCAGATCTTGTCCACGCGCGGTATCGAGGGCGTGCCGTACGCGAGCGCGGCGATTGCCTGGGCACCGCCGATGGCGAACGCGCGCGTTACGCCCGCGACGTGGGCGGCGGCGAGCACCAGCGCATTGCGTGCGCCGCCGGGTGTCGGGGTCGCCATCACGATCTCGCCAACGCTTGCGACGCGCGCCGGAATCGCATTCATCAGCACCGACGACGGATACGCGGCCTTGCCGCCCGGCACGTAGATCCCGACGCGATCGAGCGGGGTGACGCGCTGGCCGAGCTCGGCGCCGGTTTCGTCGCGAAACGTGAAGCCCGCGTCGCGCTGACGCAGGTGAAAATCGCGAATGCGCGAGGCCGCCGTTTCGAGCGCGGTGCGCATGTTTACTGAAAGCGAATCGTAAGCCGCGCGCATCGCGGCGGCGCCGACCGTGAGGTCGGCCATCTGGGCGACATCGAAACCGTCGAAGCGACGCGTGTAGTCGAGGAGCGCTGCATCGCCGCGCGCGCGCACGTCGTCGATGATCTCCGCGACCGCAGCGTCAATGGATGCGTCCTGTCCCGCCTCGAACGCCGTCAAGCGTTCCAGCGCCGAATCGAACGCCGGATCGGCGGTGTCGAGCACGCGAAGCGTCAGCGATGTGTGGGTATGAGCCCCCCACGCTTGCAGCTTTGCTGCTTCGCTGCCCCCCGCGGGGGCGGAATTCGCGCCTTGGGGCGGCCCGGCGGCGCTCATGCGAACTCTTCGACGGCGTTCGCGAGCTTGTCGAGCAGCGGCTTCACGACGTCGCGCTTGAGCTTGAGCGCCGCGGGATTGACGATCAGCCGCGCGCTGATCGGCATGATCTCCTCGACGATGACGAGGCCGTTCGCGGCGAGCGTGTTGCCGGTCGCGACCAGGTCGACAATCGCGTCGGCGAGTCCCGCGAGCGGCGCGAGCTCCATCGAGCCATAAAGCTTGATGAGATCGACATGCATCCCCTTGGCCGCGAAATGCTCGCGCGCCGTGTTGACGTACTTCGTCGCGACGCCGATCCGTGCGCCACGCTGCACCGATCGCGTCCAGTCGAAAGCGCGCGGCGCCGCGACGACCAGCCGGCAGCGGCCGATCCGCAGATCGAGCGGCTGGTAAAGCCCGTCGCCGTCCTGCTCGAGCAACACATCGCTGCCGACGACGCCAAGATCCGCCGCGCCGTATTGCACGTAGGTCGGCACGTCCGCGGCGCGCAGGATGACGAGCGATACGTTCGGGTCGCGCGTCGCGACGATGAGCTTGCGCGACGTGCGCGGGTCCTGCGCCGGCACGATTTCCGCGCGGGCGAGCAGCGGAAGGGTCTCGTCGAGCAGGCGCCCTTTCGAGAGCGCCAGGGTCAGCGTGGCCAAGTGTCAAGCGGGAGAAAGAGCGTAACCGAACGATTCTACCGGGACGCGAATGCCAGTCCCGGTCAAAGTGCAGAAGCAAAACGGGCGGCGATGTCGCCGCCCGTCCCGAGCTTCGCATCCGACGATTCAATCGTCGTCGTCGTGGTGATGGAACGAGACCACCGGATGATCGGCCTCGTCATAGGTGACGCGGTCGCGATAATAAGCATCGCTCGAGGGCGACGAGTAGACGATCGGCCGCGAGTCGTAGTGATAGCGATAATGGCCGAGCGGCCCACCCCAGTCGACGGTAGTCGCACAGCCGCCGAGGAGCGCGCCCGCGGCGACGGCCGCCATCGCGATCCTCAGTGTGCGAAGTTTCGCGGATTTCCACTGTGCGGACGAACCAGCGTATCTCATGCATGCCTCCATCGAATGACCCGAGAAATTGGGCAAATAGTGGCAATGCCGGGTTCCGGCGGTTCTCCGCGTCATCGTGTCCGGAGCGCTCCTACAGGCTTGATCCCGGAAGGAAGCCGCGTTCCGACGCTTCGCGATCCCACGCGAGGCGCCCATGCACGTAAGTGGCACGAATCGCGCGGTCGTCGCCGAGCGCCATCTGCACGGCGAGCGCTTCCTCGATGTCGTCGACATGCCCCATGCGAAAGTCGATGAGCGGCGTCGAGTGCAAGTCGACGACGACGAGATCCGCGTCGTGTCCGCGCGCGACCGTCCCGATCGCGCCGTCGAGCGCGAGCGCTTGTGCAGCACCGGCGGTCGCGAGCCACCATGCGCGAAACGGCGACAGCGGATGGCCGTGAAGCTGTGCGACCTCGCTCGCTGCCTGCATGGTGCGAAGCATCGAGAAGCTGGTGCCCGCGCCGAGATCGGTTGCAAGTCCGACCTTTACCGCACGCTTGCAATCGCGGACGCGGTGCAGCGCGAAGAGGCCGCTCCCGAGGAAGTTGTTCGATGTCGGGCAGTGCGCAAGCGCAGTGCCCGTTGCGTGCAAGCGGTCGAGATCGACGTCATCGAGGTGGATGCCATGCGCGTACACGGCGCGCGGCCCGAGCAGGCCGAACGATTCGTAGACGTCGAGATAGCTGCGATGCGTCGGGAAGAGCGATCCGATCCAGTCGATCTCGGCGCGATTTTCGGCGACGTGCGACTGAACGTAAGCGTCGGGCGTTTCGCGCCACAGCGCCGCGGCGGCATCGAGTTGCACGGGCGTCGACGTGGCAGCGAAGCGCGGCGTGATCGCGTACGCCAGGCGATCGCGACCATGCCAGCGTCCGATGAGCGCCTTGCTATCGTCGTAGCCGCGCGTCGCCGTGTCGAGCAGACCGGCCGGTGCGTGACGATCCATCAGCACCTTGCCTGCGATCATCCGCATGTCGCGCTTCGCGGCTTCCGAGAACAGCGCATCGACCGATTCCGGATGCACCGTGCAGAACACGGCGGCGGTCGTGATGCCGTGCCGCAGGTTCTCGTCGAGATAGCGAGCCGCCACGGTGCGCGCGTACTCGGCGTCGGCGTAGCGCAATTCGGCGGGGAACGTGCAAGCATCGAGCCAGTCGAGCAGCGGCTTGCCGCCCGCACCGATCACCGGCAGTTGCGGGTAATGAACGTGCGCGTCGACGAAGCCCGCGCTGATCAATGCTTCCTTGTAATGCGTGATCGGCGTGCCGGGCGGTACGCGCTTCGCAACGTCGTCCACCGCGCCGCAGTCGACGATGCGTCCGTTTTCGATGACAACGAGCGCGTCGCGCTCGTAGCGACAAACGGCTTTCGGATCGGCGAGAAACGGGTCGCCCGTGAACGTCAGGAGCGCGCCGCGAATCGCCTTGCGGTCGACAGCGTTCATTGCCGCGCCGTTCGGACGTTGTCGGGAATCGGCGTGCCTGCGTTCGTTCGGAACGGGTTGATGTCGATGCCGCCGCGGCGCAGGAAGCGCGCGTGGACCGTGAGCGATCGGGGGCGGCAGCGCGCTGCGATGTCGGTGAAGATCCTCTCCACGCAATGCTCATGGAAGCCTGCGTGGCAGCGACAGGACACGAGATAACGCAGGAGGCCTGCGCGGTCGATGCGCGGACCGTGATAGCCAATCTGCACCGAGCCGATGTCAGGCTGCGTGGTGACCGGACAAACCGAGCGGAAGAGGTGCGTCACAAGCGTTTCGTCCACGGTATCGCCGCATGCGGTCAACGACGACGCATCGATCTCGTATGCATCACACGATACGTCGAGATCGTCGAGGCTTACGCCATCAAGCTCATGGATCGCTTCCTGCGTGAATGATGATGCGTCGCGGAGGATCACGCCGACGCGCGCACCGCAGGCACGCGAGAGGTCGCGCGCGATTGCCGTGCGAACCTCGCCATCCGACGCGAAGCGGGTCATCGCGAACGAGCCGAGGTAGAGCTTCATCGATTTCGATTCGACGATCGATGGGGATGCCGCGGGCACTTCGAGCCTCCCGATCGCGACACGCGGCTTCCCGCGAGCATCGAGCCACGTGAGCTCGTACGCAGTCCACACGTCCGCGCCATCGAATGGAAGCGCATCGGCGATGTTGAGCGCCGCGCGTTGCGGGGCGCGCGCGATGGCAAAGAGCTGTGAAGGCGCATAGTGATCCGGATGACCGGTCGCGCGGCCGAGCGGCGCACGCGCCAGATCCGATGCGGAAACATCGGCCGAAGCGGTCACGACGAGCCAGAGACTCGCTGAATCCGTGCGCCGAGCGCCGAGAGCTTCTCCTCGATCCGCTCGTAGCCGCGATCGAGGTGATAGATGCGATCGATCGTCGTCTCTCCATCGGCGACGAGGCCGGCGATGACCAAGCACGCGGATGCGCGAAGATCGGTCGCCATCACGTTCGCGCCGGTCAGCCGTGCGACGCCGCGCACGATCGCCGCGTTGCCTTCGACCTCGATGTCCGCGCCGAGCCGCTTCAACTCCTGCACGTGCATCATCCGGTTCTCGAAGATCGTCTCGGTGATCACCGATGCGCCATCGGCGCGCGCGGCGAGCGCCATGAATTGCGCCTGCATGTCGGTCGGAAACGCCGGGAACGGCGCAGTGCGAACGTTCGTCGCGCTGAGCGCGCCGTTGCCGCGGACGCGAATCGTCGAACCCTCCGCATCGATCAGCGCGCCTGCTTCGCGCAGCTTGTCGACGACGGCTGCGAGCGAATTCGGATCGGCGCCCGCGACGACCACGTCGCCATGCGTAGCCGCGCCGGCAGTCAGAAACGTTCCGGTCTCGATGCGATCGGGCATGATCGCGTGCCGCGCGCCGGACAAGCGCTCGACGCCTTCGATGGCGATTCGATCGGTGCCGGCGCCGTCGATCCTCGCCCCCATGGCAACGAGACATGCGGCGAGATCGGCAATCTCCGGCTCGCGCGCTGCGTTATCGAGCGTGGTGACGCCTTCGGCGAGCGTCGCCGCCATCATCAGGTTCTCGGTGCCGGTGACGGTCACGACATCGAACAGGAAGCTCGCTCCGCGCAAGCGCTTCGCGCGTGCGTTGATATAGCCGTGCGTGAGATCGATCTCCGCGCCCATGGCCTCCAGGCCCTTGACGTGCTGATCGACCGGACGCAGGCCGATCGCGCAACCGCCTGGGAGCGACACGCGCGCCTCGCCGCAGCGCGCGAGCAGCGGCCCGAGCGCCAGGATCGACGCGCGCATCGTCTTCACGAGTTCGTAAGGCGCAAGCGGCCAGTCGATGTGCGATGCGTCGAGCGTGATCGCATCGGGCTCGGGCGTTTCCTGTCGAACACCCATTTGCAAAAGGAGTGAGCGCATCGTGCGCACGTCGTTGAGACGCGGCACGTTGGTGAGCGTCAGCGCCTCAGTGGTCAGGAGCGATGCGCAGAGCAGCGGAAGCGCCGCGTTCTTCGCGCCCGAGACGCGCACCTCGCCATGGAGGCGCTCGCCGCCGTGGATGACTAGTTTGTCCATTCGAAAACCGGGATGACGGAGGAAGGGGGAGAGCGGCCAAGCGTGATTTCTGTGTTCGATATACGATTACGTTGAACATGAGCGCTGGCGCCATGGATCCGCGAGACGGGCGTCAGGCCACTCTCCTCGCTCATCCCTTTCCCCTCGCCCCGCTTTTGAATTCATCACCCCTCATCCCGTTCTTCCATTCATCACCGCGGCCTCTTCGGGCGTCAATGTGCGCATCGAGAGAGCATGCACCTCCTCGCGCATCCGATCGCCGAGCGCCGCATACACGAGACGGTGGCGCGCGATCCGCGACTGCCCGCGAAACGCCGCCGACACGATCAGCGCCTCGAAATGATGGCCGTCGCCGGAAACTTCGACGATATCGCACGCGAGACCCTGCTCGATCGCCGATTGGATGGATTCGGGAGTCACCATGCGCTTGCCTTCACGGAAATCGAATCAATGCCGCAGCTTGTAGCCGCTCGCGAGCATCGCGAGCGCGAGCGCCGCGAGCCCGGCGCCCGCCGCGGCGACGAGCCCGAGCGAAATCGACGGCGCGATGTCGGAAAGGCCGAAAAAGCCGTATCGAAACCCGTCGATCATATAAAAGAACGGGTTGGCGTGCGACATCGCCTGCCAGAATGCCGGCAGCGAGTGGATCGAATAGAACACACCCGACAGAAAAGTAAGCGGCATGATGAGGAAATTCTGAAACGCGGCAAGCTCGTCGAACTTGTCCGCCCAGATTCCGGCGATCAGGCCCAGCGTTCCAAGGATCGCGCTCCCCAGGAGCGCAAAAGCGAGCACGATGATCGGATGCGCAATCGTCATTGCGCCGGGTTCGACGACGAGTGCGGCGAGGAAGACGCCGAGTCCGACAGCGAGCCCGCGAACCATCGCGCCGATCACGTACGCGGCGTAGATCTCGAGCGGCGAAAGCGGCGGCAACAGCACGAAGATCAGGTTGCCGGTGATCTTCGACTGGATCATCGACGACGACGCGTTCGCGAACGAATTCTGCAGCACGGACATCATCACGAGCCCGGGCACGAGAAACGCCGTGTAACGCACCTGGCCACCGAACACCGACACGCGCGACTGCAGCACGTGGGAGAAGATCAGAAGGTACAAAAGCGCCGTCAGAACGGGTGCGGCGATCGTCTGAAAGCTCACCTTCCAGAAACGCAAGAGTTCCTTCGACAAGAGCGTCGGCCAGCCAGCGCCGCCGACTTGCTCGACATGCGCGCCCGCGCGTTCGGCACCTGAGACGCTCATGATTCGGGCACCTCCGCCACGCGCTGTGCTTCGTCGGTCGTTTCGGTGCCCGCCATGATGCGCAGGAACACCTGCTCGAGATCGGTCTGCGCAAGCGCGACCTCGTCGATCGGGATGCCAGCAGTGCGGAACGACGCGAGCAGCCGCTCGAGCTCGGTGTAGCTTTCGAGCCCGAGGTAGTAGACGGAGCCCTCGGAATCATGAACGCGGCTTGCCCACTCGGCCGGCAATCGCGGCGCCGACACGCGCGCCGTGATGCCCGAAAACCGCGACAGCAGATGCTGCGTCGTGTCGAGCGCGACGATGCGTCCCGCCTTCATCATCGCTATGCGATTGCAGAGCGCCTCCGCTTCCTCGAGGTAATGCGTGGTCAGGATGATCGTGTGCCCATCGCGATTGAGCTTGCGAATGAACGCCCAGAGGCTTTGGCGAAGCTCGACGTCGACACCCGCGGTCGGCTCGTCGAGCACGATGACCGGCGGCTTGTGCACGAGCGCCTGGCCGACGAGCACGCGCCGCTTCATGCCACCGGAGAGCGCGCGCATGTTCGCATCCGCCTTGCGCGTAAGGTCGAGATGATGCAGGAGCTCGTCGATCCACGCGTCATTGTGTCGCAGCCCGAAGTAGCCGGACTGGATGCGAAGCGTCTCGCGAACCGTGAAGAACGGATCGAACACGAGCTCTTGCGGCACGACGCCCAGGAGCCGTCGCGCATTGCGATAATCGGTAACGACGTCGTGCCCGAGAATGCGCGCCGTGCCGCGATCGGCGCGCGTCAATCCCGCGAGGATCGAGATCAGCGTCGTCTTGCCGGCGCCGTTCGGACCGAGCAACCCGAAGAACTCGCCCTGCGCCACGCGAAGGTCGACGCCGGCGAGCGCCTGCACGTCGCCGAAGCGCCGCGCGACATCGAGGACTTCGACGGCATCACTCACGAGACAACCTCTCCCGAGGTGCCCTGTTCGTCAATCGATGAGGTTCTCGACGCCGTAGACGATCGCGAGCGTGCGTAGCGATTGCGGCAATCCCTCGATCGACAACGCAGATCCCTCGATCGTGGCGCGCCGCTTGAGCGCGATGGCGACGGCAAGCGCCGACGAATCGGCGTGCGTCATTCCGGAAAAATCGATCGCGCCGCTCGCCGGCAACGCCGCCGCTTTCGAGGCCTCGAACACCTGCGCTGCATTGTCGAGCGTGAGGGCGCCATCGAAGCGCCAGCCGCGCTCGGTCATGCGAAACGCGCCAGCGGCCCGATCGCCGCCGGCAAGCGAAGGCATCATTTGGGCGGGGGGCCCGCGTTCTTGGCAGCGAGCGCCTTGATGAGCCCGTCGATGCCGCCCTCGCGAATCTGCTGCGTGAACTCGTCGCGGTAATTGGTGACAAGCGACACGCCCGCGACGATCACGTCGTACGCCTTCCATCCCGACGGCGTCTTCTCCATGCTGTAGTCGATCGGCACCGGCTGCTGTCCGGGCCGCATCACCTCCGTGCGTACCGTTACCTCGGTCGCATTGGGCTCGGCGCGAAGCGGCTTGTAGTCGATCGTCTGGTCGCGATACTGGTTGAGCGCGTTCGCGTAGGTGCGGATCAAGAGCGTCTTGAACTCGTCGGCGAGGCGCTTGCGCTGCTCGGGCGTCGCCTGCCGGTACGCGCGGCCGGCCGCGAGCGCCGTCATCCGATCCATGTCGAAATACGGCGCGATCTTCGCTTCGATCAGATCGCGGATGTGCGCTACGTCGTCGGCCTGCACGCGCGGGTCGGTCTTGATGATCGTCAACGCTTCCTGCGAGACGCGCTTCACCAGCGCATCGGGCGCTTCCTGCGCGAGCGCAGGCAGCGCGATCAGCATGGCAACCGCACCGAAAAAGCCCAGCACGTGCCTCACCACCACATGTTCGAAATGCGTCATTGCTCCTCTTCCTTGGCTGGCGGCGGCTTGCCATCCCACACCAGATACTCGCGGCGCTGCAAGTAAGCGCGCCTGATGAACGTGTAGGGATCGAGGGCCGCCTGATTCAAGACATTCTCGGTGCCGAGGGCTCCGGCACGAGCATCGAGAATGCGCAAACCCCACAGTCCGTATCGCGTCGGGACGTCGTGGATGAAATTGACCGGATCCGCATAGCCGCGGATCAGCGAACCGGTGCCATCGCGAAACGTCGTCGGTCCGAACAGCGGAACGAAAAGATACGGACCCTGCGGAATGCCCCAGACGCCGAACGTCTGGCCGAAGTCCTCCTCGCCCTTCGGCACGCCGGCCTCGGAAGCGATGTCGACGAGGCCCAGCATGCCAAATCCCGTGTTTGCGATCACGCGCCCGAGATCGTTGCCGGCCTTGTCGGGTTTCCCCTGCAACACGTCGTTGACGAACGAGAACATGTCGTCGATGTTGCCGAAGAAGTTGCTGACCGCCGTGCGCACCGGGGCGGGCGTGTATTTGACATACGTCTGCGCGACCGGTTTGACGATCGCGTCGTCGAGCGCGGTGCTGAATTTGTACGAAGCGCGATTCATCGGCTCGAACGGGTCCTCGCGGGTCGGCCCCATCGCGCAGCCGGCGCATAGCGCAAGCAGGCAAAGCGGCGCCACGAAACGCAACGGCATTCGAATGTTCGTCATCATTTGCCTCCCGCGGCGGCGCGTGCCGCGTTGGTCGAACCGGTGCTTGCCGTCGGAGCGCCAGGCGTCGACGACCCGGCGGGAGCAGCACTCGAAGCGCCGCTGCCGCTCGCCGCCTTGTCGAACAGCAATTGCCCGATGAGCTTCTCGATCACGATCGCCGATTGCGTCTTCGTGATCTTGCCGCCGTCGGCAAGCATCTGCGTATCGCCGCCCGAATCGAGCCCGACATAAACCTCGCCGAGCAGGCCCGAGGTGAGGATCGACGCGATCGTGTCCTTGCTGAACTGATAACCGCGATCGATCTTCATCGATACCACTGCCTGGTAGGTTTGAGGATCGAGCCTGACCCCGTCGACACGTCCGACGACAACGCCCGCCGCCTTGACCGGGGCGCGAAGCTTCAAGCCGCCGATGTTGTCGAACGCAGCTTGCAGGTGATAACCCGGCGCGCTGCTCACCGACGTCAGGTTGCCGACCTTGAGCGCGAGGAAAAGAAGTCCCGCGATGCCGAGCATCACGAAGATGCCGACCCACAGGTCGAGCGTCGAGCGGTTCAACGGACCCCCACGCTTGCAGCTACGCTGCTGCGCTGCCCCCAAAGGGGGCGCAATTCGCGCTCGGGGCGGCCCAGCGCGCTCATGGGCGCGGCCTCGACGCGCAGCTCGGTCCAGCGCATTGCGAAATCTCATACGCCGACTCCCCGGAACATGAATACGGTCAGCACGAAATCGAGCGCGAGGATCGAAAGCGAGCTCACGACAACCGTTCGCGTGGTCGCGGTGGAAACGCCTTCGGCGGTCGGCCGCGCGTTGTAGCCCTCGAACACCGCGATCGCGCTCACCGCGATGCCGAACACGACGCTCTTGATGACGCCGTTCAGAATGTCGTAGCGGACGTCGACGCCCGCCTGCATGTTGCCCCAGAACGACCCGGCGTCGATGCCGATCAGCTTCACGCCGACGAGATAAGCGCCGAAGATGCCGAGCGTCTCGAAGAGCGCGGCGAGCAGCGGCATCGAGATCACGCCGCCGAGGAAGCGCGGCGCGACCACGCGCGCGAGCGGATCGACCGCCATCATTTCCATCGCGGTCAGTTGCTCCGTCGTTTTCATGAGGCCGATCTCGGCCGTGACGGCGCTTCCCGCGCGACTCGCGAACAGAAGACCCGAGACGACCGGCCCCAGTTCCCGCACCAGCGACAGCGCGACGAGGATGCCGAGCGATTCGGTCGCGCCGTAGCGCGAGAGCACTTCGTAACCCTGGATCGCGAGCACCATGCCGACGAAGAGTCCGGACACCAGGATGATGACGAGCGAAAGAACGCCCGCGAAATAGATCTCGCGAATCGTCAACGGCAGGCGGCGAACGGCGGCGGGAAGATGCGCGACCGTCGCCGCGGAGAATCGCGCAGCGAAGCCGAGGCGCTCGATAGAGCCAACCGTTGCCGAACCCACGCGCCGGAGCGTCCAGGCGAGCGCGTCTGCCGCAGCTGAAATCACGCGAAGGCCTCTGCGAGCGTCGACGACGGATAGTGGAACGGCACCGGCCCGTCGGGCTCGCCATCGACGAACTGGCGCACGAAAGGATCGGTCGACGCGCGCACATCAGCCGGCGTTCCCTGCGCGATGATGCGTCCCTCCGAGACGAAGTAGATGTAGTCGACGATCTTCAACGACTCGTAGATATCGTGCGTCACTACGATCGACGTGATGCCGAGCGCGTCGTTGAGCCGCCGCACGAGTTGTCCAACGACGCCGAGCGATATCGGATCGAGTCCCGCGAATGGCTCGTCGTACATCACGAGCATCGGATCGAGCGCGATCGCGCGCGCGAGCGCGACCCGGCGTGCCATGCCACCGGATAGTTCCGCCGGCTCGAGTTGCGCAGCGCCGCGCAAGCCGACCGCATTGAGCTTCATCAGCACGAGATCGCGAATCAGCTCTTCCGGCAGCTCGGTGTGCTCGCGCAGCGGAAACGCGATGTTCTCGTAGACCGACATGTCGGTGAAAAGCGCGCCGAACTGGAACAACATGCCGATCCTGCGCCGAAGCGCGAACAACGCTTCGCGATCGAGCGCAGTCACGTTCTCGCCGTCGACTTCGATCGTGCCGCTTTGCGGGCGCAACTGGCCGCCGATCAAGCGCAGAATCGTCGTCTTGCCGCATCCCGAGCCACCCATGATTGCGACGAGCTTGCCGCGCGGTATCGTCAAGTCGATGCCGCGAAGCACCGGACGCCGCGGATCGTAGCCAAAGGTGACCCCTGCCATCCGGACGGCAATTTCAGTCGGGCGCGTCGGCGAGACGTCAGCCGGTTCGACTACAGGCATTAGGGAACAGCGGGAGGTGGAATGTCGATTGTAGCCGGTGGCCGAAACGCGCCGCAAACCCGTCGACGAATGCCGCGCGATAGGCGAAAGCGTCTTCGCGTGGCGACGCTTCGCCGTTACGCAGCTTCCAGCAATCGCTGTTCGGCCAGCAGAAGCTCGCTCGGTCGTCCGAGCAGAACGACCGCATCGCCCGGCTCGAATCGCCACATGCTGTCCGGGCGAACCGAACGAGCGCCGCGCCGTCGCACGCCGGTGACTTCGACGCCTTCGCCGAGCGCGAGATCCGCGAGCGAGCGACCGACCGCATGCGCGCGCTCGCTCAAGTAAACCGTATGCAGCCTCGGTTGCGCATCGTCGTCGGAGGGAATGTCCGTCGCGCCGCGGAAGAAGCCACGAAACAATCCGTAGCGCTCTTCGCGTACGTGTCGAATGCGCGCGAGCACGCGCGCGAGTGGCACGCCGAGCACGAGCAGCGAGTGCGATGCGAGCATCAGGCTTCCTTCGAGCACCTCGGGCACGACTTCCGTCGCGCCTGTGGCGAGCAGCTTCTCGATCTGCGCGTCGTCGCGCGTGCGCACGATCACCGGCAGCTCGGGGCGCAATTGCTGGACATGATGAAGAATCTTGAGCGCGACCGGCATGTCGTCGAACGTGATGACGATGGCGCGAGCTTTCGCGAGCCCGGCCGAAACGAGCGTCTCGCGCCGGCTGACGTCGCCATAAACGACGTTGGTGCCATCGGCTTCGCGCACGCGCTGCGGATCGGAATCGAGCGCGAGAAAGCGGATGTCCTCGCGTTCGAGAATGCGCGTCAGATTCTGGCCGCTCCGGCCGTAGCCCGCAACGATCACGTGATCCTGTCGCGTCATCGTATGTGCAGCGACGTTCGTGATCTCGGCCGCGCGCGCGAGCCAGTCGTTGGCCGTGAGCCTTCGCACGATCCGATCGGCGTGGTCGATGACGAGCGGCGCGATAAGCATCGACAGGATCATCGCCGCGAGGACGGCTTGCGAGAAGCGCGCGGACAATACGTCCCCCGCGCTTGCGAGTGCGAGCATCACGAGCGCGAACTCGCCCGCCTGCGCGAGATATATGCCGGTGCGAAGCGCGGTCGCGAGCGGTGCGCCGAACGCGCGCGCGAGCAGCACGATCAGCACCAGCTTCGCCGCGACCGGCACGACGAGCAACACGATGACGAGGCCGGCGAGCCCGAGGTCGACGTGAAGATCGAGCAGCATCCCGATCGTGACGAAGAAGAGCCCGAGGAGCACGTCGCGAAACGGCTTGATGTCCTCCTCGACCTGATAGCGAAACTCGGTCTCCGAGATCAGCATGCCGGCCAGAAATGCGCCCAGCGCAAGCGAGAGGCCGAAGAATTTCGTGACGGCCGCCATCCCGAGGGTGACCAGCAGCACGTTCAGCACGAAAAGCTCCGGCGAGCGCTTCGCAGCGACGATGCGAAACCACGCGCGCATCGGCCGCTGTCCGAGAAAAAGGATTAGCGCGAGCGCGATGGCCGTCTTGGCGATGGCGCTCGCGAGCGCACGCCCGGTGTCGAGCCCCGAGAGTCCGAGCGACGGAATGAGGATCAGGAACAGAACGACGGCGAGATCCTGAAACAGCAGGATGCCGATCGCGTCGCGGCCGTGCGGCGTTGCGAGCTCGCCGCGCTCGGCAAGCATCTTCGAGACGATCGCCGTCGAGCTCATTGCGAGCGCGCCGCCGAGCACGATCCCCGCGCGCCATCCATGGCCGAGCAATTGCGCACCGGTCATGCCGACGACCGTCGTGATCGCGACCTGCGATGCGCCGAGCCCGAAGACGGCGCGACGCATCGCGCGAAGCTGCGGTAGGCTGAACTCGAGCCCGATCGAGAACATCAGGAACACGATGCCGAATTCGGCCAGCTCGCGCGTTCCTTTGTCGTCGGCGACGACGCCGAGCGCGTGCGGACCGAGCCCGATACCGACGATCAGGTAACCGAGAATCGGCGGGAGGCGGACGATGCGGCAGACGGTGAGCGCGACCACCGCGGCCGCAAGAAGCAGGAGGATAAGAAGCAGCGTATCCGACATGCCTGCCCCGTCGTGACGTGCGACTCGAACGTTATCACGCGTGCCTCGCGGTCCCGTCTCGCCGCATCGCACGGAACGGTATACTTGAAGCATGGCGCCCTACGCGGATGCACGCCTCGACGCGCGCGAGCCTTCGTCGCGAAACGTCGACGCGGGCCGGGCGCTCGCGCTTGCGCGCAAGGTCCTCGACGTCGAGGCGCGTGCGATCTCGTCGCTCGCAACCAGACTCTCGGCACCGTTCGTCGCGGCAGTTCAGCTCATGCTCGACTGTCGCGGCCGGGTTGTCGTTTCGGGCATCGGCAAGTCGGGTCACGTCGCGCGCAAGCTCGCGGCTACGCTCGCATCGACCGGAACGCCGGCGTTCTTCGTCCATCCCGCCGAAGCGGGACACGGCGACCTCGGCATGATCACCGCGGACGATGTCGTCGTCATGTTGTCGAACTCCGGAGAAACCGACGAATTGATGCTGCTCACGCCGCATCTCAAGCGCGAAGGCGCGAAGCTCATCGCATTGACCGGCAACGAGCAAAGCTCGCTCGCGCAATCAGCCGACGTGCATCTCGACGCTGCCGTCGATGCCGAAGCATGTCCGCTCGGGCTCGCGCCGACGGCGAGCACGACGGCGGCACTCGCACTGGGCGATGCGCTCGCGCTTGCGCTGCTCGACGCACGCGGCTTCTCGGTCGAGGATTTCGCGCGCTCGCACCCGGGCGGCGCCCTCGGACGCAGGTTGCTGACGCGCGTTCGCGACGTGATGCGTACCGGCGACGCGTTGCCACGCGTGCCGCAAACCGCCTCGCTTGCGCAGGCGATCGTCGAGATGACGGCAAAGGGAATGGGCATGACGGTCGTCGTCGATGCGCGGGATCGCATCGCTGGCATCTTCACCGACGGCGACCTGCGACGAAGCCTTGCACACGTGCGCGATGCCGAATCGGTCCGCGTCGCCGACCTGATGACAAGATCGCCGCGCACGATCGCACCCGATCGCCTCGCGGCCGACTGTGTGCTGCTGATGGAAACGCCGCCGAAGATCACCCAGCTTCTCGTCGTGGATGAGAGCGGAACGCTGATCGGCGCCGTCCAGATGCACGACCTCTTTCGTGCGCGAGTCGTGTGATGTTTGACGCGGCGATGGAAGCGGCGGCCGCGAACGCATGCGAGCCAATCGCATGACGGCCGGCGATCTCGCGGCGCGCGCGCGGCGTGTCCGCCTTCTGACCTGCGACGTCGACGGCGTATTGACCGATGGGCGAATCTACATCGACGATCGAGGTCGCGAGATCAAGGCGTTCTCGGCGCTCGACGGCGTCGCGATGCATCGCCTCGCGGCCGCGGGTATCGTCGTCGGCTGGATAACCGGCAGCGCGGCGGTCGCGGTCACGCATCGCGCGCAGCAGCTTCGCGTGCCGCATCTTTTCGTCGATGCCCACGACAAGCTTGCGCCATGGGAGCGGCTTCGCGCAGAGCTCGGCTTTCCGCCGGAGCAATGCGCTCACATCGGTGACGATCTTCCCGACATTCCGGTGCTTGCCGCGTGCGGCCTCGCCGCGACGGTTCCACATGCGCCGCCGGCGGTGCGCGCGCACGCTCACTACGTCACCACACGCGACGGCGGCAGCGGCGCGGTGCGCGAGTTCGCCGACCTGATCCTGACGGCGCAGGGACACGATGCGCAGGCCGCGATCGTCACCCCGCGCACGCGGGCAATCGCGTCGTCGGGCCGGTAATCAGGCGCCATGGACAAGAGCCGCGTCTTCATCGATCGATTGATCGCCTGGTCCCCGGTGCTTCTGCTCGGGAGCCTCGCGGCGCTCACGTATTGGCTCGACGCGCAGGTGCAGCCGCCTGCCGTGCGTCGCGATGGCTCGTCGCGTCACGACCCCGATCTGTTTCTCTCCGATTTCAAGGCGGTCACTTTCGATGCGCATGGCAAGCCGCGCGAGTCGCTGACGGCGGCGAGCGCCGAGCACTTTCCCGACAACGACAGCGCGGAGCTCACGAAACCGCGCCTGTCGCTTACCGAGCCGGGCCATCCGACGATGACGATCACCGCGGATCGCGGCGTGATCGCGGGCGATCGCGAGCACGGCGAGTTCGTAGGCGACGTGCGCGTCGTACGCGATGCCGATCCCGCGCCGGCAAACGCCAACGAACCGAGCGGACCCGTGACGCTGACCACCAGCGTTCTGCACGTAGCGACAAAGGAGCAGCGCGTGACGACCGACCAGCCGGTCACCGTCGAGGAGCCGCGTGGAATAATCCGTGGACAAGGCCTAACGTTCGACAACAAGTCCAAGCGCGTGCATATCAACTCGCACGTGAGCGGCTCGTTCGAACCTCGGCAATTGCCCGTCAAATGATGTCGTTCGCCATTGGCCGACGGATGAGAACCGCCGCGTGCGCGGGCCTCTTCGCCATCGTCGTTGCAACCGGCGCGCAGGCAGAGAAGGCCGATCGCGACAAGAACATCAACTTTTCCGCCGACCAGCCGGTCGAGGTCGACTTCAACAAGCGAGTCGGAACGTTGCGCGGCAACGTCGTCATCACGCAGGGAACGCTGACGATCCACGCCGACAAGATCGACTTCAAGCAGAACCCCGACAACTCGCTGTCGGCGACCGCGTGGGGTAATCCGATCAGCTTTCGCGAGAAGAAGGACGATTCGGACGAGTACTACGAAGGCTATGCGCAGCGCGCGGTGTACAACGGGCAGACGCATACGCTCGAGCTCTTCGACAATGCGCTTCTCAAGGAAGGCAAGAACGAATTCCGCGGCAACTACATCGCGTACAACAGCGAAACCAACATGCTGAAGGCGGAAGGCCGGCCCAACGCGCCGGGCGGCGAGGGTCCGGGCGCGCGCGTCGAGGGCGTGTTCGAGCCGCGGTCGGGCAATCCGCTCGCGCCGAATACTGCTCCGAAATCCGCACCGAAAGGCAGCGCGCCGGCAGCGAAAGATGCGGCCAAGGCATCTGCGCCGATGGGAACTGCGGCAAAGGGTGCCGCGAGCAAGGACGCGTCGAAGTCCTCGCCCGCGAAGGAGGCAGCGGCTGTTCCCACCCCACCGCTTGCGCTCACGCCCGATTCGACGCTGGCGAAGTGAGCCGGACACCCCTCGAAGTGAGCGCCGCGAGATCGGACGTCGACGAGCGCCATAGTGGCGGCGGCCCGATACCCACGCTCGTCGAGCCGCCAGCCGTCGACGACGAAGCAATCCAGGAAGGCCAGCCTCAGCCGTGGACGCGCCATCCGAGCAAGCTGTCGGCCGCGCATCTGCGCAAGCGCTACAAGGCGCGAACGGTCGTGCACGACGTCTCGCTCGAAGTCGCGAGCGGCGAGGTCGTCGGCCTTCTTGGGCCGAACGGCGCCGGCAAGACGACTTGCTTCTACATGATCGTCGGCCTCATCGCGGCCGACGGTGGCGAGATTTCGCTCGACGACGAGAACCTGTCGCGCCTTCCGATCCATCGACGCGCGCGGCGCGGTCTTTCGTACCTGCCGCAGGAAGCGTCGATCTTTCGCAAGATGACCGTTGCGCAGAACGTTCGCGCGATCCTCGAATTGCAGGACCTCGATCCCGACACGCTTTCCAATCGGCTCGATGCGCTGCTCGAGGACCTGTCGATCTCGCACCTTGCCGATGCGTCCGCGGTGTCGCTTTCCGGTGGCGAGCGGCGACGCGTCGAGATCGCGCGCGCGCTTGCAACACGGCCGCGCTTCATCCTGCTCGACGAGCCGTTCGCGGGCGTCGATCCGATCGCGGTGCTCGACATCCAGAAGATCATCGGGTTCCTCAAGGAACGTGGCATCGGCGTGCTGATCACCGACCACAATGTCCGCGAGACGCTCGGCATCTGCGACCGCGCCTACATCATCAACGAAGGACGGGTCCTCGCCTCCGGCGCACCGGGCGAGATTGTTTATAATGAGGACGTCCGGAAAGTCTATCTCGGGGAGCATTTCCGACTCTGACTCGCGACCGATTGCGCATCGTCGATTCCGGTGCCGTATGGATCCTTTCAAGACAAGCGCTCGTCGGTGAAACAGACGCTTCAGCTCAAGCTATCGCAGCACCTCACGCTGACGCCGCAGCTTCAGCAGTCGATCCGTCTTTTGCAACTGTCGACGATCGAGCTCAACGCGGAGGTCGAGCGCATCCTGCAGGAGAACCCGCTTCTCGAGCGCGCGGAGATCGAGGACGATCGCGTACCGGCTGAAGTGCCACTCGCCGGCCCGGGACGCGTGGGCGACGGCGCCGATCACAGTCACGAAGTATCGGCTGGCGATTCGGCCTCGGAGCCACGCAGCACGCGCGATGACGCGTCCGATGTGCCGGACTTCGCCGATTACGGCAGCGGCGGCGGAGATAGCGACTGGGGCGGCGGCAACGCGAGCGAGGACGACGATTTCCTGCCGCAGCAGATCGCGACGTCGACGCTTCGCGATCATCTGAACGGTCAGCTCGCGCTCCTCAATCTGCCGCTTCGCGATCGCCAGATCGTCGCCGCGCTGATCGATGCGCTCGATGACGATGGCTATCTGACGACGCCGCTCGACGAGATCGCGGAGCTCTTTCCGGCGGAGCTCGAGATCGAGGCCGACGAGCTCAACATCGCGCTCAAGTACGTGCAGAGCTTCGAGCCTTCAGGCGTCGGTGCGCGCGATTGCTCGGAGTGTCTTGCGCTGCAGCTTCGCGCGCTGCCGTCGGGCACGCCGTTTCTCGCCGATGCGCTGAAGGTCGTCGACGGCAATCTCGCGCTGCTCGCCAACCGCGACTTCACCAAGCTCAAGCGCCTGCTGCATACCGACGACGCAGGCGTGCGCGGCGTGCGCGACCTGATTCGAAGCCTGAACCCGCGACCGGGCGCCGCGTTCGCCAAGGCCGAGGCGAACTACGTCATTCCCGACGTGGTCGTACGAAAGGTCAGGAATCAGTGGGTAGCCTCGCTCAACGAGGCCGCGATGCCGAAGCTGCGGTTGAACCGCATCTATGCCGACATCCTCACTCGAAACCGCGAAAGCTCGAACCAGCAGCTCGCCGCACAGCTCCAGGAGGCGAAGTGGCTGATTCGCAACGTGCAGCAGCGCTTCGATACGATCCTGCGCGTCGCGAAGGCAATCGTCGAGCGCCAGCGCCGTTTTTTCGAGCACGGCGAGGTGGCGATGCGGCCGATGGTGCTGCGCGAGATCGCCGACATGCTGTCGCTGCACGAATCGACGATTTCCCGCGTGACGACGCAGAAGTACATGCTTACGCCGCGCGGCACGTTCGAGCTCAAGTATTTCTTCGGCAGCCATGTCGCCACGGACACGGGTGGCGCGGCATCAGCGACCGCCATCCGCGCGCTGATCAAGCAACTCATTGCGGCCGAGGATGCGCGGACGCCGCTCACCGACAGCAAGATCGCCGACATGCTCGGCGAGCAAGGGATCCTCGTTGCGCGCCGCACGATCGCGAAATACCGCGAAGCGTTGCAGATACCGCCGGTCAACATGCGCAAGGCGCTTTAACGGGGTCAGAGCCCCACCTTGGTTTTCCCGCGCCCCTCGTTTCGCAAGTTCGAATGCCCGTCGCGCGGCGCTGCCTGAGCGGCGCGCACAACCGTCACGTGTGTTTTCACGCGGCCATTCCCGCATCGAAGGAGAGCCGATGAACCTGCAGCTCACCGGACATCATGTCGAAATCACGCCGTCGATCCGCGACTACGTCACCAAAAAGCTCGCGCGGATCAATCGTCATTTCGATCACGTGATCGATGTCAGTGTCGTGCTTGCCGTCGACAAGCTCGCCCGGAAAGTCGAAGCGACCGTCCATGTGCGTGGCAAGGACCTGCACGCCGAATGCATCGACGCCGACATGTACGCGGCAATCGATGGCCTCGCCGACAAGCTCGACCGCCAGGTCGTCAAGTACAAGGAGCAGATCAAGAACCGCCGCACCGACGCCGAGGCGATCGGCCGCTCGGCAGCCGGCGATAGCGAGGGCGCCAGCTAGGCGCCGTGTCCGTTCAGGCGTACGTATAATCGATCGTTTGCCCCGGAGCCACGCGACGACGTACGCAACCGCCTGATGCGAGACCCGACATGAGCCGCGTTTCGTGAATCAGATCGCGGCATTGCTGCCGGCCTCGAACATCGTCGTCGGTCTCGACGCGGCGTCGAAGGCCGCGTTCTTCGGCGCGGTCGGCGAAATATTTGAGCGGAGCGCCGGTCTTCCGCGCGCGGGCGTCGCGGCAAGCCTCGCGGCGCGCGAGAAATTGGGCTCGACCGGGCTCGGACAGGGCATCGCCATTCCGCATGGCCGCATCGCGGGCCTTCGCGAGGCAACGGGCGCATTCGCGCGGCTCGCTGCGCCGATCGCCTTCGACGCGCCCGACGGCAAGCCCGTCGACACGATTTTCGTGCTGCTCGTTCCCGAGCACGCGACCGATCGGCATCTGCAGCTCCTCTCCGAGCTCGCGCAAATGTTCTCCGACCGCGCGTTTCGCGAGCGCCTCGCGGATGCGCCCGATCCGGCGGCCCTTGCCGAAGCGTTTCGCGAGTGGCAGCCTGCCTAGATGAACGAGCCCCACGCTCGCTGTGCTCGCTGCCCCCGGGGGCGCAATCAGTCGCTTGGGGCCGCCCTGCGCGCCTGACCTCGATTAACCAAGCGATCGCCCATGCGACAGGTCAGCGTCGAACGCTTCCTCGAAGACAATCGCGAACGCCTCGGGCTCGTCTGGCTCGCTGGTCGCGACGGCGGCAACCGGATGCTGGTCGGCGAGAGCGCGCTTCGCCCGACGATCGGACAGGTCGGGCACATGAACCTGATCCATCCGTTTCGCGTGCAGATCCTCGGCGCGGCGGAGCTTGCGTACTTGCGCGCGCTGCCGGAGGACGAGCTCAATCGCTCGATCAACCGGATGTTCACGAACGAGCTCGCCGCGATCGTCGTGGGCAACGGCGAGCAGGTGCCGCGCCATCTGCTCGACATGTGCAACCAGCACAAGATCGCGCTCGTCACGTCGCAGCAGCCGTCGCCGCATATCGTCGACGTGTTCCGCATCTATCTTTCGCGCGTGCTCGCCGAGTCGACGACGCTGCACGGCGTGTTCCTCGACGTGCTCGAGCTCGGCGTGCTCATCACCGGCGCATCGGCGATCGGCAAGAGCGAGCTCGCGCTCGAGCTGATCTCGCGCGGCAACGGGCTCATCGCCGACGACATCGTCGAGCTGTATCGAATCTCGCCCGACACCATCGAGGGACGCTGTCCGGCGGTGCTACGCGATTTTCTCGAAGTGCGCGGCATCGGCATCCTGAACATCCGCACGATCTTCGGCGAAACGGCCGTGCGCCCGCACAAGCTTCTGCGGCTCATCGTGCATCTCGAGGATCATGGCAACGAGGCGTTCTCCGACCTGGATCGGCTACAGGTCAACGCAACGTTCCAGGAGGTGCTGTCGGTGCCGATCCGCAAGGTCACGATTCCCGTCGCCGCAGGTCGCAATCTGGCGGTGCTCGTGGAAGCCGCGGTGCGTAACTTCGTGCTGAATCAGCGCGGGATCGACAGCACGAAGGAGTTCATCGAGCGGCAGCAGAAGTTGATGGATGAGGGCGTTTAACCCCAAAGCCGGGATGAGGGGTGAGGGGCGAGGGATGAGAGTGGCTCACGTTGTCGCTGCAAATGTGCGACCGCCACGGCGTCAAACGCACGGCACTCTCACCCCCGTCCCTCACCCCTCGTCCCGCTTTTTCATGTGCCGATAGCGACGTCGCGATGGACCTGATCCTCATCGGCGGCGTCTCCGGATCGGGCAAGAGCGTCGCGCTCGCCGCATTCGAGGACGCGGGCTACTACGCGGTCAACAACCTGCCCGTTCCGCTGCTCGTCGATACGGCCGGTTATCTCGAGCGCGCCGGACAGGCGCGCGTCGCGATCGCGCTCGTATTCGATCGCCTCGGTGAGCGTGCGATCGACGCTCGAGAAAGGATGGCGCCGTCGCGTTTCGGAGAATCGCTTGACGAGCGTTTCGACGGTCGCATCGAGATAGAGGAAGCGCACCTGCCAGCCGCG
>DATFCW010000443.1:0-2644 GCA_035252665.1 Casimicrobiaceae bacterium | reverse complement strand
TGCTGATGGCCGACGAGCCGACCGGCAATCTCGACAATACGACCGGCATCGAGGTGGCAGAGCTCATGTTCCGGCTCAATCGCGAGCACGGCACCACACTTCTGCTCGTGACGCACGATGCGAATCTGGCGAGCCGCTGCGAGCGACGCATCTCGTTGGCGGCGGGCCGCCTCGTCGCCGACGAGCCGATCGGCGTTTCATGCGAACGTTCCGTCTCGCACTTCGCCTAGCCGCGCGCGATTGGCGCGCGGGGGAGCTGCGCGTGCTGATCGTCGCGATCGTGCTCGCTGTCGCAAGCGTGGGCACGGTCGGCTTCTTTGCCGATCGAGTGAAGAAGGGACTCTCGCAACAGGCGAATCTTCTGCTCGGCGCCGATCTGATGGTGAGCGGCGATCGATCGTTGCCTTCCGAATACGCGGGTGAAGCAAAGCGCCTCGGACTCGCGACGTCACCCGCGATCCGCTTCAACAGCATGGTATCGACGCGCGACAGCGATACGGCGGTCCTGACCGACGTCAAGGCAGTGAGCGATGGCTATCCATTGCGCGGCGCGATCACGATCGTCGATCCGGCCGACGGCACCAAGCGTGCCGCCTCGGGCATCCCGGCCCCCGGCGATGCATGGATCGACACGCGGCTCGCCGATCGCGTCAACGCGCATGTCGGCAGCAAGCTTGCCGTGGGTGATGCAACGCTTACCGTGACGGAGATCGTCGCGCAGGAGCCCGAAATCGCGGGGCTCACGTTCGCGCCGGGACCGAAGCTCCTGCTGAATCTGCGCGACGTGCCAAGGACCAATCTGTTGCAGCCGGGTAACCGCGCAACCTGGCGCCTTCTCGTCGCCGCGCCGAAGCCTGCGCAGCTCGATCGTTTCCGCACCTGGCTCGCTGATCACGTGACTGCGGGTCAACGCGTCGAAACCGTGCGCGAGCTTCGACCCGAAGTGCGCCAGACGCTCGATCGCGCCGAGCGATTTCTCGGTCTTTCGGCGCTTGTTGCCGTATTGCTCGCTGCCGTCGCGGTAGCGCTCGCCGCATCGCGTTATTTGCGCCGCCATCTCGATGCTGCGGCGATGTTCCGTTGCCTCGGTGCGCCCGTTGCGCGAACGCTCGCGCTTTTCGTCATTCAGTTCGTCGTGTTCGGACTTGTCGCGAGCGTACTTGGACTCGTTGCCGCGCTCGTCGGGCAGCAATTGCTCGCGATGTTGCTGTCGCATGCATTCGTCGCGACGTTGCCGTCGCCATCCCTTGCGCCCGCCGCAGCGGCGATCACGACAGGCATGCTGCTGCTGTTGGGTTTTGCGCTGCCGCCGCTTTTCGCTCTCGCAAACGTTCCACCGCTTCGCGTGCTGCGTCGTGATTTGCCGCGCCCGCGTGTGTCCGGCGTCATCGCCTACGCGTGCGGGATCGCGACCGTCGCGCTTTTGATCGGCTGGCAGGCGCGCGAAGCACAGGCGGCCGGCATCATGCTCGGCGGGGTTGCGGCATTGCTCGTTGCCGCCGCGGTGCTCGCGTTTGCGCTGCTCGCGCTCTTGCGTCGCGTGCCCGCGCGTGGCGTCTCGTGGCGCTTTGGCCTTGCGAATCTTCGCCGGCGAGCGCTCGCATCGAGCCTGTCGATCGGTGCGCTGGCGCTCGGTCTTACAGCGCTTCTGCTGCTCACCGTCGTGCGCACCGATCTTGTTCGCGCCTGGCGCGCGAGCCTGCCACCCGACGCGCCCAATCAATTCCTGATCAACGTGCTCCCCGATCAGGTCGCCGATGCGCATGCGTGGCTCGCGCAACGGCTCGGCGTCGATGCGCAATTCAAGCCGATGGTGCGCGGAAGGCTGGTCGAGGTCAACGGCGCGCCGCTCGACACGTCGCGCTACACGGACACGCGTGCGCGAAGGCTCGCCGAGCGCGAATTCAATCTGTCGTGGACCGATCGGTTGCCGATTGGCAACCGCGTCACGAACGGTCGTTTCTGGTCGGCGAATGCGAAAGGAGCGGATGCCGGTGTCTCGCTCGAGGACGGGATCGCGAAAACGCTCGGCGTCAAGATGGGCGATCGGCTGACGTTCGACGCGGGCGGCATCCGGATCAGCGCGCCGGTCACGAGCACGCGCAAGGTCGATTGGGACAGCTTCCGCGTGAATTTCTTTGCACTGTTCGCGCCGGGTGCGCTCGATGCGTTGCCGGCGACGTACATCGCGGCGTTCCGCGCGCCGGAAGGCGATCCCGGCTGGCTATCGGGACTCGTGCAGCGCTATCCGAACATCCTTGCGATCGACGTCGCGGCGATCCTGAGTGAATTGCAGGGCATCATCGATCGCGTCGCGCAGGCCGTCGAATTCGTGTTCCTGTTCACGCTCGCCGGCGGACTGCTGGTGCTGCAGGCGGCGGTTGCGTCGACACAGGACGAGCGGAAGCGCGACGCGGCCATCGTGCGCACGCTCGGCGCATCGCGCGCGCAACTGCGCGGCGCGCATTTCGCCGAATTCCTGCTCCTCGGCGCACTCGCGGGGCTGCTCGGCGCCACAGGCGCGACGGCGATCGGATGGGCGCTCGCCGATCATGTGTTCGACATCCGCTTCACGTTCAATCCGCTCGTCTTCGCGTATGGCGTCGTGGGCGGCGCGCTCGCCGTGCTGATCGCCGGCTGGCTC
>DATFCW010000442.1:0-2456 GCA_035252665.1 Casimicrobiaceae bacterium | reverse complement strand
CGCTCGACCTGCGCCAGAGCATGCGTAACGGCGGGGGTCCGGCGTGCCTGCGTCTTCGCGTACCGCTGACCGACGCCGAGCGGCTCGCGGTGACCGGACGCGTCTTCCTCGACGAAGCGCTCGATCTGGCGCTCACGCGGTGGATCGCCCGGCATTATCGCGATAGGCTTTCCCCGACCGATCTTCGCGATCCCGGGCTTCTCGACGAAACGCGCCGGGCGCTCGACGAGCTGACGCAATTGTTGCGGCTCCCGCCGGTCTATCGCTTTCAGATGGGATGAGTCGAGGGCCGGCCGGTGGCTTTGCGCGAAAGCGGGCGCCGGATTATGCTTGCCCGACGAACTGTTTGCGATTCCGATGGGATCCCTTTCAAGGAGCGCACCAATGAACGCATCGACAATCGGCGTGATCGGCCTTTCCGCGTTGCTGCTCACCGCGTGCGAGACGGTGAATGGCCCGCAGGCCGTCGCGAATGCCGAAGCGCAGAAGGAAGGATGCCCGGCCGGCGTCACGGTCGTGACGAGCACGCCCGAGCAAATGCGGCTTGCGAATCGCCCGGGTAGCGTGCAGACCGATCAAATGAAGGAAGCCGAGGGCAAGCTCGCGCTGACCGGCGTCAAGCAGAATGAGCCGCGTGAGCTGCAGCAGAAGGTCGCGCCCGAGGAGAGCCTCACGAGCAAGTCGATCCGCGGCTGCTGACGCCTCGGCGCGATCAATCGCTCGCGGCCACCGGCAGCGTCCGGTGCAGGCGCACGGGCGAAAAGCGCAGCGCTACGAGACATAAGGCGATGCCGAGCGAGCCGACGACCCAGAGCGTATGGCGAAGCCCGATCGCGGTCGCGAGCGCGCCCCCGACGAGCGAGCCGAGCGGCGCGACGGCCACGGTGACGAAGCGCATCGTCGCGGTCATGCGCCCGAGCAAGCGGTCCGGCGTGAGCGCCTGGCGAAGCGCGAGATAGTTGATCGCGTAGAGAACCGCGCCAAAATCGAACAGCAGCATCGCGCCGCCAAGGAGCAGCGTCGCGGTTGCCGGCGAGCCGTGAATCAAGCCGAACGCCTGCCAGCCGAACGCGGTGAGCAACAGTCTATAGACGATCGCGGCGCCGACGCCAAAGCGTCGTGAAAGTCGTTCCGCCGATGATGCGGCGATCACGCAACCGACGCCGCCCGCCATGTACGCGAGGCCGATCGTGCCTGCCGACAGTCCGAGCTCCCGCGTCGCGAACAGGATCAGCACCGCGATCTGCATGTGATGCAAGACCTGCCACGCCGACGCGACGAGCGCGAGCGAGCGCAGCGTCTCGTTGCGAAATACGAGCGCGAGTCCTTCGCGAATCTCGGCGCCGATCGAGCGTTGCGCGACGCGCGGCGGTGGCACGTCGTGCGGGACGGCGAGCCGGCGCAGCATCAGCGCCGATGCGAGAAATCCCGCGGCGTCGATCGCGATCGCGAACGGCGCGGTGAGAAGCTGGATCAATCCGCCGGCGATGCCGGGCCCGATCAGCGCCGACGAGGTCTCGCCGAGCGTGATCTTGGCGTTCGCTTCGACGAGTCGATCGCGTCCGGCCATCTGCACGATCAGCACCTGGTACGCGGCGCCGCCGACGACGTTCTGGACGCCGCAGAAGAAGCCGACCGCGTAGAGCACGTCGACCGACAGCACGCCGCGCCAGGCGCAAAGCGGGATCGCGAGAAGCGCGATGCCGCGGCTCACGTCGGACGCGATGACGACCGGCAGCTTGCGGATGCGATCGAGCATCACACCGGCGTGCAGCGACACGAGCGCGAACGGCAGCGTCTCGAGCGCGACCAGGATGCCCATCTGCAGCGGCGTCGCGTGCAGCAGCAGCGCCGCGGTGAGCGGCAGCGCGAGATTCGTGATTTGCGCGCCGAACGCTGTCACCGTCAGCGACAGCCATAATCGGCGGAAATCGGCGACGCGCCACAGGCCGCGAAAGTTGCGTCGCGCCGCGCGTGCAATCCGTTCGAGCGGTTTCATTGCGTTGTTCTCCGGCCGAGGCGAAAAGCCGCGGCCACCGATTCACGATCGGCGGAACGTTCGGGCCGGGGAATTTGCTCCCGATTGTCGGAATCCGCCGTTCCCGGCGGACATCCGCGCGGGAGTTAGCTTTGGTGGAGCAGGACCGCTTGATCGATGCCTGCGCCGATTCGCCCGACGCCGCCAATGCGCATCGACGCGCACGCGAACGTGCGCGAGTGCGGATGTGCGAGACGGAGGATGGAACGGATCATGGCGGAGTCATCGAAAGCGATCGCGAATTACGTTTGCATTGTACGGCGCTTCGATCGGTTGCCGCAATCCGAAACGTCGTCGATCGGCGGGTCGCGGCGACCTTGTGTCGCATTGACGCAATAACCAGTTTGAACCAGTTTGGGGTCAGAGACGAAACTCGCGGTGGCGCTTCTGCCAGTGGCGTGAACGGTGCACGAGTTTC
>DATFCW010000441.1:0-10372 GCA_035252665.1 Casimicrobiaceae bacterium | reverse complement strand
CGCGACTACGGCGAAGTCGTGCTGTGCCACACGCGCGAGGAAGTGGCGGCGACATCGGATCGGCACGCGCCAGAGCACCTCGAGGTGCACGCGCGCGATCTCGACTGGTGGCTCGCGCAACTCACCTGCTATGGCTCGCTGTTCCTCGGCGAGGAGACGACGGTCGCGTTCGGCGACAAGGCATCGGGACCGAATCACATCCTGCCGACGAAGGGCGCCGCGCGCTACTCCGCGGGCCTCTCGGTGCACAAGTTCATGAAGCCGCTCACGTGGCAGCGGATGACGCGCGACGCAGCCAAGGACATCGCGCAGGTGAGCGCGCGCATCTCGCGCCTCGAGGGAATGGAAGCGCACGCGCGCACCGCCGACGATCGGCTCGACAAGTATTTCGCGGGTGAGCGATTCGATCGCGGCGCATCGGTGACGACGTGATGCATCCTGATCGCCCGTGACGCTGCGCCGATGAGCGTCCTGTCGCTTTTCTCACTCGAAGGCCGTGTCGCCCTCGTCACCGGCGCGAGTTCCGGCATCGGACGCGCGATCGCTATGACGCTCGCCGAAGCCGGGGCGCGCGTCGTGTTGGTGGCTCGCCGCGAGGAGGATCTCGCCGCGGCGCGTGCCGAGATCGTGGCGGCGGGTGGCGACGCCGCGGCGACCGTCTGCGACCTCGCGAGCCGCGACGGCATCGCGCGTTGCGCCGACGATGCGCCAAAGGCGTTCGGCGCACCGGACATCCTCGTCAATTCGGCCGGCATCAACATCCGAAAGCCGATGCTCGATCTCACCGCCGACGACTGGGATCGAACGATGCGCATCAATCTCGAAGCGCCATTCTTTCTTTCGCAGCGGCTCGTTCCCGCGATGATCGCCCGCGGGTGGGGACGCATCATCAACATCGCGTCGCTGCAGTCGGTGCGCGCTTTCGCGAACAGCGGCGCGTACGGCGCGTCGAAGGGTGGCGTCGTGCAACTCACACGTGCGCAGGCCGAGGCGTGGTCGCGCAACGGCGTCAACGCGAACGCGATCGCGCCCGGCTTCTTCGCCACGCCGCTCACCGCGCCGGTTGCCTCCGACCCCGTCAAATGGCAGGCGAACGCCGCGCGCACGTTCATCGGGCGAAACGGCGAGTTGCCGGACCTCGCGGGAACAGCGCTCTATCTCGCAAGCCGCGCATCCGATTACGTGACCGGCCAGACGATTTTCGTCGACGGCGGTTTCTCGGCCGGATGAGTGCAGGTGCCGCTTCCGCGACCATGAAAGCGCTCGTCTACACGGCGCCGAACCAAATCGTCTATCGCGACGAGCCGACGCCGGTGCGCAAATCTTCGGATGAAGTGCTGATCCGCGTCGAGGCTGTGGGCATCTGCGGCTCCGACATGCACGCCTACCACGGCCACGATCCGCGCCGCGTGCCGCCGATGATCCTCGGGCACGAACTGGCCGGCGTCATTGCCGAAGGCGAAGGCGCGGGGCGACGCGTGACCGTCAATCCGCTGATCGCGTGCGGCATCTGCGAGTATTGCGTCCAGGGTCGCGACAATCTGTGCGCCAACCGCACGATGATCGGCATGACGCGCGCGGGCGCGTTCGCCGAATGGATGACGACGGCGCGACGCAGCGTGATCGAGCTGCCCGAAGGCATGCGCGCGCGCGAGGCCGCGCTCACCGAGCCCGCGGCGACGGCGTGGCATGCGCTGCATCTTGCAAGCCGCGCGCTCGTGAAGCCGCTCGCCGATTGCAGCGCCCTCGTGCTTGGCGGCGGCGCGATCGGCATGCTCGCGACCCTGCTGCTCGCCCATCAAGGCGCGCGCAGGATCGGCGTGGCGGAGACGAACGCGCTTCGTCGGCAAACGCTTCGCCGCGCAACACGCGCCGACATCCACGATCCGCTGGAGCGCGCGCCTGAGAGCAACGCGTTCGATCTCGTCGTCGACGCGGTAGGCGCCAAGGCGACGCGCAACGTGGCGCTGGCCGCCGCTCGGCAGGGTGGCGTGATCGTGCACATCGGCCTTCAGGACTGGACGAGCGAGATCGACATGCGCAAGCTCACGCTGTCCGAGATCACGCTGATCGGCACGTACACCTACTCCACCGCCGATCTTCGCGCGACGGCGCGTGCGCTGCACGACGGCGCCTTCGGCGATCTCGACTGGATCGAGGAGCGCCCGCTCGCCGACGGCGCGGCGGCGTTTCGCGATCTGCACGAGGGGCGCGCGGCGGCGGCGAAGATCGTGCTGCGGCCATGAGCGACATTGCCTTCGACAACGTCACGCGCGTCTTCGAGCGCGACGGAAAGGATTTCTTGACGCTCGACGGCATCTCGTTTCGCGTGCGCGATCGTGAATTCGTCGCGATCGTCGGTCCCTCGGGCTGCGGCAAGACGACGTGCCTGCGCATGGCGGCGGGCCTCGAATTTCCGACGTCCGGCACGGTGAGCGTCGGCGCCAAGCCGGTGCAGCGGCCCGGACCCGATCGCGCCGTCGTGTTTCAGCAATTCGCGCTCTTCCCGTGGAAAACGGTCCACGACAACATCGACTTCGGTCTTCGGAGCAAAGGACTGTCGGAAGCACGGCGACGTGAGCGAATCGCGCGGCAAGTCGAGCTGATGGGACTGCAAGGCTACGAATCGGCCTATCCTCATCAGCTTTCCGGCGGCATGCAGCAGCGCGTCGCGATCGCGCGAAGCTACGTGCTCGATCCCGACGTGCTGCTGATGGACGAGCCTTTCGGCGCGCTCGATGCGCAGACGCGCGTCGTGATGCAGGAGGAATTGATCAAGCTTTCGCGCGTCAATCCGCGCACCGTGCTCTTCATCACGCACGCGGTGGAGGAAGCGGTCTATCTCGCCGACCGTATCGTCGTCATGACGCGCCGTCCGGGACGCATCCGCGAAATCATCGATGTCGCGCCCGTGCGCGCGGCCGAGCATTGGGATCGCCACGAGCGCACCGAGGAAGTGATGGACCAGGAGTCGTTCGTGCACTTGCGTACGCGCATCTGGAGGATGCTGCGAGGCGAGCAGCAGCCCGAGGAAGCGGCGCTTTCAACCTGAAGGAGGAAACCCGAATGAAAAAACGAATCGCCGCTTTCGCGGCAGGCGCGGCAATCGTCCTTGCCGCCATCGGCGCGCAGGCGCAGAACCTGACCGAGATCAAGATCAGCTATCAGCCGGCGCTCTATTGGGCGCTACCGTACTACGTGGCCGAGCAGAAGGGCTGGTACGCGGAGCTCGGCCTCAAGCCGACGTTCAGCACGTTCCCGGCCGGCGTGCCGCAGATCGCCGCGTCCGCGTCGAAATCGTGGGACGTTGGCGGCGCAGGCTCGGTGCCGGCAACGCTTGGCGCGGTCCGTTACAACCTCTTGACGATCGGCATTACGAACGACGAATCCGACGCAAACGCACTTCTGGCCACCGCGAAGAGCGCGCCCGGCTTCGAGAAGAATCCGAAGACGATCAAGGGCCAGACGATCGTGCTCACGGCGAACTCCACCGGCGACTATGCCGTGCAGTCGTGCCTGCACAAGTGGGGCTTGCAGAAAAGCGATGTCACGATCAAGAGCATGGGACAGGCCGAGATCATCTCCGCGATGTCGAGCGGCAACGCGGAGCTTGGGGGATTGTGGGCGCCGAACACGTACACGATGGAAGAGAAGGCCGGCGCGAAGCAAATCTGCTCGGGCAAGGATGCAGGCGCCGCCGTGCCGGGCGCGTTGATCGCGCGCGCCGATTATGCGAAGGAGCATCCGCAGGAAGTGGCGAAGTACCTCGCCGTTTACCTGCGCGCATGGAAGTGGCTCAACGCGCACCAGCCCGAAGCGATCGCGATGATGAAGAAGTTCTACGAGCAGGGCGGCGTGACGATCAGCGAAGCGTCGATGAAGGAGGAATTCAAGACGCGGCCGACATTCGATCTCGCGCAGCAACTGAAAATCATGAAGCGTCCCGCCGGCGGCGAATCGGAAGTCGACGACTGGTTCACGAAGATCGGCGCGTTCATGCAGGCGAACGGCACGTTTCCGAAGGCGCCCGCGGCGAACGCATTCATCACCGACGAATACATGAAGATGGTCGACGCGGATCCGAAGCTCAAGGCGTTCGCGAATCGCATCGATTAGGCGATGACCGCACCAACCCTCTCCCCGTCCCTGGGGAGAGGGCGCAAGGCCGGCCGCGACACGCACGCGACGCGATTGCGAGCCGACCGGCTGCGCCTGATCGGCATCGCGACGTTCGCCGTGCTGTTCGTCGCGTGGTACGTGCTCACCACGCTGACGCAAACGATCGGCCCCGGCCGCTTTCCCGCGCCATCGGAGGTGTGGGATGCGCTGAAGCAGATCACGATCAGCGGCTACGCCGACGCACGGCTCCAGGATCACATCCTGCACAGCGTGAAGCTCGTGCTGCTCGGCTTTGCCGCGGCGACGCTCGTCGGCGTTCCGCTCGGCCTTGCGATGGGCTGGAGTCGCGCGTTCGAGGCGTTCGTCAATCCGGCATTCCTGCTGATCCGGCCGATTCCGCCGCTCGCGTGGATTCCGCTTGCGATCGTGTGGCTCGGCCTCGGCGATGCGGCGAAGGTTCTGATTATCTGGTTCGCCGCGTTCGTTCCGGCGGTGATCAACAGCTACGCCGGCGTACGCACGATCGACCCGTACCTGATCGAAGCCGCGCAGATGCTCGGCGTGCCGCGCGCACTCTTCGTGCGCGAAGTGCTCGTTCCCGCCGCGATGCCGATGATCTTCACCGGGCTTCGATTGTCGTTGCAGGCGTGCTGGACGACGCTCGTCGCGGGTGAGCTGATCGGCGCCATCGCCGGCCTCGGGCACGTGCTCTACCAGGCGTCGCTCGACATCTTTCCGGCGATGATCGTCGTCGGCATGGCGGCGGTGGCCGTCACCGGCGCGGCGATGACGATCGCGCTCGGCCTGATCGAACGACGAGCGATGCCGTGGCGACAACAACGATGACGAGCATCGCCGTCACGCGCCCGCTTCCGTTTTCGCGCTGGCTTGCGCTTTCGATCGCGGGTCTCGTCGCGTTCTTCGGCATCTGGTGGCTTCTCGCGGCCACCGGTCTCGTGTCGCCGCAATTCCTGCCGACACCGCTCGTGGTCGTCGAGGAGTTCGCATCGCTCACGCGAACGCCCTTCGTCGGCTACACGCTGCAGCAGCATCTCGCGTCGAGCTTCGGTCGCTTCGCGCTCGGATTCGGGCTCTCGGTCGCGATCGGCGTGCCGCTCGGACTGCTCATGGGCTGGTTCCGCTGGCTCGACGCGATCGTCTCGCCGCTCTTCGACGCGCTGCGCTTCGTCGCGCCGATCGCCTGGGTGCCGTTCGCGGCGCTGTGGTTCGGCACGGGCATCGGCGGCCCGGTGCTGATCATCTTCAGCGGCGCCTTTCCGCCGTGCGTGATCAATGCCTATCGCGGCGCGAAATACGTCGAGCCGCGGCTGATCGAAGCCGCGCAGACGCTCGGCGCGAGCCACGCGCGAATGATCCTCGAGGTGCTGCTGCCGGCGTCGGTGCCCTCGATCGTGGCGGGGCTGCGGATCAGCGCAGGACTCGGCTGGCAGTCGCTCGTCGGCGCCGAGTTGATCGTCGCGTCGAGCGGAATCGGCTATCTGCTCGTCAAAGGGCAGTCGAACATCAGCACATCCATCGTGATGAGCGGGATGATCGCGATCGGCATCGTCGGCTTTGCGATCGACGCGCTCTTGCGCATGCTGGAGCGGCGGATCAACCGGCGTCGCGGCCGCTAAACTCCGGGACGCACCTACGATCGGTGCGCGCGGACCTGCGGACGATCGCGCGTAGCGATACCGCGGCGCCGTGGTCTAACTCGCCGTGTCCAGATCCAGATTTGCGAACGACCGTGCGCCTCCGCCCGGCTGCGCCAACGAGACGGGATCGCTCGCCGGGAAAGTGGCGGCGAGCGCGTGATCGAGGGCGGCTTCGCGAAGCGCGTCGATTTCGCGCGAAACAGAAGCGTGCGGCGTGTTCGAGTCGGAAAGCACGGTGGGTTCGTCAGGCATGCGTCAGCGCTCGCATACGGCTCGGACGGGCAAGCGCGCGCCAACGCGCCGGCCGCGAAAGTGCGCGCGCGGCAAGCAGTCCGCCGAGCGCGACCATGCCGGTGAATGCCAACGTTGCCGCCGGAAACGAGCGAATCGAATTGACTGCGATCTCCGCGGTGTGCGGCCGGGCGAGTTGCATCCGGCGTCGCGTCATTTGCGCGCCGAGCTCGGCGAGGCGTCGCTCCCCGAGCACGCGTTCGGCATCGGGCAGCAGTTTCGTCTCCTCGTCGGCGACGTGGCGAATGACTTCACGCATGAGATCCATCACCGTCGTGTCGTACGCACGATCTTCGGGTCGCATGCCGTGCAGCTCGCCGATGAGCCGCTTCATCTCGCCATGCTCGGGAATGCTCTTGTCGACGAGATCGGGATCGATGCTGCGCATCGCCGGATAGAAAATTTCTTCCTCGAGCGCCGCGTGAATGTCGAGCGCGAGCGACAGCGTCTCGACGATTGCCCGCTTGCGCCCCGGCGACGTATCCACGTGATATCGATGAAACGTCATCAGCGCGTGCGTATGATCCACGCGGATCATCGTGACCGCGCTTGGCGACATGCGTTTGATCATCCTGTTCATCGTTTCCTCCGAATGTTCGTCCGCGACCATCGTGCATTACGGCGATGGCCGACGTCCGTAAATGTCCCCGCCGCCGTTCGTCTGGCGCGCGGCGATCTCTCGCCGAGTCGGCAATTTTGGCTCCTTGTCCATGTAATTGCGAGCATGCTGTGAGTAGGGTGTGTTGACCGCGGCATTGAAGGCCGCCGGCTGCCCGCCTCGTTCACTTCGTCGAGCGGTACGTGGAGCTCGATTCCTGCATCGTTGATCCAGTGTCCATGCGGCGGTAGCGCTCGACCGCGGCACGGCGATACGGCGCACGTCCTCGTGGCGATCGGGACGTAAACCGCATTGGCGCCTTGGTCGTTGATCGCATCGGCAATTTCCGCAAAGCCGTGCTTCGCTGCGCGCCGCGAGCACGACCGTAGCGCCCACTCGCGCAGCGGTGTGCGAAGCCGCACGGTCAATGCCGCGAGTGATCACGATCATGTGTTCGTCGAGAGGCTGGGCATTCGGTTGCATCGGCATGTCGTTCGACCATAGGATCAGGGCAACGTGCGCTGAAATTCGCGGGCATGGCGTTTGCGATGACGCGTTGCGTGCGAAGCGAACCAACGCTTCGCGCGAGGTTTGATCGACAGGCACGCGGAAGGACGCGATCGCCGGTGCCCTCGATCAATTGGTACGAGCACCGCCGAAGGAGAACCAAGTTATGGCAACGACACACACCGGCTCGTCGACTCCGTCCAGCCAAACGCACGGTTCGAGCACGACCGGCATGCAGGAGGGGATGATGGGACAGACACCCGACATCACATACGACCTGATCAGCGTGATGTATCACGCGCTGCAGGGCTGCCAGGCATACGAGAAATACGCGCAGGACGCCGAGCACGCAGGGCAGCAGGACGTCGCACAGTTCTTCCGCGACACCGGGCGCGAGTTCGAGCGCTGCGCGCAACGCGGGCAGCAATTGCTGGCGCAATGCCTGACGCAGGGACAGATGGGACAGGGCGGCCGTCAGATGCACAGCCAAATGAGCAGCGGCTCGTCGCAGCAGAGTGGCGGAAGCACCACGAGCGCCAGCACCAGCGCGCAGCAGAGCAGAGGCAGCGGCGGGCGAAGCGCAAGTTGACGCACGCAACGATTGCGCGAGATGCGATCCAAGACGACGGGCGGGGAGCGATCTCCGCCCTCGTTTTTTGAATATCGCGAGGTGCCGACCGGTACGGCATGCGCGATCGCTAGAATCGATCGCTGCAATCCTCTTTTGAGCATGATGGCTCCGCTTTTCTCTTCGCCTCG
This sequence comes from Casimicrobiaceae bacterium, assembly GCA_035252665.1. Taxonomy (GTDB): domain Bacteria; phylum Pseudomonadota; class Gammaproteobacteria; order Burkholderiales; family Casimicrobiaceae; genus VBCG01. Next base: position 2,440 of record DATFCW010000441.1, on the reverse strand, counting down.
TCGTCAGGTCGTTCGCGTTGCCTTCTGCTTCGCGGTCGCGTTGGCGTCCATGTTGCCCGCGTCGCTCGATGCGCGCACGGTCACGCCGCGCGGGGCGCTTACCGAGGACGAGCGGGTCACGATCGACGTGTTCGAGCGATCGAAGCGCTCGGTCGTTTACATCTCGACGTCGGAGAGCGTTCGCGATCCTTGGACGCGCAACATTCGCAGCATTCCGAGCGGCACCGGGTCGGGCTTCGTCTGGGACGAGCAAGGGACGATCATCACGAACTACCACGTGATCGCTGGCGCCTCGGCGGCGCGCATTCGCTTGAACGACGGTCGCGACTACCCGGCGACGCTGATCGGCGCGAGTGAATCGCACGATCTCGCCGTGTTGCGCATCAAGGTGCCATCGAATCCGCCACCGCCGCTGCCGATCGGCACGAGCAGCGATCTTCGCGTCGGCCAGCGCGTGTACGCGATCGGTAACCCGTTCGGCCTCGATTGGACGCTGACGACGGGCATCGTGTCGGCGCTCGATCGCGCGCTCGACGAGGACCAAGGGCACACGATCGAGCATTTGATCCAGACCGATGCGGCGATCAATCCCGGCAACTCCGGCGGCCCGCTTCTCGACAGCGCGGGCCGCGTGATCGGCATGAGCACCGCCATCTACAGCCCGAGTGGCGCATCGGTCGGCATCGGCTTCGCGGTGCCGATCGACACGATCAATCGCGTCGTCACTGCGCTGGTCGAGCACGGCAAGTACACGTCGCCATCGCTTGGCATCGAGACCGACGACGACATCAACGACGCCCTCTCCGAGCGTCTGGGCGTGGAGGGCGTGTTCGTGCTCAAGGTCAATCGCGGCGGGCCGGCCGCGCGCGCCGGCCTGCACGGTGCGAAGCTCGAACGCGGCGGCTATATCGTCCCCGGCGACGTGATCGTGTCGGTCGACGGAAAGCCGGTGACGAGCGTTCCGCGACTCGAAGCGCGCCTCGATGATTTCCGGATCGGCGACCGCGTGCGCCTCGGCATTTTGCGCAACGGAAAACGATTGGAGGCCGAGGCGACGCTCGGAAGCGGAGAGTGATTGCGCGCTGCTCGCGTTGGTGCGTTACGCTATGTGTCCGAGCAATGACCCCGAAGAGGCGCCGATGAATCCTGCTGCTCCGAGCATTGCCGACAAGCGCCGTATCTTTCATCGCCTGCACGAAAGCGGCTGCTTCGTCATTCCGAATCCGTGGGATGCGGGCAGCGCTCGCTATCTGCAACACCTCGGCTTCAAGGCGCTCGCGACGACGAGCTCCGGCTTCGCATGGTCGCGCGGCCACGCCGACAATCACGTCTCACGCGATGTGGTGCTCGCGCACCTGCGCGAGATGGTTGCGGCGACCGATTTGCCGATCAACGCCGACTTCGAGGGCGGATTCGCGCACGAGGCGGCAGGTGTCGCGGAGAGCGTTCGGCTCGCGGTGGAAACCGGCGTCGCAGGACTCTCGATCGAGGATTCGACCGGCAACGAGCACGAGCCGCTTTATCCGATCGACCATGCGGTCGGGCGCATGCGTGCAGCGCGCCGGGCGATCGACGAGACCGGTTGCGATACGCTGCTCGTCGGACGCGCCGAGTGCTTCTTCGTCGGACGTCCCAACATCGACGACGCGATTGCGCGATTGAAGGCCTATGCGAACGCCGGCGCCGATTGCCTTTACGCGCCGGGGATTCGCACGCGCGAGCATATTCGCGCGGTGGTCGATGCGGTGGCGCCGAAGCCCGTTAATCTGTTGATCGGCTGGGCGAGCGACATCACCCGCGACGAAGCCCAAGCGCTCGGCGTGCGGCGCATCAGCGTCGGGGGCGCGCTTGCGCGAAGCGCGTGGGGCGGGTTCATGCGGACGGCGAAACGGATCGCCGAGGAAGGGCGCTTCGATGGCTTCGTGGATGCGGCGTCCGGGCCGGAACTCAACAAGCTCTTTCGGGACGGTGGGTAACTCGTCGCAACGAAGCACGCCAGGCCATTTCGATCAGGTGCCGTGCCGCCGCGATTCAGCTCACCACCGCCTTCACTCCACCGTCACGCTCTTCGCCAAATTCCTCGGCTTATCCACATCCGTACCGCGCAACACCGCCGTGTGATACGCGAGCAATTGCAGCGGCACGACGTGCACGATCGGCGAGAGCAATCCGCGATGCTCGGCAACGCGGATCAGATGCACGCCGTCGCCCGGCGTCAGATGTGAATCGAGATCGGCGACGACGAAGAGTTCGCCGCCGCGCGCGCGCACTTCCTGCAGATTCGACTTGAGCTTCTCGAGCAACGCGTCGTTGGGCGCAATCGCGACGACGGGCATTTGCGAATCGACCAGCGCCAGCGGTCCGTGCTTGAGCTCGCCGGCCGGATACGCTTCGGCGTGTATGTACGAGATTTCCTTGAGCTTGAGGGCGCCCTCGAGCG
>DATFCW010000440.1:0-13062 GCA_035252665.1 Casimicrobiaceae bacterium | reverse complement strand
GGGCGGGGGGAGGTGCTGTAGAGCGATGCGCGCCGCATGAGGGAAAGAGGCGAAAGCGGTTAGCAGATGACAACTTTGCGCGTCGAGGATTCAATCATTCTTGGCGCCGTCGATGCCGGCGCCCCTCGAAATAGCCGAAACACGCGAGCACGCTTGCAAGCGAGAACGCGATCGCGAGCGGCGACACGAGGAACGTCGCAAGCTCGTTCCATGTGCCGGCCGGGTCGAGATAACGAATGCACGCGTACACCGAAACCGACGACACGACGGCCGCCGCGAGCGACGCGCGTGAAGCGTCGCGAAACAAACGCTCCGCCGCCACCCCGACGACGAGCGGCAGCACGATCAGGACCGCAAGCGGCTCCATGACAAGGCGATTCGTTCGCGTCGGCATCCCGCGCGCCTTGCATGGCGCGCGCGTCGGCCTTACGCGGCTCCAATACTACTCCGGCCTGCGCGCCCTTGCCGATGCCCCGCCGTCGGACGGCGCCCCATCGTATTCGGGCGCGACTAAGCCTCGAGCTTCTTGTCGAGCGTGATCGTCGCGTTCAGAAGCTTCGAGATCGGACAGCCGGTCTTCGCCTTGTCGGCGGCCGCATCGAACGCCTGCTGGCTCGCGCCCGGGATGCGCGCGACGAGCGAGAGATGCACGGCCGGGATCGCGAAGCCGCCGCCCGACTTTTCCAGCGTGACGGTCGCCTTCGTCTGGATGCTCTGAGCGACCAGGCCGGCTTCGGCGAGTTGCGCCGACAATGCCATCGAGAAGCAACCCGCGTGCGCGGCCGCGACGAGCTCCTCGGGATTGGTCCCCTTGCCGTTGTCGAAGCGCGTCGCGAACGAATATTGCGTATTGGACAGCACACCGCTGTCCGTCGAAATGGTGCCGTGGCCCGACTTGAGATCGCCGTTCCACATGGCCGATGCGTTGCGTTTCATGAAGTCCCCGCTTGATTGCTTGCGTCGATCGTGTCGATAGAGCGCCGGCCGACGAGGTAATCGACGCCGGCCGGCCCGACCGATTCCGCATGGCGGTGCCCGGCCGGTACCACGAAAATGTCGCCTTCGCGGTATGCGTGGTTCTCGCCTTCGACCGTCAAGGTGATCTCGCCGTTCAGCACGAGCGCGCGGACGTCGAACGGATGCGCGTGCTCGGAGACGACGGTAAGTGGCGGCACGAACTTGCGCTCGATGGCGAAGCCGTCGCGGCGAAGCGCCGACTCGAATTGCGCGTCCTTCGTCATGTAAGTTCCTCCGCGGTCAGCAACATGTCATCGGGGCCGGCGGTCCGGCCGAATCGCAACGATACCTTGCGGCCGGTGGAGCCGGAATAGCATCGTCGCGATCGATGTTGACAGGCGACTGCCGGCGATTGCGCCGGCGCGCTACAGGGGAGGAGACGAATGACGCGGTTGACCATCGGATTGGCCGCCATCGGGGTGCTCGCCGCGGGCTGCAGCGGCATGGGCGGGATCAAGATCGCGAGCACCGGTGGAAGCACAGCTGCTTCGCAGATGACGTTCTTCATCACGAGCACCGGGTCGGGGAAAGGCGCCGACTACGGCGGCCTCGCGGGCGCCGATCGCCATTGTCAGGCGCTCGCGAGCGCGGTCGGCGCGGGCGGCCACGCATGGCACGCGTATCTCAGTACGCAGGGGCCGGACGCGGTCAACGCGCGCGATCGGATCGGCAAGGGACCGTGGCGAAACGCGAAGGGCGAGATCATCGCGCACGATCTCGACGAGCTTCATGGCAAGAACAACATCGGCAAGCAGACCGCGCTGACCGAGAAGGGCGAGGTGGTGAACGGACGCGGCGACACGCCCAATCGGCACGACATTCTCACCGGCTCGAAACCCGACGGCACCGCGTTTCCTCCGGGCAGCGACATGACGTGCGGGAACTACACGCAGAGTGGCGAGGGGAGCGTGATGCTCGGGCATCATGACCGCAACGGCACGAATCCCGATCCGGTCGCGAACGCGTCGTGGAATTCGTCGCACCAGTCGGCGGGTTGCAGCGACGCGCTGCTCGCGAAGACTGGCAGCGCCGGCTATCTGTACTGTTTCGCGACGAACTGACCCGCCCGGAAATTGGTGCCAGAGATGAATTAGAAATTGGTGCCAGAGATCATTTAGAAATACATCTCTGGCACCAATTTCGGCTGGCACCAATTTCGGCTCATCCTCGGTGATCGGGCGGCGCGTGTCGCTCGCACTTGCGGCAATCGAGCATTCGGCCAACCGCGGAACGGCGTCCCGCAGCCGTCGTTACCCATGGCCGCAATCGCCACGGCGGATCGTGACGTACGTGCTGGAAATGCCCGCATGCGAGCTCGGCGACCCAGTGGCCTTCGTCGTCCTGATGAAACCCCGCGATCGGTTGGCGCATCGTCTCTTATTTCTCGACGATAAACACCAGATAGGCGACGAACAGCAGCAGATGCACCGCGCCGAGCAGGACGTTCGTCCGGGCGAGCGCGAACGTCAGCATGCTGACGACGAGCGTCAGCAGCAGCAGCACGATGTCGACGGGCGCAAGGCCCAGGACGATCTGCTGATGCGTGAGAAAGCCGATCACGAGCACGGCCGGAATCGTCAGGCCGATGCTCGACAGCGCTGTGCCGAGCGCGACGTTGATCGATCGCTGCAGCCGATTCGCCAGCGCCGCACGTACCGCCGCCATCGACTCGGGCGCGAGGATCAGCACCGCGACGAGAAGACCGCCGAGCGGCGCCGGCGCGCCCAGCACCGCGATGCCGTAGTCGATCGGCTTCGCAATCTGCTTCGCGAGGAGCACGATCGGAATCGCGTAAGCGATCAGCATCGCGGCATGGAGCGCCGTCGAGCCGCTCGCATGCTCGGCATGCGAAGCGTCGTGCGGCGCGGCGTCGGGATCGATGAAATACTCGCGATGGCGCAGCGTCTGGATGCCGAGGAACACTACGTACAGCACGACCGACATGAAAATCAGGAAGACCGACTGCAGCGTCGAAAGCGTCGGTCCGGGCGTCGTGACGGTAAAGCCGGGCAACACGAGTCCGAGCACCGCGAGCGGCAGGATCACTGCGAGAAACGAGTTGGCGCTGTAGAGGTTGTAGGTCTGCTCGTGATAGCGCAGCCCGCCGGCGAGCAGGCACGTGCCGACGAGGCCGTTCAGCACGATCATCACGATCGCGAGCATCGTGTCGCGCGCGAGCGTCGCACTGCCATGCCCGGCCAGCATGACGGCGGAGATCATCATCATTTCCATGCCGCTCATCGAAAGCGTGAGGACCAGCGTGCCGAACGGCTCGCCGAGGCGCTCGGCGAGCGCTTCCGCATGCCGGACGACCGCGAACGCGCATGCCATGATCGCCGCGAACAGCCACGCGAGCATGATGGTGTACCACGTCGGGCTCGCGAGATCGCCGAGCCAGCCATCGCCGAAAAGCACGAACGCGATCGTCGTCGCCGCGGCGATCGGCAGTTGCCACTCGCCGCGTGCAATGGCGAGCATCCGCGATGATGATCGTCCCGAAACGCCTTGCGCAGGTGAATCGGCGCCGTTACGCAACGTCGCTGCTATCTTTTGCTAGAAGTCGATGAAGAATGGCGCCGCCATCAGCGCCGCGCCGACGACGACCAGCCACACCACGCCGCTCACGAAATACGGATAGACGCAAAGCAGCATGCCGGCGATCAGCGGCGCGAACCGCGCCTGCCGCTTGCCGTACATGAAATAGCCGACGCCGATCGCGCCGGTGAAGATGCCGATCAGAAGGCTCGTCGAATTCACGCCGGCCGCACCGGCGTCGCCGCGAACTTCCCGACGACGGTTGTCCACGGCCGCACTTCCCAGCGCTTCACGAGCCCGTTCCTGACGTACGGATCGGCTTCGGCGAAGCGCTTCGCTACGTCGGGCGATTCGCCTTCGAACAGCAGCATCGCGCGATCGGCGGGATCGGCGAGCGCGCCGCCGAGAACGAGCGCGTCGCTTTGCCATGCGAGCTTCAGATGGTCGTTGCGAAACGCGCCGCGCCGTTCGAGGTAATCGGGCGCAAGCTCGTAGATCAGCATGTAATGCATGGCGTTCCCTTCACGTGTGCAGGCGGCGGTGCGCGATGAATCTTACGCCGAGGTGCCGCGCGAGTCCTTCGCCGCCGGCCTTCATCACCTGATCGTGATTCCACGCGAATAGCGGCGCGAGCAGGGGCGCGGCGACATTCATCCAGCGCTTGCCTGTATCGACGATCCACGTGTAGCGCACGCACGAGACGTCGCCATCGCTCGCAAGCCGCCAGCATCCGATTCCTTTCAGCTCCCCCGATGCCTTGCCTTCGATCGCATGCGGACGTTCGGATAGCGTCGTCGTCATGTCGAACGTCAGCCGATACGGCAACCGGCTCGACCACGTGTATCGCCGCACGGCGCCGATGCCGCGCGGATCGCCTGGCGCGATGGCCTCGACACGATCGACGTAACGCCACCACATCGGCCAGTCGGCCGGCGTCGACAGTGCGTCGAAAATCATGTCGAGGGGCGCGTCGATCCGCCATTCGGTGACGAGTCGATACCTTGCGCCATGCGCGTCGCGATTGTTCCCATCGCACGCGGTCCTCGCTTGCTCTACCATGCGAGTGCGCTCGCATAATCGAGCGCGTCGCCGGCATCGCGGGGGCGCGGCACCGATGCCATCGACAGGGAGTGAGACCGCGCGTGGAGGATCCGATGCATCGAGCAATGGTTGTGGCGGGTTGTGCGCTTGCGCTCGCAGCCGCAGGCTATGCGACATCGGCGGTCGCCGACAACGACGTGCAGATGATCGCGCCGAAGGACATCAAGTGGGGTCCGGCGCCGCCGGCGCTGCCGAAGGGGGCGAAGGTCGCCGTGCTGAAGGGCGATCCCGGCAAGCCCGGGCCGTTCGTGATCCGGATCAAAACGTCGGGACCGTTCCGCATCGCGCCGCACTGGCATTCGCAAGACGAGGACCTCACCGTGATCTCGGGCGTCTTCTACCTCGGCCTCGGCGACAAGATCGACGCCAGGTCGACGCACGCGCTGCCGGCGGGCGGCTTCCACTCGCTGCCGGCGAAAGCGCATCACTACGCGCTCGCCAAGGGTCCGACGGTAATCCAGGTGAGCGGCAACGGCCCGTTCGACATCACGTACGTGAACCCCGCCGACGATCCGTCGAAGAAGATGTAGCCGAACCCCCGCGCGTCGCGCTCGGCCCGCGCTTTTTCGCCGACGCGGCGCGCGCCTCACGCGCATCGGCCACGCGCGCTTCCCACCACGGCTCCAGCGCGTCGGCAATCGACGACGGCAGCCGCATCCCCGACTGGCGTACCGCCCAGCGGAAGCGCCGAAACGGCGGTTGCGCGAGCTCGTCGAGCGTGATGAGCGGCGAGTCGAACAGCGCATCGAGACGAAGCTTCACGTAGTTCGTGCGAACGCCCTGCTGCGCTTTCTCGTCGAGCCAATGGATGTCCTCGCGCGGCGTCGAGAGCGCATAGCCCGCCCCGAACAAGCCCTTCGGCGGGATGCCGAGACGCACGAAGAACGCGCGCGACCCGACTTCGATCGCACGATTTCGCCCGCACGCCCATTCGATGTCGACGTGCCCGCGCCGATCGATGATGCGCCGCTCGCGCGCGAGCTCGGGCCAGTTCCAGAGCTTCGGATTCCACGCGTACACATGGCTCGCCACCGATCATCCTCTTCACGAAATCGCGCGACGAAACGCCCGCGTTGGTGTAGATTCCGCGCGGGGGAAAATCGCGCGCCGTTGATGCCACGCTCGCTCACGCTACTCGCCGTCGTGCTGCTTGCAGCCGGCTGCGGGAGCGTCCCTCAGCGAAGCGTCGCGCCACGGGGGTCGGCGCTCGGCGCTCCACCTCCATCCGGCAAATATTATCTGGACGACGGGCCGGGTCTGCATCCGCCGGCCGATCTCGACGCGATCCCCGATGCCGTGCCGCGCGTCGAGCCGCTGCATCGCGCGGCGAACAAGCCCTATGCGGTGTTCGGCCGCGAATACGTTCCGGCGACGGTGCTGACGCCTTATCACGAGCGGGGCGTCGCCTCGTGGTACGGGCGCCGATTTCACGGCCAGAAGACGTCGATCGGCGAAACCTACGACATGTACGCGATGACGGCTGCGCATCCGACGCTGCCGCTGCCCTCGTATGCGCGCGTAACCAATGTCGCGAACGGGAAGAGCATCATCGTGCGCGTCAACGATCGCGGCCCGTTCCTGCACGATCGGATCATCGACCTCTCGTACGCGGCGGCGTATCGCCTCGGCATCGCGCAAAACGGCAGCGGCGAAGTCGAGGTCGACGCGATTCTCCCGGGTACGCTCGCCCAATCGGCGCAGGCGTCTCGACCGCCGCTCGCGCCGGTCGCCGATGCGCCCGCGATCACGGCGCCGCTCACGCCGCCCGTCGAGGCGCTGTCCACGGTGGCGAGCATCGACGCGCCGCCGATTGCCGACGTGCGCGGCGGCTACTCGGTGCAACTCGGCGCCTTTGCCAACTTTGTCAACGCCCAGGCGTTTCTTGCACACGTGCAGAACCAACTCGCGTCGGTCAAGGTCGAAGCGAGGATTCGTCAGGCAGGCGGTCTATATCGCGTCTATGTGGGACCCTACGCCGACAGAAACGACGCGCAACGCCTTGGGGAGCGCATCACGCAGGCATTCGGTTATCCGACCACGGTCGCGGCGCATTGATCGCACATAGCGTCGGCCGAATTCATCGCGACAACGGCATCGCCGTCATCGTCGTCGCGGCGACGATCGTTATAATGTGCGCCGCGCACAACGTGGCGTCATCGCGCCCTGCCTTGCGGCGCGACTCCGTTTTGCTCCTCCCGCTTGACTTCACTCGATGATCCGTTCGCTTCGTCGCTGCCTTGCCGTTATCGCATTGTCGTTTCTTCCGTTTGGCGTCCAGGTTGCCAAAGCGCAGCTTTCGATCGAGATCGTGGGCGGCGCCGGCACGGCGATACCGATCGCGATCGTTCCGTTCGACGCCGAGGCGACGTGGCCGCTTTCGATCTCGCAGATCGTTGCCGCCGACCTGCAGCGCTCGGGACTGTTCCGCCTCGTCGACACGTCGGGCATCGTGCCGCGACCGGTTCGCGCCCAGGACGTGCAGGCCTCGGTGTGGCGCGCGCGAAACGCCGACGCGGTCGTCGTGGGTTCGATGTTGCCAACGCCCGACGGTCGCGCCGACGTCCGCTTCGCGCTCGTCGACGTCGTCAAGCAAACAGCACTGGTGCAGATGGGGTTCACCGTCGCGCCGGCGCAGTTCCGCATTACCGCGCACAAGATCGCCGACATCATCTACGAAAAGCTGACGGGCGATCGCGGCGTCTTCTCGACGCGCATCGCCTACATCACGAAGCAAGGCTCGCGATTCCAGCTCTTCGTCGCCGACGCCGACGGCTACGGCCCGCAGTCGATCGTGTCGTCGAACGAGCCGCTGCTCTCGCCGCGCTGGTCGCCCGACGGCACGCGCCTCGCGTACGTATCGCTCGAGAAGAGGAAACCGGTCGTCTACGTGCAATCGCTCGAGACTGGCGCACGTCGCGCGGTCGCCGATTTCCGCGGCAGCAATTCGTCGCCAGCATGGTCGCCCGATGGACGCAAGCTGGCCGTGACGCTCACCAAGGATGGCGGCTCGCAGGTGTATCTGATGAATCCCGACGGCAGCGGCGTCACGCGCGTGATGACGTCACAGGCGATCGATACCGAGGCGATGTTCACGCCTGATGGACAGTCGCTCGTATTCACGTCAGACCGCGGCGGCACGCCGCAGATCTATCGCGCGAGCCTGCTCGGCGGACAGGTCGAGCGCCTGACGTTCGACGGGAGCTACAACGTTTCGCCGCGGCCATTGCCCGACGGCAAGGGGTTGGTGTTCGTGCGCCGCGACGGTGGGCGCTTCCAGATCGCGACGCTCGATTACGCGACGCACCAGGTGCAGGTGCTGACGGCCGGGCCGAACGACGAGAGCCCGAGCGTGGCGCCGAACGGCAAGCTCGTCATTTATGAAAGCCAGGAGGGAGGTCGCGGCATCCTCGCCGCGGTGTCCATCGATGGCCGAGTCAAACAGCGGCTCGTCGCGCCCGCGACCGACGTGCGCGAGCCCGCGTGGGGACCGTTCCCGCGGTCATGAAGTTGTTTCCCATCCAACGCGCGCCCGGTCGCGCCGCGCTCGAAATCCCTGCAGGAGGTGGCATGCGCAATTTGCTCTTTGTCGCGTTCATCGCGGTGGCATTGGTTGGGTGCTCGTCGACGCCGACGACGGAAGCGCCGGTCGAGGATCATGGCACGTCGGGGACAACGGCGCCCGGCGCAGGCGGTGCGCAGACGGGGGGCGCGCAGGGCGGCAACGTATCCGGGTCGAACATGGGCGCCGACGAGTTGCACAATCCAGCGAGCATCCTGTCGAAACGCAGCGTCTATTTCGATTTCGACAGCTTCGTGGTCAAGGACGAGTACCGGCCGCTGGTCGAAGCGCATGCGCGCTATCTGTCATCGCACCCCAATGCGCGGATGACGATCCAAGGCAACACCGACGAGCGCGGGTCGCGCGAATACAACATCGCGCTCGGCCAGAAGCGCGCCGATGCCGTGAAGCGGATGATGGTGCTGCTCGGTGCGAAGGATGGCCAGATCGAGACGGTGAGTTTCGGCAAGGAAAAGCCCAAGAACCCCGGCCACGACGAGGCAGCCTGGGCCGAGAATCGACGCGACGATATCGTTTACGCGGGCGAGTGAGCGCGCTCTCGGTTGGCCCGCTTGATGGGAGGCCACCATGAACTGCAGTAACGGATCGACCGCAGGCATCGTGCGCGCGGTGCTTGCGGGCGTCGCGCTTTGCGCGGTCGCGCACGTCGCGCAGGCGGCGATCTTTCCCGACGACGAAGCGCGCAGGCGCATCGAGGCGACGAACGTGCGCCTGTCGCAGATCGAGCGTCAGATCGACGATCGGTTGGCGGCGCTCGAGCAGCAGGCGAAGGCCGGCGGCTTGGTCGACCTCGCGAATCAGGTGCAGGTTCTGCAGACGGACGTCGCCAAGCTGCGCGGGCAGATCGAGGTCGTCACGTATGAGCTCGAGCAGGCGCAAAAGCGCCAGCGCGATCTCTACGTCGACCTCGACACACGCCTTCGCAAGCTCGAGTCGGCCGCCCAGGCTTCGTCCAACGCCGCGGCGAATGCGGGCAGTGCACCCCAAGGATCGTCCGAAGCGCCGCCTCAGGGCGCTCCGCCACCGGTGGCGGTGGCCGCGCCTCCGGGTCCTGTTGTCACGGCGCCGCCACCGCCTCGCAATCCAGCCGACAACATTGCCGAGCAGCGCGCGTACGACAGCGCGCTCGACCTCTTCAAGCGCGGTGATTACACGGGCGCGATCGACGGGTTCAACGCGTTTTTGAAGACGTATCCGCGCAGCCCGCTCGCTTCGTCGGCGCAGTACTGGCTCGGCAACGCGCAATACGCACGGCGCGACTATCGCGGGTCGATCGCGACGCAGCGCCAGTTGCTGAAGGACTATCCCGACAGCGGCAAGGCGCCCGACGCGCTGCTCAATATCGCGTCCGCGCAGTCGGACATGGGCGACAACGCGGCGGCGCGTCGCACGCTGGAGCAGTTGATCCGCGAGTATCCGAAGACCGACGCGGCAGCGCGGGCGAAGCAGCGGCTCGGCTCGAAATGATTTCGTTCGCCGCGCGCGTCGTCGCGTGGCAGCGTGCGTACGGCCGGCGCGATCTGCCGTGGCAGCGGACGCCCGATCCGTACCGGATCTGGGTCTCGGAGATCATGCTGCAGCAAACGCAGGTCGCGACCGTGCTGCCGTATTTCACGCGGTTCGTCGCCGCGTTTCCCGATGTCGCCGCGCTCGCATCCGCGCCACTCGCGCTCGTGCTCGAGCATTGGAGCGGGCTCGGCTACTACCGTCGCGCACATCATTTGCACGCGGCCGCGTGCATCGTGGTCGAGCAGCACGACGGGCGCTTTCCGTCCGATGCGGCGACCCTTTCGACGCTGCCCGGCATCGGGCGCTCCACCGCGGCAGCGATCGCGGCATTCTCACACGGCGAGCGCGCGGCGATTCTCGACGGCAACGTCAAGCGCGTGCTCGCGCGGCATGCAGGCGTCGACGGCTGGCCGGGCGCGCCCGAGATCGAGGCACGGCTTTGGGAGATCGCTTCGTCGCGATTGCCGAAGCCGAACGGCGAAGGCGATTCGCGCGCGACGATGACCGGGTACACCCAGGGACTCATGGATCTCGGCGCGATGGTTTGCACGCGCAATCGCCCGCGCTGCGATGCCTGTCCGGTGAGCGACGACTGCGTCGCCCATCGCGAGCAACGAACGGATGCGTTGCCGGCGCGCAGGCCGCGCAAGGTTTTGCCGAAACGTGAAGTCAACGTGCTGCTGCTCGAGTACCGCGGCCGTCTGTTGTTCGAGCGCCGCCCTCCGCTCGGCGTATGGCCGGGACTGTGGAGCTTTCCCGAATTCGGCGTGAACGACGACGTGCGCGAACGCGCATGCGCGAGGTTCGGCATCGTGGCGAACGAATGCGTGGCGATGCCTGCGTTGACGCACGCGTTTACGCACTTCGCGCTGACGATGCATCCGTTGCGGATGTGCGTAGAAGGTCCTGCTCATGCGCATTCCGACGATCTGGCGTGGCTTTCGATCGACGAGGCGCGGAGGGCCGCCGTGCCGGCGCCGGTACGGACAATCCTTCGCGCCTGGCCGCATGGCGCGTGACCGCTGGCCAAGGCCGCAGTCCGGTTTGCTACGATCAAAGAACTGATGCAATCGACATCCCATCTCGCCACGCTCGTCGCCGGCCTCGCCTTCGTGCTCGCGTTCGTGCTCGGCGCGGTCGCGCAGCGCGTGCGCTTCTGTACGATGGGCGCGATTACCGACATCGTGAACTTCGGCGACTGGCAGCGAATGCGGATGTGGATCCTCGCCATTGCCGTCGCGATTCTCGGAACGTGCGCATTGCAGGCGTCGGGATCGATCGACACCGGCAAGTCGATCTACGTGTCGAGCGCGGTGCCGTGGCTTTCGCATCTCGTCGGCGGATTCCTGTTCGGTTTCGGTATGACGCTCGCGTCCGGTTGCGGCAGTCGAACGCTGATCCGCGCGGGCGCGGGCAACGTGAAGTCGCTCATCGTCCTGATGTTTCTCGCGGCGGGCGCGTACATGACGCTGAAAGGCGCGTTCGCACCGCTTCGCGTGTACGGTCTCGATGCGCTGCGATTCAATGTCGGCGCGAAAGCATCCGATCTGCCGACGCTCGCGAAGGCGCTTGGCTTCGGCAACGCGGTGCGCATCTGGTTGCCGCTGATCGTCGCCGGCGCGCTGATCGTCTTCACTTTCGCAAGCCGCGAATTTCGTGCGAGCCGCGAGCTCGTGATTGGGGGGATCCTCGTCGGCGCGGTGATCGTCGGCGGGTGGTACGTGTCAGGGCACCTCGGCTATTTGCCCGAGGATCCGCAAACGCTCGAGGAAAAGTTCGTCGCAACGAACTCGGGACACATCGAGTCGTACAGTTTTGTCGCGCCTGCCGCGTACCTGCTCGAATTGCTGCTGTTGTGGACCGATCAATCGCGCATCGTGACGTTCGGCATCGCCGGCGTGCTCGGCGTGCTGGTCGGTTCCGCGGCGATGGCGCTCGCGACACGAACGTTTCGCTGGGAAGGATTCGCGTCGGTGGAGGACGTGGGCAATCACGTCGTGGGCGGCGTGTTGATGGGCTTTGGCGGCGTCACCGCGCTCGGATGCACGATTGGACAGGGTTTGACCGGCATCTCGACGCTCGCCGTGGGCTCGATCATGACGCTCGCGGCCATCGTCGTCGGCTGCGTCGTCGCCGTTCGGTACCAGGGCTGGCGCATCGACCGCCTCGAAGCTTCGAGGCGCCCGGCGCTCGCGACGAGCGGCGCTCGCGACGAGCATCCATCGCCGGTAGGATAATTCGACAGTCTTCGATCGGCGCGCCAACAGCGCCGTGCTTCAGGATCCGATGATCGTTTTCGAGCTTTGTTGTGCGCAGGGACATCGCTTCGAGGGCTGGTTCGCCTCGAGCGACGCGTTCGCGCATCAGCAGCAACGAGGGCTCGTCGCCTGCCCGATGTGTGACGACGCTCAGGTCGAGCGCGTCCCGTCGGCGCGCGTCAGCGTTCCGAAAACGCAGAGCGGGCGGGCGACTCGCAACGTCAGGCCGCGGACCGAGCCGCGCGAGGCGGCGACTGCGGAGAAGAGCGCCGAGAGTGACAACGCCACGCCGGCCGTGCCGAGCAGGTCGAGCGAAGGTGCGGAAGCGGTCGCGCTCGGCATGCCGCGCGAGGTGCTCGCGAAGCTGCGCGAGATCGTGCGCAATACCGAGAACGTCGGTCGTCGTTTTCCCGAGGAAGCACGCAAGATTCATTACCGTGAAACGCCGCCGCGCGCGATTCGTGGAGAAGCCTCGCGCGACGAAGCGCAGGCGCTCACCGAGGAAGGCATCGAGTTCGCCTCCTTGCCGCCGTTCCTGACGAGCGACACGCACTAGAAGCCCCTGCGATAACGCGGCTCCGGCACGACGAAGCGCGATGATCGGTCATCCTCGCCGCGAACCGCCGATTTTTGCCGGCGAATTTGAAAGTCGCGTCCGCGACGCGGTTGCGCCGCACGCCGCGGCGGAGATTACGCGATGGCAATGCGGCGTCGTGCCTTGCATGCCGAGTCGCGACGCCATTGCCTCGTTTCGCGATCAAGAATCACGGAATGGACCTTGCTCGTTGGCAAGGCCCGGTCCTTCGCGGCTTCTCCCGGCCTCGTTCGTCAAAAATTGAAAGGCATCAGTTTGCTCACAACAGGCGCTTGCACTGCACGTTGGCGTCGTTGCGGTCGCAGGCGTTGCTTTGCTCGCGTACCTCGCCTGCGCGCCGCTGCGCGCAAATAATCGAAACATCAATCCATTGCGCTATCCGGCACGCGACGAAGACGGCTCGGCGCAATCTCGGCAGCTATAATTGCCCGTTCCCTTCGGGCCGTTAGCTCAGGTGGTAGAGCAGC
>DATFCW010000439.1:0-24581 GCA_035252665.1 Casimicrobiaceae bacterium | reverse complement strand
TCAGCCGCCTCGGGTTCCAGCCTCGTATCGAAAAACGCGGGCGCCGCACGCGCTTCACCGAGCTTCGGGTCGAGCGCGAGCGCGCGCTCGAACAGCGGGCGCACCGCCTGCATCTCCAATTGGGCGTCCTGATGCTTGTAGAGCACGGCGTTGCGAAATTCGGCCATCGCCTGCCATACATAGGCTCGAGCGTAGTCCGGATCGAGCGCGACGCTGCGCTTGAAATGCACGATCGCGATTTCCCCGTCGTCGATGCGCCAGCGTTGGTAGCGGGCGCGTCCCCGCTCGAATGCCAGCCGGGCGTCGGGATTTCGCGTTCCGGCTTCCCGGCGCTGCATGGCGGCGCGCGCTTCCGACTCCACGTGGATCGCGCGGGCCGCGTGCTGCGCGATATCGTCCTCGAGACGCAACGCGTCGCGCGTGTCGGCTTCCAGAAGGAACGAATGAATCAGCTCCCCGTTATGCGTGTCGAAAAGCTGTGCGGTGATGCGTAGCCGCTCGTTGCTTCGTTGCAGAGCACCCTTCAACAGATAGTGCGAACCGCCTGGCCAGGCGAGGCGAGCGAGCAGTGGCGTGTCGAGTGGTGGCGAAAGCTCCGCGCCCGGTGCGGGCAGATCCTTCCGGCTGATGAGTCGCGCATGCACCGCGTCACCGATGCCGCGCGCGAGCGCCGCGTCACGAGGTTCGCTCGTCACAGCCTGGAACGGTGCGACGGCAACCACGTGCGATGGCGCAAGAGTCAAACTGCCGTCGCCCAGCGAAACCAGGGTTGCCGCGGCCGTGACGATGGCGAGCAGACCGATCGCGGCAATGACCAACGGCTTATCGAAACGGCGGGATGAAACCGCCGACGGAAGTGACGACGCGTGCGTTGATTCGGGCGACGTGGCGAGGAGCGGCTCGGTGGGTTTGGTCGCGAGCTCCTCGGGCTCGCAGCGCTGTACAGCACAGGCGAGGACATAGCCGCGTCCGCGCACTCCGCGAACGAATCTCGGCGACTGCGGGTCATCCTCCAGGGCATCGCGCAGAAGCTTGGCGCGCTGGCTTATGGTCTCGGGCTGCACGACCAGACCCGCCCACACCCTGGCCATCAGCTCGTCGTACGTGACCACGTTCGGCGCCGCGCCCACGAGCGCCAGCAGGAACTCGAACGAGAGCTTCGGCAGGGGAACCTCGATGCCGTCTCGCTCCAATCGCTGACGGCCCACATCCAGCAACAGGTTGTCCGCCAGCGCGTAGCGCTCGCGAGCTTGCCGCGAATCCGACGGAACCGGCATTCGTCTCGCGCAAGGGAGAAGGGGGTCGCCATCCTACCCGACCTCGGTGTCCGGCGTCACGCCGCGCTCCTTGTCGCGAGGATTCGCCGAATCTTCACCGAAGCTTCATGCAAACGCGCCATGCACGACCCAAAGTGCACCCTGCTTCACCACCCTCGAGGGAGAGCCTCCATGAACGATCGTCACGGTCTTTCGCGTCGCGCAGCCGTTGGCTCGCGAGCGCGCCCGGTCTTGCACCTGTTGTGCGCGTCCGCGGTAGTGCTGGCAGTTGCATCATTCGAGGTTTTTGCCGCCGCTCCGAATCCGGCATCCGCGCAGCCTCGCTATCCACGTTATCGATTGATCGATCTCGGCACGCTCGGCGGTCCGAATGGGTCACCGGTGTTTCCGGGTGTCGTGCTGAACGATCGCGGCGATGTCATCGCACAAGCGGGCACCGCCACGCCGGATCCTTATCCGGCACCGCTTCAGGACGATGCCCTGGTGTGGCACGGGATCCTGTCGAATGCGACGGGCCTGGTGCGCGATCTCGGGGCGCTGCCGGGCACCAACCATAGCCTTCCGGGCGGAATCAGTCTGAACGGCCTGATCGCCGGGTTTTCCACGAACGGACTCGTCGATCCGCTGACAGGCTTCGAGGAATTTCGCGCCGTGGTCTGGGACCGCGACTTGAAGATCGTCGATCTCGGAACGCTTGGCGGAAACATGAGCGTCGCCAATCAGGTCAACAGCCAGGGACTCGTGGTGGGAGCCGCCACGAATGCAATCGACGAAGACCCGGACATCGCGGGCTCCTTCCTGTTCGCGCCCGCAGCCCAGCAGGTGCGCGCAGTTCTCTGGCAGAGCGGGACGATGCGCGATCTCGGCACGCTCGGGGGCAACGACGCGAATGCAGTCTTCGTCAACGAAAGCGGCGCGGTGACGGGTATCTCCACCACCGACGCGCAGGTCAACGACGCGACCGGTGCGCCGACAACTCATCCGTTCGTGTGGAAGAACGGTCGGATGCAGGATCTCGGCACGCTGGGCGGCACATTCGCAACGACGGGCACCTTCATCCGAGGCCCATGGGGACGCGTGATGAACGAAGCGGGTGAAGTCGCCGGCACGTCGACGTTGCCGGGCGACGATACATGGCATGCGTTCCTCTGGTCGAAGGGTCGGATGACCGATCTGGGCACGCTCGGCGGCAGCATCTCGGAAGCGTACGCGGTCAACGATGGCGGCCAGGTCGTCGGGCGCGCCAGGCTGAGCGACGTCCCCGTCGTGCGACACCCGTTTCTCTGGGAGAAGGGCGCGATGATCGACCTCGGAACGCTCGATCCGTGCACGCTGGGCGAGGCGACGAGCATCAACGCCAATGGACAGATCGTCGGCGGCTTGGGGGGTTGCGGCTCGGATCCCGGCGCGTGGACCTATTTCAGGTCGTTCTATGTCGAGAAAGGCAAGCCGATGGTCGATCTCAATTCACTGGTCGATCCGCCTTCCGATCTCTACATCGACGAGGCCATGTTCATCAACGATCGCGGCGAGATTCTCGCGGGCGCTTTCACGCCGGCCGGCCACACGCATGCGGTCCTGCTCGTGCCCATGCAGGACCATTAAAACCGCTCGACCCACGGCCGCAGCTCGATCTCCCACGTCCACGCGCTTCGCGGTTGCATGAGCACCGATACGTAGGCGCTCGCGATGGCATCGGGATCGAGCGAGCGGTCATCGGGGTCGCTCTGGCCCCGCCGGCGAATCGCGCCGTCGATCACGAAGTGCGCGACGTGAATGCCTTTCGGGGCCAGCTCGCGCGCCATGCTTTGCGCGAGGCCGCGTACTGCGAACTTGCCCATCGCGAAAGGTGCCGACTCGGCGTAGCCCTTGACGCTCGCCGATGCGCCGGTGAAAAGGATCGCGCCGTGCTGGTGGGGCAGCATTCGCGCTGCCGCGCGCTGCGCGACGAGAAACGCACCGAACGCCGTCACCATCAGCGAACGACGCACGTCGTCGGCGGGTAGCGTTACAAGCGGCCCACGCACGCGAGCGCTCGGGTTGTAAACGACCACGTCGGGCGAACCGATTTCACGCTCGACCTCCGCGAACAACCTGTCGACATCAGTTTCGACCTGCGTGTCGCAGGCGAAGACATGCGCGCCCGTTTCGGATGCCAGCGCGCGCAGCTTCCCGGTGTCGCGTGCCGCAAGGGCGACATCGATGCCCTGCGCGACGAACGCGCGTGCGAGCGATGCGCTCAGTCCCTGGCCTGCGCCGACGATAAGCGCCTTGCGGTATTGCGATTGCGCGGTTTCCATACGGTTGGCATTGTAGGCGCGCTGGCGCTCGCGTTGCCGTGCGTTCGAGCGAGAATGCGCCTTGCATTCACCGCCAAGGTCGCCCGCTTGAGATTCCTGTCCTTCGAGACGATGCTGGTCGCCATGCTGTGGCTCGTCGGGCCGCTCGCCATCGCGGCCGACGAAGGCGACGGGATTGCGCCCGAGATCGCAGGCAGCATCACGGGCGTCTCGCAGCAGGCGAATGCCGGTGGCGTCGAGGAAGGCGAGCGCACGTCGCGTGCGAACGATCGCGTCGACGTCACGCTGACATTGTCCGGCGGCCGCATGGGCGACGTCGAAGGGAAGCTCTTCGCGCATTTCCGCGCCGGACAGGGCATAGCCGTGGCGCTGCGCCCTACGTACACGAGTACGCCAAACGCGACGGCATTCGCCGGCACGAGCGCCGGCGACGCATACGCGATCGTTGCGGAGGCCTGGTATCAGTTGAGCGAGTCATTGCCGCGCGCCAATGCGAACGATCCATCGCATCGGCACTTGGATCTCACGTTCGGCAAGATGGATCCATTCGCTTTCTTCGACCAGAACGGCGTCGCGGACGACGAGACGATGCGCTTTCTGAACAACGCGTTCGTCCACAATCCGTTGCTCGATTCGGGCGGAGACACACGCACCGATCGCTACGGCTTCGCACCCGGCGCGCGCGTCGCGTATGCCGAGGAGGGCGACGAGGCCTGGCGCATATCTATCGCTGCGTTCGGCTCCGGTCCGGCGGCCGATTTCCACGGCTCGCTCGCGGGCCCGTTCGTCGTCGCACAAATCGAGACGACTCGCCGGTTCGCATCGCTCGAATCGGGCAGCTACCGTGCGTACGCCTGGACGAACGGCAGAACCGTTGATTTCGAGGGACGATTCGAGCGGCACACGGGTGTCGGCTTCTCGATCGACCAGCCGGTGACCGACGCGATCACGCTATGGGGACGCTTCGGCGCGGAGCTCGCGGGCGATGTGCGGTTCGATCGCGCGCTGACGCTCGGCGCAGAGATCGCGGGACGCGGCTGGGCCCGCGAGGACGACGCGATCGGCGTCGCGACCGGGTTTCTGCGCACGAGCAACGCGTATCGCGACGCGACCCGCGATGCTTCGCTCGTCGGTTATGCGGCGGCCGGAACCGAAGGCATCGTCGAAACCTATTACCGCTTGCACGTCAACAAGCGCCTCGACGTGTCGCCCGACCTGCAATGGATTCGACGACCGGGCGGCAACGGTTCTGCGCCCGACATCGTGATCGGCGGCGTGCGCGCGAGAATCGGCTTCTGAACTGTCGACCCGATGAAAATCTTCTGCTGCCTGAACGACGACGTGCTGGCGAACGTCGCGCTCAACCTGCTCCTGCCGTCGTTGTCGGGACATGAGGTTCGCGTGGGTCTCAGCGCTCGCATCGGTGCACCCGCGGTCGCCGAGCCCATGCCGCGCCGCCAGCTCAGATTGGCGGAACAGGGCTTCACAAGCGAAGTGCTGTTTCCGCTGGTGGAGCGGGCCGGCTATCCGGCCGAAGGGCGATACCTGACGTTTCGCGAGATCGAGCGGCATCGCGGCATCGGCGTCGTGCCGTTCCCGACGCCCAACGACGAGTCGGGGCTTGCGCTCCTTCGTGCGTTCGCGCCCGATCTCGTGCTATCGATCCGCTATGGGGCGATCTTCACGCCGGCGGCCATCGACGTGCCAAGGCTGGGCGTTCTCAACCTTCATGCCGGCCTGCTGCCCGCATATCGCGGCGTGATTGCAACCTTCCGGGCGCTGCAAGCGGAAGAAAGCGAAATCGGCTGCACGCTTCACTACATCGGCGATAGCGCGATCGATGCCGGCCCGATCGTCGGGCAAGCGAGAGTGCCGGTCGACCGCGACCGATCGCTCTTCGCCCATGTGCTGTCGCTGTATCCCGTCGCCATTCCCATGGTCGCGGATGCGATCGCGCGGCTTGGGCGTAACGAAACGCTGGAAGCGCGCGTGCAGGCCGGCGGCAGTTACTTTTCGTATCCGCTCGCGGAAGAGTGGGACGCGTTCCTGCGACGTGGCTGGCGTGTCGTCGACGTCGACGATCTTTGTGCGCTTTCCGCACGCTATCTGCCATCGCCTGGGCCTTCGAGTTGAGGCTACACGCCGGGATCTTTCACGTTCTCGAATTTCTCGAACTCGATGTTCCACGGCTTGCCGCCGACGATCTCGACCTTGCGGATGTAGACGTTCTGGATCGGGTCGCGCGTCGCGGGATCGATGGTCATCGGCCCGCGCGGACTCGTCCACTCCATGCCCTTCATCGCGTCGACGAGCTTGTCGCCGTCGGCATTCGCGCCGGCCTTCTTGACCGCCTCGTAGATCAGGTGCATGCCGTCGTAGCCGCCGACCGAGTGGAAGTTCGGCCGGAAGCTGTTCGTCTTCATGAACGCATCGACGTACGCCTTGTTCTCGGGCGAGTCGTGCGCGGCGGAGTAGTGGAACGATGTGACGACGCCCACCGCGACTTCGCCCATGCTTTCGAGCAGATCGTCGTCGACGACGTCGCCGGTGCCAATCATGCGGATGCCCGCCTGCTCGAGGCCGCGATCGTTGAACTGCTTCATCACGCCGGAGCCTTCGCCGGACGGCACGAACACGAACAGCGCATCCGGCTTCGCGTCCTTCGCGCGCTGCAGGAACGGCGCATAGTCGGGATTGCGAAGCGGCACGCGCAGCGATTCGATCGCTTTTCCGCCCGCGCCGGTGAAGCGCGTGACGAACGTCTTCTCGGCGTCGAGTCCCGGCGCGTAATCGGTGCAAAGCGTCACCGCCGACTTGATGCCGTTCTTCGGCGCCCATTCGGCGATCGGCCACGCGACCTGCGGCAGCGTGAATCCGCTTCGCACGATGTACGGCGATTTCGACGTGATGATCGACGTCGCGGCGGCCATCACGATCATCGGCGTTTTCGCGTCCGTTGCAATCGGCGCGACGGCGAGCGCAAGCGGCGTCAGGCCGAAGCCGGCAAGCACGTTCACCTTGTCCTGCACCACGAGTTGCTGCGCGATGCGCTTGGTCGTTTCGGGGGCGACGCCGGTGTCGTCCTTGACGATCAAATCCACCTTCCGGCCCGCGACGATGTCGCCGTTCTTCTGCATGTACAGGCGGCACGCGGCCTCGATCTGCCGGCCGGTCGACGTGAACGGCCCGGTGAGCGGCAGGATCAATCCGATCTTCAGGGAATCGGCGGCGAACGACGGCTTGACGAAGCTTGCCGCGATGACGGCTGCGGTGGCCTTGAGCATTGCGCGGCGAGTGACGCGATAACCGAGCATCGGTGTCTCCAGAAGGTGAGTGGGCGTCGGTGAATCATGTGCGCGTTCGCGCGGGTTGCATGCCGTGGCGGCGCTTAACTGCGTCCGCCTGCTCGGAGGCAAAATATGCGAGTAGCGCGCTCGTCGATGCGCGTTGCATCGATGTGGTGCACGTGGCGGCAGAGAAAACCGTGGTCCGCTGAATCTCGTGCGGAAGCATGCCGATGACGTCGATACCCGGCACGTTCATCAGCTCGCTCAATTGCTGAAAGCCGAGCTCCGCATCGCCGCGTGCGATCAGCGTCCCGACGGGAACGCCGGGCGCAGCCCTGACCAGGTGCGGCGCGATTACGTCGACGATGCTCCAGCGCTCGAGCAGGCGCATCAGATGGGCGCCACTTGGTCCGGTCGAATAGCCGATATTTTTTGCGTGCAGCACTGCGTCGCGAACCGCCGCTTCGCTGCTGATGTCGGGTTTTGGCGCGCCGGCGGCGACCGCGATCCCGATGTCCGATCGAGCGAGATCCGTTCGACTGCTCGCGTCGACTCGGCCGAGATCGGCCAGCTTCTCGATCGCGTCGGCGGCGAGCACGACGAAATCGAAGGCTTCGCCTTCCTGCACGCGACGCTCGGCATCGACGCCGCCGACCGAGGCAATGTTCACCCGCTGTCCCGTCATCTGCGTGTATGCGTCGCTGGATTCCGCCAGCACGTGGCGCATCGCCATCGACGCAATGCCGCTGATGCAATCGACGTGGCCGGCCTTCGTCATCGCATGCGTCAATCGACGTACTTGAGTCCGGCTTTTTGCAGCGGCTCGCGCATGCCGTACATGTCGAGGCCGAGAACGCCGGCGGCGAGCTTCGCGCGCTTTTCGCCTTCGCTCGCTTCGCGCGCGGTCGCCGCTTGAAGCGTCTTCTGCGCAATCGGCGCGGGCACGATGACGACGCCGTCGTCGTCGGCAACGACGATGTCGCCAGGATTCACGAGCGCGCCGGCGCAGACGACCGCAACGTTGACCGAGCCGAGCGTCGCCTTGACCGTGCCCTTTGCCGAGATCGCCTTGCTCCAGACGGGAAAATTCATTTGCGTGAGCGCACGGACGTCGCGCACGCCGGCATCGATAATGAGCCCGCGCGCGCCACGCGCCTTGAAGCTCGTTGCCAGCAGCTCGCCAAAGTAGCCATCGCTGCAGTCGGAGGTAACGGTAGCTACGACGACGTCGCCGGGCCGGAGCTGCTCGGCCACGACGTGCAGCATCCAGTTATCGCCGGGCTGCATCAGTACGGTGACCGCCGGGCCTGCGACTCGCGCGCCGGCATAGATCGGGCGCATGTAGGGGTCGAGAAGTCCCACGCGCCCCATCGCCTCGTGGATGGTCGCAACACCGAAGGAGCCGATGCGAGCAACGGCTTCGCTGTCGATGCGCTCTATGTTCCGATGAACGACACCGAGCTCATGCATGCGTCATTGTCCTTTCGTTCAATGCCGCGCCGAGACGAGGATAGACGCGGCGCGCATTCGCCTCGTAGATCTTCTCCCTGTCCGCCGCATCGATCCGCGCGGTGTCGACGTAGCGTTTGGTGTCGTCGTAATAGTGTCCCGTTTCCGGATCGATGCCGCGCACGGCGCCGATCATCTCGCTCGCGAAGAGCACGTTGTCGACGGGAATCACGCGCGTCAGCAGATCGATGCCCGGCTGATGATAGACGCAGGTGTCGAAAAAGACGTTGTGCAGCAAGTGATCGGCAAGCAATGGCTTGCCGAGCTCCTGTGCGAGTCCGCGGAATCGTCCCCAGTGATAGGGCACCGCTCCGCCGCCATGCGGAATGACGAAGCGCAGCGTCGGAAAATCCTTGAACAGATCCGATGTGAGGCACTGCATGAACGCCGTCGTGTCCGCGTTCAGGTAATGCGCGCCGGTGGTGTGAAAGCACGGATTGCAGCTCGTGCTGACGTGAATCATCGCCGGGATGTCGTACTCGACCATCTTCTCGTAGATGGGGTACCAGTGGCTCTCGGAGAGCGGCGGCGACGTCCAGCGTCCGCCCGACGGGTCGGGATTGAGATTGATCGCAACGTTGCCATACTCTTCGACGCACCGGACGAGTTCCGGAATGCACGTCGCGGGGTCGGCGCCGGGACTTTGCGGCAGCATGGCCGCCGGAACGAAATGATCGGGAAAAAGCCGACTTACCCGATGACAGAGCTCGTTGCAGATCGCGGCCCACGCGCTCGACACCTCCAAGTCGCCGATGTGATGCGCCATGAAGCTCGCGCGCGGGCTGAAGATCGTGACGTCGATGCCGCGCTCGCGCATCAAGCGAAGCTGGTTCTCCTCGATCGATTCGCGAATCTCGTCGTCGCTGAGCCGAAGCTCGGAAACGCGCGGCATCTCGGCGCGGTTTCCGAGGGCAGCGATCTGCCGCTTGCGCCACGTCTCGAGCGCTTTCGGGGCCGTCGTGTAGTGGCCGTGGACGTCGATGATCATTGCGGCTTTGCCTTGCCGGTCTGGTCCCAGCCGAGATTCGCCGCGTCCTTGCCTGCGACCGAGTAGAGCGCGCCGGGCGCGTTGCGCGTGCGCTGGAACGCTTCCAGCGTTTCGCCGCGCATCGCCGCATAGATATGCAGGTTCGACACGCCCGTGACCGCACCGAGCTTTTCCAGCATGAAAAAGATGACACCGTAGTGCATGAGGCCGCGCCAGTCGCGCCGGCGAATGAGGTCACGCTCTTCGGTGGTCAACCCCGCGGACTCGAAGCTTGCCTCCGGATCGCGGAGGAATCCCTGCCGATGGGCCGGCTCGATCATCCGATGCAGGTAATCGTTGATGCGAAAGGCCCGGACGCTGCGCTCGAGCGTGAACGGATAGCTGCCCTCGATGCGCTCGATGCCGTTCAATTGCGCCCCGATTTCGCACCGGTCGCGCTCGGCGATTGCTGGATCGGCCGGCCTGTCGAGGCCTTCGTAGATCGCGGTCGCGATGCCGGTCATCGACGGCAGATAGTAGCTGCGATGCGTGCAGGCGACGTTCGCCGGGAGCGCACCGCGCATCGTGAGCCACATCACGACTTCGGCGCCTTCGAAGCCGCCGAGCTTCGCATATTCGGCGATCGTCATCTGCGCGAGTCGCTCGGGATCGCGCTCGAAGAGATCGAGGAAATGCTGGTCCCATTCGGGGTTGTTGAAGCCGGCCCGCTCGCCGTGCACCTGATGCGAAAGCCCGCCGGTCGCGACGATCGCGACGCGAAGATCCTCGGGATAGCTTTCGATCGCGCGGCGAAGCGCCTGGCCGAGCTTGTAGAAGCGGCGCGCGCTTGGAATCGGGAACTGCAGAACGCCCATCTGCAGCGGGACGAGGCGAACGGGCCAGTGCGGCTCGTGCGGACACAGCACCGAGAGCGGCGAGAAGCAGCCGTGGTCGAGCGCGCGATGCTGGAAGAACGCCATGTCGAATTCGTCGGCCATCAGCGCATGCCCGACGTGCGAGGCAAGCTTCGGGTGGCCGTCGATCGGCGGAAGGTCGCGCGCGCCGCCGCCTTCGTCGGCAACGTGCCACGTTGGACCGACACCGAGCGCGAACGCCGAGTAGTGGTCGAAGAAAAACGACGTGATGTGGTCGTTGTAGATGAAGAACAGCACATCTGGCCGCTTTTCGGCAAGCCACTCGGCAAGCGGCGCGAAGTTATCGAAGATCGGCGCCCAGGCGGGATCGTCACGCTGGTTGCGATCGTAGGCGAAGCCGATGGTGGGCGTGTGCGAGGCGGCGAGGCCGCCGATGATGCGCGCCATGGCGCTCCTTCGTGTACGGTGTACTGCGTAATCTTGCCCAGCAATTTACCTTGATGCCGAAGTGGCTGCCAACCAGGGTCCACAGCGTTGGCAGGCTCTCCGGGCGATGTTCGGCCATCAGGGAATCGGCTATCGTTTCGTGGTGAATCGCGTCCGCATTGCCGTAGCCGGCGCAGGAACGATCGGTTTGCGCCACATCGAGGAGATCGGCAAGAGCCGATCGACGACGCTCGCCGCGATCGTCGATCCATCGCCGAGAGCCGCCACGATCGCCTCACGTCTGCGCGTACCGATCTTCCGATCGCTCGACGAGCTGATCACGCGCCGGCTCGCCGACGGTGTGATCGTCGCGACGCCGAACGCGATGCATGTCGATCAAGCCCTTCAGTGCATCGCCGCGGGACTGGCCGTGCTCGTCGAAAAGCCGATTGCGCATACGCTGCGCGATGGCGAACGGCTCGTCGACGCCGCCGAGCGCGCGAACGCGAAGCTTCTCGTCGGGCATCACCGGCTGCACAGCCCGATCCTGCACGGCGCCGTCGAGACGATTCGCTCCGGCATGCTGGGGCCGATCGTCGCAGTCGTTGGAACGGCGGTCTTCTACAAGCCGGCGGGTTACTTCGAAGGCGCGAACGCGTGGCGCAAGGAACCCGGCGCCGGACCGATCCTCGTCAACATGATTCACGAGGTCGCGAATTTGCGCGCGATGGTCGGCGAGATCACCACCGTGTCTGCATTTGCATCGAACGCGACGCGCAAGTTCGCGGTCGAGGATAGCGCCGCGATGGCGCTTCGGTTCGAAAACGGCGCACTCGGCACTTTCCTGCTTTCCGACACCGGCGCGTCGCCGATGAGCTGGGAGCAGACATCGCGCGAGAACGCTCAGTATCCGACGTATCCCGACGAGGATGCGTACGTCGTCATCGGCACGCGCGGCTCGCTGTACGTGCCGACGATGCGCGTGAAGTACTACGACCACGATGGCGATCGCTCGTGGTTCACACCCTTTATCGAAACGACGCTTCCGCTGGAGCGCGCCGATCCGCTTGCATTGCAGATCGAGCATTTCGCGGCCGTTGTTCGCGGGGAAGCAAAGCCGCTCGTGTGCGGGCGCGATGGTTTGCGGAATCTGCGCGTCATCGACGCAATCGCAGAAGCGGCGAGGACCGGCAAGGCCGTGGATGTCGATATCGCGCGATAATGAAGGCGCTTCGTACCCGACAACAACCAACAGGCGATCAATCCATGGCTGCCATCGACATCGACGGCAATGCGTTTGCCGTGCGCACCGACGGTGCGCCCGAAGCTCCGGCGCTCCTGCTCTCCAACTCGCTCGGGTCCGACATGTCGATGTGGGACGAGCAGGTGCCGCGCTGGTCGAAGCATTTCCACGTCGTCCGCTACGATGCTCGCGGGCATGGACGCACGGCCGTGCCGCCGAGTCCCTATACGATCGATCGTCTCGGTGGGGACGCGCTCGCGGTGCTCGACGCGCTTCGTATCGAACGCGCGCATTTTTGCGGGCTCTCCATGGGCGGCATGATGGGCATGTGGCTGATGTCGCACGCCGGCGGGCGCATCGAGCGTGCGGTGCTCGCGAATACTTCGGCACACATGCCGCCGCGATCGCTTTGGGACGAGCGCATGGCGCAGGTGCGCGAGAACGGGATGAACGCGATCGTCGAGGGCACGCTCGAGCGGTGGCTTACGCCCGCCTTTCGCGCAAAGGATCCCGGCGCCGCGCAGCGCGTGCGAACGATGATCCTTCGCACGCCGGTCGAAGGCTACCTTGGCTGCTGTGCAGCGATCCGCGATATGGATCAGCGCGAGGACATCCGATCGATCCGCATGCCGACGCTCGTCATCATCGGCGCGCACGATCCGTCGACGACGCCCGAGGCGGGAGAGGCGATTCATCGCGCGATCGCCGGATCGGAAGTGACCACGCTCGACGCGGCGCATCTTTCCAACGTCGAGCAGCCAACGGCGTTCGCGGAAGCGGTCGAGCGCTTCCTCTTGCGGTAGAAGCAAGTTTCACGTTCGGCCGATGAATCCCGTCGGCCGCGGTCGGCATATCGAGGCCCGAGAGCACGCGATGTCCTATCTCGACGATCCGCGCGTCTATTTCGCTGCCGAGCGGACGCTTCTCGCGTGGCAGCGAACGGCCGTGGCGCTGATCGGGCTGGGCTTCGTCGTCGAACGCTTCGGCTTGTACATACGCAGCATCGAAAGCGGCGCGGCCGAGCGCGGCCACCTCAGCGCGTCGCTGCTCTTCGGCGTCGCGTTCCTGCTGCTCGGCGCGATCGTCGCCATCGTTTCGGCGTCGCAGTTCGCGCGGTTCATTCATGGTCTCTCGCCCCCGGAGCGTCCGCCAGGCCGCCCGGTCTGGTTCGCGCCGATCGTCAACTACCTGCTTGCCGCCGCGGCGATCGCGATGGCGGCATGGTTCTTCCTGGCGGGATAAGCGCTCCCCGTCGCGTTCGTCGAAAAATCGCAATTTCTTGATACTCCGTATCAGGAAAACGCAACCGCGCGGCCACCCACCCGCAATACACTGCGCCACGGGTAAGGAATTGCGAACGAACCAGCGATCGCGCGCCATGCACGCGCCCGTCGCGACTTTGAGGAGGTCAGCATGAAGAAGTCAGCCATTGCGCTGCTCGCGCTCGCGTCGTCGGCGATGCTAGCACCGGCATTTGCCGATCCACCGTCGCCATCGCCGTCATTGCATCTCACCAGCGGCAGCCCGCTACTCACGCACATCAACAAGGCGTTCATGATCACGCCGCAACAGGCGCTCGAGTGGGCGATGTTCAAGTCGCAGATCGGCCCGACGTACGCCGGCAGCCCGGGCGGCAACAAGTGGCTGAACTTCATCGAGACGACGATGCAGGAGTTCGGCGCCGTCGATCTCTTCGAGCAGGACCTGCCGTACAGCTTCTACACCGTCAACGACTGGCCCGATCCGCGCACGCATATCTACGGCTCCGGCGTCGAGGTCGAGAAGCTGGTGTCGAACGGCACGCCGGTGCCCGTCGTGGCCACGTACGGCATGACGTCGGGCTCCACGCCGCCCAGTGGAATCACCGCGCCACTCGTCTATTACGACCCGGCCAATCCACCCGCGAGCATCGCGGGCAAGATCGTCGTGTTCCAGACGGTCCCCTATCCAGCGGCGGTCCCGGACATCAATCCGCCTTATTCGTATACCAGTTCGATCCTGCCGAACTACACGTACACCGATTACGAATTTCGCAGTCCCGGCGATTGGTCCTTCCCGATGTACACGCCGGTTCCGGCGAGCGTGAGCAGCTCTTACTGGTATCGCTGGGTATGGAGCCAGCTCGGCGGATTCGCGAACATCGCGATGAAAGGAAACGCGGCCGGCGTCGTGATCGTTTACGACTTGTCGCCCGGCGGCGCTTTCGGGCTCATTCAGCGAAGCGTTTACAGTCTCACCGGCCGCGGCGGCCCGGGCACCGTGTACCAGAACGTGCCCACGCTTTGCCTCGATCGCGTCAACGGCGCGAAGGTGATCGACGATGCGAAGGCCGGCGCGAACGCGACGCTGACGCTGAACGCGAGCTTCGTTCCGGTCCAGGGGCGCTACGTGATCGGTTACCTGCCTGGCAAGAATTACGGGACGCCGCAGGACGAGCAGATCCTGCTCGCGACGCACACCGACGCGATGTCGCTGGTCGAAGAAGACGGCAGCTTCGGCATGCTGGGGATCATGCACTACATGAGCCACATTCCCCAGCAGCAACGGCCGAGAACGCTCGTCTTTTGGTTCGACAGCCGGCACTTCATGCCCGGCGCCGAAAGCGCATGGTCGCAGTATGACTACTACCTGAACAATCCGGACAAGCTGCAACCGATCGTCGCGACGATGGGCATGGAGCACATGGGTGGACGCTCGACGCTCGAGGCGGGACCGAACGGCGACGACTATGTGTATTCGTCGGCGCGCCCGGAAGACGGCGGTGTCATCACGAGCTTCATCGACGTGAACAACAACAATCTCTTTCTGATCGATACGATCGCGAAGGCCACGGCGGACAACGATTGGCCGCGCGTCGAGGCGAGCTCGGGCAACGTGGCGCCAGGCGTCAACGGCGGTTTCCAGAAGCAGGTGCTGAGTCCCGTCAACAAGGGCCGCTCGTACACGCCGCAGATTCCAGGCATCGGCCTCGCCGGCGATTGGCCGGGCGCGTGGACCCAGGAATATTCGCAACTGACGACCGAAGCAGGGTATCCAGGATTCGACCAGAACTACTTCGTGACGCAGGTAGCCGGGCTCACGGAGATCGCGGGCACGCTGATGGCTCGCACCGACGTCAAGATCCTGCTCGACTTCGGCTGGGGACAAATCGCTTCCGGCCTGACGTGCGCATTGAAGTCGATCTGTCCGACGCTGCCGCCAACGGGGCTGCTTCCGGATTCGGGCTTCGTCAACGCGGCGAATGCGCCCACGCAACGCGCGCAGTTGCTGAGCGAATACCAGGCGGCGTTCCACGACGTCGAGCTCGGGCAGTATTCGAACGCGATCGGCGAACTGCAGACGCTCGAGCAGAACGTGTCGCAATGGATTGTCGATCCGAACCAGACCGCGTTGACGATCCTGATCAACGATCAGATCGGCAAGCTCAGTGCGCTTTGAAAGGGCCGTAGAGCATGAAAACGTGCGTTCCGATACTGGCCATCGCCTCGTCGCTTCTTGTCGCAACAGCATCGGCGGACGATTGGCCGATCACGCCGCCCGAGCCGCTTCGGCAGATCGCCATGGTGCTGGTGAAAGGCGGCTGCTACACGATGGGCGACGGCTCGGACGAGGAACCCGTCCATAAGGTGTGCGTGAAGGACTTCTACATCGGCAAGTATCCCGTCACGCAGATGCAATGGACGGGAACGATGGGGACGAATCCGTCGAAAGAACCCCATTGCGGACTGAATTGCCCGGTCGAGAACGTATCGTGGGACGATGTTCAGGCGTTCATTCGCAAGCTCGACGCGCGAACCGGAAAGGCGTATCGGCTCCCCACCGAAGCGGAATGGGAGTACGCGGCGCGAAGCGGCGGGAAGGCCGAGAAATGGGCCGGGACGAGCAGCGAGAAATCGCTCGCCGATTATGCGTGGTATTACAACAATGCCGACTTCCAGACGCATCCGGTCGGTCAGAAGAAGCCGAACGGCCTCGGGCTCTATGACATGACCGGCAACGTCTGGGAATGGACGTCCGATTGGTTCGACGAAACCGTTGGCGTTCGGGACGCGAAGAACGACGCGGCGCGCGAGGCCGATGCCCGCAAGCGATCGCTTCGCGGCGGCTACTGGGGCGATCTCCCGAGCTTCGTGCACGTGACGCGGCGCATCGGTCTGGTTCCATCCACGCGTGGCGTCGGTTACGGATTCCGCGTCGCGTTTTCGGCGCCGTAGCATGCATTGTCGATGCGGGCGAAGCGTTTGCTCATGAGCAACGTTTGCCGGATGACGGCGATCGTGTTGTTTTGCATTTGCAGCCACACGTACGCAAACCCGTCAGCCTTGTTTTCGCCGCGCGCGAATCGCGTGTCGACGTTCCTCCATACGGCACTCGTGCAGCGGAGCAAGGAACTGGTCGACGCCGCGCAGGAAATGCCTGCCGACAAATACGGACTCAAGGCGCCGCCGGACAACTACACGTTCGGCTATCTGACGCTGCACATCGCCGATGGGAACTATCTCTTTTGCTCCTACATCGCAGGCGTGCCGATGCCACAGCTCCCAACGCTCGCCGAAACGGATCCGAAGCCGACGTTGATGAAGCGGATCAAGGATTCGTTCGATTTCTGCACGCGCGCGCTCGCGAATCTCGACGACTCGCACATGAAGGACATGCTCGTCATGGGCGAGACGAAGATGTCGCGTTCGATGGCGGTCCTGACGCTGACAGGGAGCTGGGCCACGCACTACGATCAGCAACAGCAGTATCTGCAACTCGGTGGCATCGCGGTTTCCAGCGCGAAGTAGGTCGATGCGGATGAATGCACTCGCGTTGACGCGGAAGAGGATCGGGTACATCGCAACGCTGCTTTTCGCGCTGACGTCCATCGCGCTCGTTCCCGCGGCCGTCGCGCATACGCTGCCGACGAATACGGTGATGAACGCGTTCGTGAGGATCGAGCCGAAGGAAGCCGATCTCGTCGTACGCATTCCGATGGACCTGCTGCGCGGGCTCCCATTCGCCCGCAAGGGAGCGGATTACGACCTCGCGGGATCGCAGCCGGTCATCGATCTCGCGCTTCAGACGCTGGCGGACGGCCTCGTTCTCGACGAGGATGGCACTCGACTGTCACCGACGAAGGCCGACGCGCGATTGTCGCCCGCGGCCGATCGTTCCTTCGAAACCTTCGAAGCAGCCATTCGCCACACCGACGAGGCTGCCGATCCGGCAATTCGTCTGCCGTACGATCAAAGTGCGCTCGACGTTCACTTCACGTATCCGATCGTCTCGCCGCATTCGGTGTTCACAATCCAGTCGCAGGTGGCGGCCGATCTCGGAAGCGCGACGAAGCTCTTGATTCGCTACGTGCCGATCGAAGGCACGAGCCGCGCGTTGATCATTCCCGGCGGATCGGAGCCGCTGTCGTTGAATCCCACTTGGTATCAGGCGGCGGGGAGCTTCGTCGAGCTTGGCATCGGCCATATCCTGAGCGGCATCGATCACCTGCTGTTCCTGTTTTGCCTCGTCATCCCGTTTCGTCGCGTGCGCGGTCTCTTCTCGGTGATTACTGCGTTCACGCTTGCGCATTCGGTGACACTGTTCGCGTCGGCGTTTCACCTGGCGCCAAAAGGCGGCTGGTTTCCGCCGTTCGTGGAGACGGCGATCGCAGCATCGATCCTCTACATGGCGCTCGAGAACGTCGTCGGCCCCAATCTCAGGCGCCGCTGGTTCATTACTGGAATGTTCGGTCTCGTGCACGGATTCGGTTTTGCCGACGTGCTCACCGAGCAATTGCAGTTCGCGGGCTCCTATTTGCTGTTGTCGCTGTTCTCGTTCAATGTCGGGATCGAGCTCGGCCAGATGCTCGT
The DNA here is from genome assembly GCA_035252665.1 of Casimicrobiaceae bacterium. Taxonomy (GTDB): domain Bacteria; phylum Pseudomonadota; class Gammaproteobacteria; order Burkholderiales; family Casimicrobiaceae; genus VBCG01. Next base: position 6,848 of record DATFCW010000439.1, on the reverse strand, counting down.
GCTGGCCGTGATGCTGCCCGCGCTCATGCTCGCGCGTCGTTTCGTGCCCGACCGCATCGTTGTGGTCTCGCTCTCGGGCATCGCCGCATGCATCGCGGCGAGCTGGATGTGGGATCGCTACCAGGTGCTGCGCCAGCAGGCATGGCCGAGCTCCGTCGACCTCCTGAGTCTCGCGCGCTGGCCCGCGTTGCTGATCGCGATCGTCGCGATCTCGAGCCTCGTCGTGAAGCGGGCGAGACGAAGGATGCCGAGCGCTCCGGTGGCGGGGTAGCGGTTGGAAAAGAAACACCATCATCGGCTGGAAAGGTCACACCTTTCCGTAACATGACCGCGGTTCGATAAGCCGGTAGCCGCGCCGCGGTTCTTACCGAATCGGAATCCGGCGCATCACGGCTGCGTGACGGCCGGCCGCCGAATACATTGCGTCTTCGCCTCGCCAGCCGGCTGAACCGGCGTTTCGCTATTGCTTCTTGACCTTCGGCGTCTTGCCGATCTAGCATGTTCCGAAATCAGGAACGTGCCGTTCTCAAATAGCGAACATGCCGACGAGTCTGACACGCGGGCTGCGCGTCATCGAAATTCTTTCCACCGAGTCTCGCCCGCTCGGCGTTACAGAGATCGCCGAGCGAGCCGGCTCGTCGAAATCGGGCGCGCACTCGCTGCTGACAGCGCTCGTTCGCGCTGGCTACGCCGAGCACGAGCGGGGTGGCGTGTATCGGCTTGGGCTGAAGGCCTGGGAGATCGGACGCGCGTTTCCGGTGTCGCGCCTCCTGCAGACCGCGACGCCGGCGATGGCGGCGCTTGTCGCGAAGATCGGCGAGGGAGCGATTCTCGGCGTGCTCGACGGCGCTGATGTCGTCTACGTTCACCTCGCCGATGGGGAGCAGGCGGTTCGCGTCCACGCACGCGTCGGAGACCGCATTCCCGCGCATTGCACCTCGACCGGGCTTGCGCTGCTCGCGCAACGGGCCGATGCGCAGGTGGATTCGCTCCTGCCTGCGAAGCTCGCGTCATTTACACCGCGTACGTTGATCGATCGGCGCGCGGTTCGTGTCGAGTTGCGAGGTGTGCGCATGCGCGGCTACGCCGTGAACCGTGGCGGATGGCGGCTCGATGTCGGCGGCATAGCGGCGGCGATTCCGACGAAGGATGCACCCTTTGCGCTCGACGCCGGTGTGTGCATCGCTGTTCCGCTGTATCGCATGAACCGTGCGTGGGTCACCGAGAAGGCGCCACTTCTCGTCCAATGCGCGCGACACATCGGAGAAATGCTTGCGCACGAATCGACGAACGTCGCGGCATGACAGGTAGCGCGGCGAGCGCCGGCGGTTATCGAATCGGCGTTGATATCGGAGGAACGTTCACCGACCTCGTGCTTTGTCGTCCCGGCGGCGACGTGCGTGTGCACAAGGTGCCGACGGTGCCGCACGATCCAAGCGAGGGCGTGATTGCCGCGCTCGCGCATGGGGCCGCCGCCGAAGCGCTCGACGTCCGGGCGCTCTTGTCAGCGTGTGCGCTGTTCGTTCACGGTTCGACGATTGCCACGAATACCGTGCTCGAAGGCAAGGGCGCTCGGACGGGCCTCGTTACCACCGAAGGCTTTCGCGATGCGCTCGAAATCCGGCGCGGGCAACGCGACGACCCGTGGATGCATCGCACACCATACCCGCCCGTCCTGGTGGCTCGCGCATTGCGACGCCCCGTTCGTGGACGCATCGACCGTTCTGGACGCGAACAAGAGCCGCTGCAAATGGGTGACGTCGATGCGGCGTTCGACCGGTTCGAGCGCGAAGACGTGGAGGCCGTCGCTGTTTGCCTCTTCAACAGTTACCTCAATGGCACGCATGAGGTCGCGGCGGCACAGCGCATTGCAGCGCGTGGCTTTGACGGTCCCATTTCCGTGTCGACGGTCGTCGCGCCGGTCATGGGGGAATTCGAGCGCACTTCCACGACCGTGCTGAATGCGTATGTCGCGCCGCGCACGCTCTCGTACTTGCGCACGCTCGACAGGCGCCTGATCGAATTGGGCCTTCACATCCCGCTGCTGCTCGTGCAAAGCAACGGGGGTGCGATCTCGCTCGATGAACTGGGCGAACGCCCGGTGACGCTCCTGCTGTCCGGGCCAGCAAGCGGCGTTGGCGCGCTGGACTCTTATCGCGGCCCGATCGGATCCGACGATCTTGTCTCAATGGAGATCGGTGGCACGAGCTGCGACGTGATCCTGATGAGTCGCGGCAAGGTTAGCTTCACCGACGTGCTCGATATCGGAGGCTACCGTTGCGTGACACCCGCCGTCGACGTGCATACGGTCGGCGCGGGCGGCGGCGCGATTGCTCATGTCGATTCGGGAGGTCTGTTGCGCGTCGGTCCTCGCGGTGCCGGCGCCAATCCCGGACCCGCGTGCTACGGCCTGGGCGGAGATGAGCCGACTGTAACCGATGCCGAGGTCGTTCTCGGCCGCATGCGGCCGGGTGAATACGCCAACGGCGCAGTGACGATCGATCGTGCCCTCGCGGCCTCCGCCATCGAGACGTCGATCGCGTCACGGCTCGGGCTCTCGGTCGAGCGCGCCGCGATGGGCATCGTCCAGTTGATGGACCAGACGCTGCTGCACGCGGTACAGCGCGCGACATCGGAGCGCGGCCACGATCCTGCCCGGTTGACGCTCGTCGCTTGCGGAGGGGCGGGACCCCTTCACGCGTCGGCGATTGGTCGAGCACTCGGCTGCACGGCGGCCTACGTGCCGCGAATGTCGGGCGCCTTTTGCGCGCTCGGAATGCTGCATTCGGATGTTCGTCACGACTTTTTCGCGATGCATTTCGCCGAGCTTCGCGATTCCGCGCGCGATGCGCTCGAAACGGCCTTTCGATCGCTCGAACGCCGTGCACACGATGCCCTCATCCGTGAAGGATTTGCGGAAACGCGCATCGACCTCGTGCGCGGGCTCGATTTACGCTATCGCGGGCAGCAATGGGACGTTTCCATCACCGTCGATCACGGGTCAGGCATCGGCGCGATGCGCGACGCCTTCGAGCGCGAGCACGAGCGGCTCTTCGGACACATGCAACCGCAAGGCACGGTCGAGATCACGAAGGTGCGCGTGAGCGGCATTGGTCGTATCGATTTGCTGAAGCAAGCCGAGGTTCGTGAGGCGGCGTCGGAAGCACAGCCTCGGTCTCTGCGGAAGGCTTGGATCAATGCGCTCACGGGTTGGCGCGACACGCCGATTTATGCGGGTCGCGACCTGTATGCGGGCCACGCATTCAACGGACCGGCGATCATCGAGGAAGAGACGACAACGCTTCTGGTCGGCGCACGCGATCGGCTCGAGGTCGATGCCGGCGGGAACTACCGAATCCGTTTCACGGAGTGACGATTTGGACCGCCTCGATCCCATCGTTCTCGCGCTCGTGCAGAACCGGCTGGACCAGATCTGCCGGCAGATGGGCTGGGTCATGGTTCGCACATCTCGCAGTCCGATCTTCAACCAGTCACACGATTTTTCCTGTTATGTGACCGACGGAAGCGGAACGATCGTCTCGCAGGCCGACGGCATTCCTATTCATACGGGCGGTGGTGGATTTGCGGTACGCGCGCTGATCGCGGCATTCGGTGATCGGATCGACGACGGCGATGCATTCCTGCTCAACGATCCCTACGTCGCCGGCGGGAATCATCTCCCCGACTGGGTCATCGCGCGTCCGGTCTTTTCGGAAGGACGTTTGCTGGCTTTTGCTTGCAACCGAGCGCACCAGTCGGACATTGGCGGTGGCGCGGCGGGAACGTACAACCCGGAGGCGACGGAGATCTTTCACGAGGGCATTCGGTTGCCGCCGCTCAAGATCGTCGAGCGCGGGCAAATACGCCAAGACCTGTGGCAGCTCCTGATGATCAATACGCGCTGTCCCGAGCTTCTCGATGGAGACCTTCGTGCGATGCTCGGCGCAACACGCATCGGCGGCGAATCGATCGTCCGCATCGCGAACGACTACGGCGTCGCCGGCGCGTTCGACGTCTTCGAAGGCATTCTCCACTATGCGGATCGCGCGATGCGCCGTGCCGTGCGTGAATTGCCGGACGGCATCTATCGCGCTGAAGAGCGCTTCGACACTGATTGCTTTTCTCCGGCGAACATCGCGCTTTGCGTCACGATCACGAAATCGGCCGACGAGCTGATAGTCGATTTTACGGGCACCGAGAGACAGATTCGCGGATTCAAGAATTCATCGCTTGCAAATACGCACGCCGCTGTCTACGCGGGATTGGCATCGTTCTTCGATCCCTACATCCCGCGTAACGAAGGCACGTTCCGCAGCGTTTCGATCGTTGCGCCGCCGGGCTCGATCGTGAACGCATTGCCGCCTGCGCCATTGACGATGTGCACGGTTTTCCCCGCGCACGAGATCATGCATATGGTGTGGTGGGCGCTCGGCAAGGCAATGCCTTCGCGCGCGATTGCCGGTTGGGGCAAGAACGTGTTCCCGGTGACATCGGGCCAGGACCAATCGGGTACCTGGGTGATGTACCACTGGGAAGGATGCTCCGGCGCAGGGGCGGTGTACGGCCGCGACGGTTTCAACCAGATGGGACCGATGGTCACACTCGGGGGCCTCGTAATTCCCAACGCGGAAACCTATGAGCAGCTCTATCCGGTGCACATCATCCGCCATGAGCTGCACGTCGACGGCGGTGGCGCGGGCGAGTTTCGCGGTGGTACCGGCGCCATTTACGAGGCTGAGGTCGAAACGGATGCCGAGTATTCGTTTCGCGGGGAAGGATTGCTGCGATCTACGGGACGAGGTGTGCGAGGTGGGCGTGATGGCAGCAAAGGCGAGCTTCGCGTGGCGGCTGGCGAGGTGGATCGTTCGCCGCCACCGTATGCGCTTCTCCAGTTGCCGCCGGCTCGAGTGTCGATCGTATCGCCCGGAGGCGGCGGGTTTGGTAATCCGCTCGAACGCGATGTGGCCGCGGTCGTTCGAGACGTGCGCGACGAGCTCGTGAGCGTGGAGGCCGCCGCCAACGAATACGGGGTCGTTATCGCCGCCGATGGTCAGAACGCGGACCACGAAGCAACGCGCCTTCTGCGGGCTCGGTTGTGTTCTCATCAGCATTCGCCGCACCCATTGCCGGACACCACCGCACGCAATTCGAAACGATCATCGAGCGCTTGATGCGCATGGAGGAGGGAAGCATGAACGGAAGGAGAGCGAGTCGGTTTGCTTTCGCTGCAGCGTTCGCGATGCTCGCCTGCGGCATCGCCCACGGACAGGAGTTGCCGGTGAGCGACAAGATCCCGGCTTCGCCCACGCCGATCCGGGTTATGGTCTACAACGGAGCCTACACGTCGCTGCCGGTGCAGATTGCGAAGGACCTCGGGTTCTATCGCAAGTACAACCTCGAAGCCGAGCTCGTCGTCGTCAATTCGGGGCCGGCCGGCGTGGCCGCGCTGCTCGGCGGCAGTCTTGATTTCATCGAGCCGCCGACGGACCAGATCATCGAGAACGTCGTGAAAGGGACCGACCTGCGGATAATCGTCGGCAACGAGGTGCGGAACTTCTACAAGGTGATCGTCGAGAACAAAGTGCAGCTGCCCCACGGCAAGGAGGGTTATCCCGCGGTGATGAAGGACTTGAAGAGCCTGCGCATTGGGGTCAATGCACTGGGTGCGACGACGCACCTCATGTCCAACGCGCTTTTCAAGGGTGCCGGGATCGATCCTGCAACCGTCACTTATGTCGCCGACGGTTCGTCGAACACTGCGCTCGCGGCCTGGCAGGCGGGACGCGTGGACGCGCAGATGGCGTTCACGCCGTTTCCGGAGATCATCGAGGCGCTTGGGACCGGACGTTCTGCGATCGACATGAGCAAGGGGCAGGGACCGGAAGTCCTGCAACGACTGGGCGGCGCATTCGAGGGCTTTTCTGCGAAGGCGTCGTACATCCGGGAGCATCCCGACGTCATCAACGCCTTTATCAAAGCGCACGTCGACACGATCAACTGGATCAAGGCTCCGGAGAACCGGCCGAAGCTCGTTGAGGAGGTCGGCAAGTTCGTCAATACATCGATCATTCCCGCCGATAAGCGCGAGCAGACGGTCGGACTGATGGTGGACAACTACAACGGCTTCTTCGGGTACACCGTGGATCGTGGCGCGATCGACGCGTGGAACGAGTACCTGCTCGACAACAAGCTCGTGTCGCGGAAGGTGACGGCCGCCGAAGTGATCTACGCGGGCGCGCCAAAACCCTGATTCGCGCTGAAGGAACCTGACGTTGTGAGCACCGGGATCCTGGTCGAGAACGTAACCCACGTCTACGTGCAACATACGCGCGACGTCCGCGTGCTCGACGAGCTCTCGCTTGCGATCGATCAAGGCCAGTTCGTCGCATTGGTCGGTCCGAGTGGCTGCGGCAAAACGACGCTGCTCGACATCCTCTCCGGGCTGGTGCCACTGCAGTCCGGCAACGCGCTTGTCGCAGGACGGGCGCCTCAGGCAGGACGATCCGACACTGCCCGGATGTTCGCGCGCGACGCATTGCTCCCCTGGCTCTCGGCGTATCGCAACGTTGAGTTCGCGGCGCGTACCCGCCGCGCCGGGGGCGAGCGGCGCGAAGCGATTCTCGCGCTGCTTGCCGATGTTGGCCTCGCGGGTTTCGAACACGCGTATCCCCGACAACTGTCGCAGGGAATGCGCCAGCGCGTCGCGCTCGCGCGCACGTTCTCGCTGCAAAGCGAATATGTCTTTCTCGACGAGCCGTTCGGCGCGCTCGATGCGCAGACGAAGCTTCTGTTGCAGGACAAGCTGCTTGCCCTGTGGGAACGTTTCAGGAGCACCGTCGTTCTCGTGA
>DATFCW010000438.1:0-15059 GCA_035252665.1 Casimicrobiaceae bacterium | reverse complement strand
CATTGAAGCGAACGACGCCGCGATCGGGCGGCACGACGCCGGAAATGCAGTTGAAAAGTGTGGTCTTGCCGGCGCCGTTCGGACCGATCAATCCGGTGATGCGATGCGCTTCGACGCGAAGCTCGACGCCGGAGAGCGCTTGCACGCCGTAGAAGCTTCGCGACAGATCGCGAACCTCGAGCAATGCAGATTGCATGCGCCGAGGCTCGCGAAGGGCAGCGCTACGACCCGAGCAGCGCCGGCACGAGAAACGGCGCGATCAACCGTCCCGCGATCTCGTGCTGCTCCGTGAACCAGCCGGCTTCGTGCAGGATGTTCATGGTGCCGATGCTCCGTCCGGCCCAGGCGACTGGTACGTTCATGATCGCACTGACGCCTAGGCTTTCGATCAACGCATGGTCGGCAAACGCGCCGCGTATTTCCTCGGGCGTTCGCGCCACGAATACTTCGCCGCGATCGAGCACGACGCGACTCCACGGCGTGCCTCGCTTCTGCTTGCGGCCGCCGACCGGATACGCGGTCACGTTGCTGCTGTAGACGCGCTCGACTTCTGTGCGCGCTTCGTCGACGCGCATCAACGTGAAGAGTCGGTGGCCGATGACTTGCTGCACGAGCGCGTCGACCGCCGCGTAGAAACGCGCGGGATCGCGCTCGGTCGCAAAGCGCTGCGCGAGCGCCGCGAGATCGTCAAGCGTCAATGCAGCCGGGTCGCTGCTCGGCATCGTCGAAGTTTCTCAGGTCTTTGGGAAAGCGGCGTTGCGCCGCCGCGCCGAGCATACAATATTCGTCGCTGCCCGTTTGTTCGACAACAACGTTTCGACTGGAGGAGACATGAACCGAAGGCGAGTCCTGAAGGCCGGCGGCGCCGCGATCGCCGCGCCGCTGCTGGCACCGCTTCCGAGCGTGCGGGAGGCGTTCGCGAAACCCGATCACATCGTGGTCATGACATGGGGCGGTCAATGGGGCGATGCTATGCGCGACAACGTCGACGCCGCATACGAAAAGGCGACCGGCATCAAGGTCATCCAGGAGCGCGGCGCGAGTCCCGCCGAGCGGATCACGAAGATAAAGGTCAGCGAGCCCAATCCAACGGCCGATTGCTTTCAGCTCGCCGACGGTCTGGTGCCGCTCGCGATCAAGCAGGGCGTTTGCGAGAAGATCGACCGCAACTCGCCGCGCATGCCGAATCTTCGCGACATGATCCCGACGTTCTGGAACGACTACTGGGTGCCGCAGATCTTCTCGGTCATCGGGATCGTCTACAACACGAAGCTCGTGAAGAATCCGCCGACCGGATGGGAGGACTTGTGGCGGCCGGAATTCAAGGGACGCATCGTTTTGCCGGAGATTTCGCACTCGATCGGCTCGTACATCATTCCGATCGGCGCCGTCGCCGCGGGCAAGCCGCCGGATGACGAGGAAGCGGGCTTCGCGATGCTGAAGAAGATGGCGGCCCTGCGACCCATCTGGGCCAAGGACACGGACACGATGATGAATTCGATGCGCACCGGCGATGCGATGATCGGCATTCTCTACAAATCGCAGACCTACACGGTCAAGGGCTACGGTGCGCCGGTCGAATGGGTCTACCCGAAAGAAGGCGGCATCGCCTATACGTCGGGAACCTGCATCGCGAAGGGTACGAAGAATCTCGAAGCGGCCGAGCAATACATCAACACGACGATGGACCCGAACGTGCAGACGTTCGCCGCGAAGATCTACAACTATGGCGGCACGAACAAGAACACTCTGTCGAAGCTCTCGCCGGAGCTGCAGGAACGCGTGAAGTTCCCGCAGGAGCAGCTCGACCACCTGATCAAGCTCGACCTCGGCATGATGACCGAGCGGCGCGCAGCGTGGGTCGAGCGCTGGAACCGCACGGTCGCGGGCTAGGACTGCTTCGCGCGACGGCGTGCCGGGGCTTTTCCATCTCGGCTGGCGCGCAAACGGCGACAACTTCGACGTCGCGCTGGCGGTCAATCGCCTGCTCGCGTCGGGTGCACGCGCATGGTTGGTGCGCTGTTCGCGTTCGGATGTCGACGCCGGCGATTACATCGTCGAACTGACGACGGCACACGCGCGCGCGCTTGCCGACGCGAAGCTCGACATCGCGCCCTTCGATGCGCCGCTTCCGGGCGATGCAAAACCGCTGACGCGTCCCGCGGTGCGGGTGTTCGCGGGCGAAGCTTCCAAGTTTCCCTATTTCGCGTACTACGCGCTTTGCCTTCTTCGGCTCGGCGTCGACTACGTCGCGTGCGACGGCGAAACGCTCGCGAACGGAACGCTCGACGACGCGAACCTGCTGATCCTTCCCGGCGGCTTCGCGACTTGGGGCATCGATGCCGCTGAAAACGCGAGCGGTGCCGATGCGCGAATTCGAAGGTTCCTCGCCGAAGGTGGCGCCGCGATCGGCTCGTGCGGCGGCGCGTATTACCTCTCGTCGGGCCGACCCGCATGGACCGGGACGGCAGCCGCGAAGCCGCGCTACACGCACGAATACCTGCAAACCGGCGTCGGCATCGTCACCATCGCGTTGCGCGACGGCCCTCTCGCGCTCGGCTGCGTGCCGACGATGGAGGTTCCGTACTACCACGGTCCCGTCTACGACGCGCTGGGCGAAGGCATCGACGTCGCGGCGACGTTCGATTCGCTCGCATTGTCCGGACGGCTCGCGATCGACAATCCGCTCGACCGCGCGCAATTCGAGCGCGAGATGGCGGGCAAGCCGGCGATCCTCATTGCTTCCGGCAAACGCGGCCGCGCGGTGTTGTTCTCGCCGCATCCGGAAATGGGCGATCTCGTGCGCAAGTACATCGCGCTCGACGGTTACGTTCGCCACTACTTGCCGATTCGCGGCATCGCGACGATGCGCGACACCTTGCGCCATTATCGCGTGTGCGACGCGCCGTGCTTTCGACTTGTCTGCAACGCGATTCACGTGCTGCTGCCCGACGTGGAGGTTACGAATCGCGTTTCAGGCAACGATCACGCGGAGCCGACCGAGCTTGCGCGGCTGTGCGAGCATGCGCTCGGTGCTCTGCCGGATTTCGGGCGTGGGGACGAGGGCGACCTGATGCGCGACATCGAGACTGGCCTGCGCGCGAGGTTGGAAGCATGGCGACCGCGCGTGATCGCGCTGAACGAAGCCACCGGAGCGCTCGATCGTTTGCAGCCGTCGCTGCGTCATCTGATCGACAGCATCGGCGCGCGCGCGGGCGATCGGCCCGATGCGCCCGCACAGGCGCTGATCGAAGCCGATCTTGCCGTATCGCTGCTCGAATGCTGGACGCGCGCGGCCGGAATGGATTTGGGGCTTGCGTCGGCGCGATGATCGATCCCGACGTTCGGCTCGACAACGTCCGCAAGGGCTTCGGCAGCGTGACCGCCGTCGACGGCGTCACCCTCGACATTCCGCGCGGCACCATCTTCTCGCTGCTCGGCCCGTCGGGGTGCGGCAAGACGACCACGCTGCGATTGATTGCGGGCTTCGAGCAACCGGACGCCGGCGATGTCTACATTCGCGGCGAGCGCGTCACGAGCGTCGCGCCCTATCGGCGCGATTTCAGCATGGTGTTCCAAAGCTATGCGCTGTTTCCGCATTTCACGGTTGCCGAGAACGTCGCGTTCGGTTTGCGGATGCGGAAGGTGGGGCGACGCGAGCGCGCAAAGGCAGTCAGCGATGCGCTCGCGCTCGTCAAGCTCGATGCGCTCGCGGATCGCTATCCGCGTCAGCTCTCCGGCGGTCAGCAGCAGCGCGTCGCGCTGGCACGGGCGATCGTCGTCAAGCCGGCCGTGCTCCTGCTCGACGAGCCGCTCGGCGCGCTCGACAAGATGCTGCGGGAGGAGATGCAGGTGGAACTGCGCAGCCTTCAGCAGCGCCTCCGGATCACCGCCGTGTTCGTCACGCACGACCAGGAAGAAGCGCTGACGCTGTCGGATCGCGTTGCGGTCATGCGCAATGGCGCGCTCGAGCAGGTCGGCGCGCCGCGCGATATCTACGATCGGCCGCGCAACGAATTCGTCGCCGCATTCCTCGGCGCGAGCAATTTTGTCGACGGTGAAATTGTCGCGAGGGAAGGCGAGCATGCGATCGTCGAGACGGCGGGCGGACGCATGCCGCTTCGCGCGGAGGCAGCGATCGGCACGCGCGTCAGGATCGCCGTGCGTCCCGAGCGCCTTCGCATCGATCGTTCGGACGCGAACGGGATGAAGGCGCGCATTCGCGACATCGTCTATCGCGGACCGGTCACGCACTATTACCTCGAAAGCGCGGTGGGGCCGCTTCTGTCGTATCGGCAGGATGCGCGCGCGGATTCATGGTCGATCGGCGACGATGTGCTCGCGGGTTTCGATGCGGAAAGCGCCGTCGTGCTCGACGCGACATCGCGATGAAAAGCCCTTTGGCGTGGCTGCTCGTCGCCCCGCCGCTCGCCACCGCGCTCGTGTTCTTCGTCGCGCCGGTCGCTTATCTCTTTTGGGTCAGCCTGCACACGCCGTCGACGAGCGAGCTGTACGGGAAGGCGCTGACGATCGCCAACTATGCGAACGTCCTCGGCGATTCTTTCTATCTCGCGATTATTCGACGAACACTGGGCGTTGCGGCGGCGATCCTCGGCCTGTGCGTTCTGATCGGCTATCCGGTCGCCTACATGGTCGCGCGGCTTTCGCCACGGCGGCGGATGATTGCGCTCCTCGCGCTGCTGTTTCCGCTGATGGTGAGCAACGTCGTCCGCGCGTACGGCTGGGTCGCACTTCTCGGCCGGCAGGGCGTGATCAACAACTCGCTTCGCGATCTCCGTCTCACCGACGCACCGCTCGATCTTCTGTACACGACGCCCGCAGTCGTCGTCGCGCTAATGACGATCCTGTTGCCGTACATGACGATCTCCATCGCGAATTCGCTCGCGGCGCTCGATCGTCGCTACGAAGAAGCGGCGCAGGCACTCGGTGCGAGTCCGTGGCGCACGTTCGTGCACGTCACGCTGCCGCTCTCCACGCCAGGCGTCGCGTCAGGGATGCTGCTCGTATTCCTGCTGACCCTTTCCGCGTATGTGACGATCACGCTGCTCGGCGGGCCGCGCTCGAAGCTCCTCGTGAGCCTCGTCTACGACGGCGTCGGCGCATTCCAGTGGCCGCATGCGGCGGCGCTCGCGTTCATCCTGCTCGCAATCGCGCTTGCCGTTACGGGGATCATCCTCGCGATATTGCGTCCCGGACGCGTGCAGGGTGCGCGCCGATGAAACGTAGCGCGGCGCCCGGCATTGGCCGCGTGGTTCGCGTTGTCGCAACGATCGTCGCGTTCGCGCTCGTGATCGTGCCGATTGCGATCGTCATCGTCGCCGCGTTTTCGCCAAGCGACTATTTCCAGTTTCCGCCACCGGGATTCTCGACGCGCTGGTTCGTCGAGTTCTTCCGGCTGGAGACGATGCGAAACGCGTTTGGGCTGAGCGTCGAGCTGGCGCTTGCGGCCGCCACGCTTTCGACGCTGCTCGGCACGCTCGGCGCGCTCTACCTTGCGCGCCGACGCGGCCCCACGTCCGCGCTTTTGCAATCGCTCTTTCTCGCGCCGCTCGTGTTTCCGACGATCATCCTCGGCGTCGCGCTGCTTCTGATGTACAAGACGATCGGCATGCCGATCTTTCCCGGTCTCCTGCTCGCGCATTGCATCGTCGGCATGCCGTACGGATTTCGCACCGTGCTCGCGAGCGCGCAGTCGCTCGACCCCGCGCTCGAGGAAGCGGGGCAGAGCCTTGGCGCAGGGCCGCTTTCGACGCTTCTGCTCGTGACGTTGCCGCTCGTCTGGCCGGGCGTGCTCGCCGGCTGGCTCTTCGCGTTCATCGTCTCGTTCGGCGAGCTCAACACGGCGCTGTTCCTGACAGGGCCGGGGATGACCACGCTTCCGATCGAGATCTTCAGCTACCTGCAGTTCGAGGGTAGCCAGCTCGTCATCGCAGCGGCCTCGTCCGTGCAGATCGCACTGATCGTCGTGCTCGTCGCGGCGATCGAGCGCGTCGTCGGCGTCGCTCGCCTGACGCGCGCCCGCTGACGAATCAGGAAGGCGCGCGCGGCGAAAGCGGATTGCGTACGCGCGTGCGTTCTACGAGCCCGTACGCCTCGGCGGCGACCGAGCCGATCTCGCAGCGATGAAAGCCCAGGTCGCGCAGCGTGCGATCGTCCAGATCGGACAGCACGCGTTGCATGCGGCGTGCATGGAGTTGCCGCAGATAGCGCGAAAGTGCGCGTCGTGCGAATCCGATCGCTGACGAAACCGTCGTGCGAACGAGCGAACCGAGCACCGTGGCACGACGTGCGCGCGCGACGCGTTGAAGGTCGTAGCTCGTTTTCCCGGGCCGCATCTCCGCATGCACCGAAAGCGATGCCAGCGACGTCGGCTCCGGCGTACGCTCGATCGCGTCGCAACGCGCATCGTTCGATAGCGCGGCTTCGCGAGCGCTTGTCGTAACGAGTTTCGGACGCGGCGCTCTGGGCGCGTCGGATTCGGCGATGCGATTCATGCGAAGTGATGCAGACATGGCCAATCCTTTCGTTTTTGCCTGGACCAGTTTGGGGTCAGAGACGAAACTCGCGCGCGGTGCAAATCGCGAAGTTTCAGCCGCGGTTTCGTCTCTGACCCCAAACTGTCTTTCAGTACATGCGTGATGTGTCGGGCGCATCGCGCTGGCGTACCGACGCCGCGTGCTCGGGCGCGGATAGCTGCCGGACGAGTGCAGCCGTCGCATCCGGCGACTTCGCCATGTGCATGAGCGCCGCCACGGCGAGGTAGAGCGCCGCGTAGACTGCCGCGAGCACGACGATGCCTCGAATCAGCAACTTCCCGACGCGATCGGCGGTTTGTCGCGCGCCTCGGCCTTCCTCACCGATCGCACGCGTGGAAAGGCAGGGATCGTCGAGCGGCGCGCGATCGTCCTTCCACCATTCATCGTCGCGCTCCGAGATGTCGAGCGACAGAATGCGCGTCCAGTGCGTTTCCGTGCGCACGGGATCGCGCGGCGTGGCTGCTTCGCTTTTCCCGCTTCGCGCGATGTCGAGAAGCAGATCGACGAGGCGGCTGTCGTCGGCGCTTTCCCAGGTGCCGAGATCGCGCACCGGCCGACGCGTCGAACGCGCCATCGATACCTCCACATCGGTCGTTCCGCGCGACCGCGATCGCCGTGCGGCGTGCGCGGCCCATTCGTTGGGCTCGATTCCAAAATCGCTCGTGTCTTTACCGAGATACATCACGTCTTCCCTCGTATAGGTATGGTGAGGGCCGGGATGACGGCGAGGACTGCGCGCCGCGGTCGCCGCATCGGTATGGCGCCGCGGGATTTGCAAGCCTCGCCGCTTTCCGGCGAAGGTCACTCTAGCGACGCGATGTGGCAGCGCAATTTCAGCAACCCTGCACTTTTGTTTCGTCTGTTTCCCGTGGTGCGCGAAGCGCCGCGAACGCAACGCATTCCACCGATATTTGTTTCGTTTGTTTCAGCACCCGCCAAACGGGCTCCAAAGCAGAGCGAACCCGACTTATCCTTGTCCGCCGATGCTGCCGGGAAGGGGTTCCGCATCGGCGGTACGATGGGTGGTTTCGCCCGCCGTGCCGGCCCCGACCGGACATGCCCCGAGGAGGCAACGAAGCGGCCGTGGACTCGAAAGCGACCCTGCTCGTCGTCGACGACGAGCCCGACGTTCGTGAGGTGCTCGACGAATATCTCGTCGCGCACGGCTACGCGGTGCTCGCTGCGGAAAATGCCGGCGCCGCGAAGACGATGGCCGCGCGCCAACCGATCGACCTCGCGCTCGTCGACATCCATATGCCCGGCGAGGACGGCTTGAGCCTCGCACGGCACTTGCGCGAGCGCTACGCGAAGATCGCGATCATCATGCTGACATCGGCCGGAACGGTCGTCGATCGCATCGTTGGCCTCGAGATGGGCGCCGACGATTACGTGCCGAAGCCGTTCGACCCGCGCGAGCTCGTCGCACGGGTCAAGAGCGTGTTGCGCCGAACATCGTCGTCGAACCACGGCGAAATAGGCGCGGCGCGCGTGCGCATCGGCCGTTGCGTGCTCGACATCGCCGCGCACCGGCTCATCGACGAACGGGGCAGCGACGTCGCCATGTCGCCGCTCGAGTTCGATCTGTTGAAGGCGCTTGCCGAGCACCCGAACCGCGCGTTGTCGCGCGAGCGCATTCTCAATCTCAATCGCCAGCGGGACTGGGACCCGTTCGACCGGAGCGTCGACCTTCGCATCATGCGGCTGCGCAAGAAGGTTGAGCCCGATCCCGAGCATCCGCGCTTCATCAGGACGATCCGCAACGAGGGATACGTCTTCGTTCCGGATGGCAAATGAGCTTGCGCCTGCGTCCTGTCGTCGTTCTTGCGGGCATCGTCGCGATTGCGGCGATCGCGCTGGCCGGCTGCATGCGCGCGCCGGAAACGGCGCTTCGCATCGGCACGAACGTATGGATCGGGAGCGAGCCGCTTTATCTCGCACGCGACCTCGGACGCCTCGATCCGGCGAACGTGCAACTCGTCGAGTATCCGTCCGCGAGCGAGGTGCTTCGCGCGTATCGCAATCAGGCGATCGACGGCATGGTGATCAGCCTCGACGAGCTGTTCGGGCTCGCGGTCGATGGCCTTTCGCCGAAGATCATCCTCGTCGTCGACGTGTCGAACGGCGCCGACGTCGTCGTCGGCCAGCGCGGCATGCGCTCGATGCTCGATTTGAAGGGCAAGTCGGTGGCGGTCGAAAGCGGCGCGCTCGGCGCGTTCGTGCTGAGCCGGGCGCTCGCCCTGTCCGGCATGGAGGCGGGCGACGTGAATGTCGTGCATCTCGAATCGAACGAGCAGCCGAGCGCATTCGCGAAAGGCCAGGTCGATGGCGCGGTGACGTTCGATCCCTACCGCGCGCAGTTCCTGCGCGCCGGCGCGGCGACGCTTTTCGACAGCACGCAGATCCCGGGCGAGATCGTCGACCTGCTCGCGGTACGCGCGAGTGTGCTCGACAAGGAGCCGCACGCGATCCAGGCGTTGCTTGCAGGATGGTTCGACGCGCTCGATTACATGACGCGCGAGCCCGTCGACGCGGCGCGGCGCATGGGCATCCGACAACAGACGAGCGGCGAGCAATTCCTCGCGGCGCAGGAGGGCTTGCACGTTCCCTCGCGTGAGGAAAACCTTCGGATGCTTGGCGGCAAGACGCCGGGGCTTGCCGTGACGGGTCGGCGGCTGATGGGGCTGATGGTCGACACGAAGCTTCTGCGCAACGGGATCGACATCGAGACCGTGCTCGCGCCGGGACCGATCGAGAGTTTGAAGCGATGAACCCATGAAACGACTGCACGATGCGATCGGAGGTGCAGCGAGCATGGAACCGCGCACCGAGCGCAGGCGCTTTCGCTTTCCCGTCTCGCTCAAGCTCACGGTCCCGCTGATCCTGCTCGCGTTTGCCGGTACGCTCTCGGCGATCAACCTGCTCTACCACGTGCCGCAGGCCGAGCACGAGGCGGAAGAGGACAACCGCAAGCGCCTCGCGCAGGAGATGTCGCGGCTGCAGAGCACCGTCGAATACCTGCTGCTCAAGGGCGACATGGAAGCCGCGCAGCATGAAATCGCCGTGCTCGCGCACAACCACGACGTCGTCGTCGCAGCGCTTACCGACCAGGACAACGTGGTCATTGCCGCGACGCGCCGGGCATGGCTCGGGCGCCCGATTGCCGAAGTATCGCCACAGTTCGACGTCGACCGCGCTGCGCGCGCAATACGCGAACGGCGGGCAGGCATCGCCATCTCGAGCAACGGCGAGGAGCTGCTTGGCAATGCCGGCATCCTTATGGGGCGCGAGCGTGACGAGATTCGTCCGTCCCTCACGGGCAGTCTGTTCCTGGCCTACGACCTCGCGCATTACAAGGCGGAGGCGCGCGCGCAGGTCGTTCAGCAATCGCTCTACTGGGCCGGCTGGGTCACCGCCCTCGCACTCGCGATGTGGCTCGTATTCCATTTCCTGTTGACGCGGCGCACCGCACGCCTCGTCGGGGCCGCCGAGCTCTTCGCCGCCGGCAACCTCGGATCGCGTGCGAATCTCAAAGGCGAGGACGAGCTCGGGCGCCTGTCGCGCGCGTTCGACACGATGGCGCTCAAGGTCGCCGAGACGCAGACGCGCCTTCGCGGCGACATCGCGCAGCGCGCACGCGTTCAGCGCGAGCTCGAGATTTCCGAGGCGAGCTATCGCGCGATCTTCGATGCGGCCGAGGACGCGATCTTCGTCCACGACGTCGAGAGCGGCGCGATCGTCGACGTGAATCTCAAGGCGTGCGAGACGTTCGGCTACACGCGTGAGGAATTTCGCAACCTTCAGGTCGGTACGCTCGGCACCGGTCAGCGCCCATACACGCAGCAGGATGCAATCGAGCTGATCGGACGCGCGTCAGCCGGCGAGGACGTCTTGATCGAATGGCACGGACGCAGCAAGGACGGCAACCTCCGCTGGTACGAGGTGTACGTCAAACGCGTCACCATCGGCGGCGTCGATCGCGTGCTGGCGCTCGCACGCGACATCACCGGCCGCAAGTCGGCGGAAGCGGCGCTTCGCGCGAGCGAGGAGCAGTACCACGCCATGTTCAATGCATCGATCGATGGGCTCGCGCTGTGGAACGAGGCCGGCGAGATCGTCGACGTCAATCCCGCTCTGTGGCGCATGTATGGCTATACCGACGAGGAGTTCAGCGCCATGCGACCCGGCGCGTTCGCCGGGCCGACGTTTCATCGCGACCTGCTCGCCGACGTCGCGAAGGGCGCGTCGCGGCACGCCGAGGCGACCGAGGTGCGCAAGGACGGGTCGGCGCTTACGATCGAGGTTCACGCAATCCCGATGCAGTACCAGGGCAAGCCGCACGTGCTGACGATCGCGCGCGACATCACCGAGAAGAAGCGTTCCGAGGAAGAGCTCGCGCGCCAGCGCGAATCGCTCTATCAGCGCGAGAAGCTTGCCGCGCTCGGCTCGCTCCTGGCGGGCGTCGCGCATGAGCTCAACAATCCGCTGTCGGTCGTCGTCGCGCGCGCGGTGTTGCTCGAGGAGCAGGGCGATCGGGCAACGCAGGCCGCGGCGCAGAAGATCCGCACGGCGGCCGAGCGGTGCGCGCGGATCGTGCGCACGTTCCTCGCGATGGCGCGCCAGCAGCAGCCGGCACGCGGCCCGGTCGCAATCAACGATGTTGTCGCCGCGGCGCTCGACATCGCCGCGTATGCGATTCGCACCAGCGGGATCGACATCGCTCTGGATCTCGGCCGCGACCTGCCGCTCGTGCAGGCCGACGCCGATCAACTTCATCAGGTGCTGCTCAACCTGATCATCAACGCGCAGCAATCGCTTGCCGACGTGTCGCCGCCGCGTCGCATCGGGATCGCGAGTCGCTACGACCACGCGCGCGACATGGTTCTGCTCACCGTCGCCGACAACGGGCCGGGCATTCCCGCGCATCTTCGGGCGCGCGTGTTCGAGCCGTATTTCACGACGAAGCCGATCGGCATGGGCACCGGCGTCGGCCTCGCGGTGAGCCTCGGCATTGTCGAAGCGCACGGCGGCACGCTGACGATCGAAGCACGTGCAGGCGGCGGCGCGGCGTTCATGATCGCGCTCCCGGTCGGCGTTGTCGCCGTGGTCGGAAGTCGAGACGACGCGATGACGAAGGCGAACACCGGACAGCGTTCGGTGCTGATCGTCGACGACGAGCCCGACATCCGCGAATCGCTCGCCGACATTCTCGTGGGTGCCGGACATCGTGTGACGAGCGCTACG
Organism: Casimicrobiaceae bacterium; assembly: GCA_035252665.1. Classification (GTDB taxonomy): domain Bacteria; phylum Pseudomonadota; class Gammaproteobacteria; order Burkholderiales; family Casimicrobiaceae; genus VBCG01. The sequence continues at coordinate 3,261 of DATFCW010000438.1, read as the reverse complement.
AGCGGGCGCGAAGCGCTCGAGCAGATGGCCGGGCAGCGCTTCGACGTGATTCTCACCGACATCCGGATGCCCGACCTCGACGGGCGGGCGCTCTATCGCGAGATCGAGCGCCGCTGGCCGTCGCAGGTCGTGCGCGTCGTGTTCGTGACCGGCGACACGCTCGCATCCGAGCTTCGCGAGTTTGCTTGCGAAGCGGGTCGGCGCGTCATCGAGAAGCCGTTCCTGCCTGCCGAGGTACGTCGCATCGTTGCGGAGGTGGCAATGGAGCGGTGCACGCTTCGCGCAAATTAGCGCCTGTCAACAGGTCCTAGTCAGGTCGCAAGATCACATCGCAACGCGATACAAACGAAACAAGAAGGGACGGGCGATGAAATCGCGCCGCAACGCGTACGCATTAGAGTTTCACTCATCATGCGTACCCGAACATACGAATCGTCGTCGCCTCGCGCGACGCTTGCATTGGCGGCGCTCGCCTTGACGGCAATCACGATGGGCGTCTTCGTCGTGTTGCCGGCTGCCATCGACACGAGCGGCACCGCCGGTGTCATGGCTGCGTCGCATCCGACAGGCGCCCCGGTCAACGTCGCCCGAGATCTCGACGTCGTGAAGCGCGCCGCGCAGGCGCGTGCTGTTTCCATCAACCATGCCGAGGAGCGCTCATGAGCAACAAGAGCTACGAGGGAAGTTGCTTTTGCGGTTCGGTGCAGATCACGGTGAGTGGCGAAGCCGTCGCCGAAGGCTATTGTCACTGCGCGTCGTGCCGCAGCTGGGCAGCGGCGCCCGTCAACGCTTTCACGCTGTGGAAGCCGGAAGCGGTGAAGGTAGTGAAGGGCGACGCGCACGTCGGCGAGTATCACAAGACGCCGAAGAGCTATCGCCGGTTCTGCAAGATCTGCGGCGGCCATCTGCTGACATTCCACCCACCGTTCGGGCTGATCGACGTGTACGCGGCGACGATTCCATCGTATCGTCATTCGCCGAAGCTGCACGTCAACTACGCGGAAAGCGTGCTGCCGATCAAGGACGGTCTACCGAAGTTCGCCGATATGCCGAAGGAGATGGGCGGGTCGGGAACGATGAGCGCGGAGTAGCGAGGGAGCGCCGCATGATCGGTGCGTTCGTCACCTTTCGCTACGCTGACCATTTCGACGACCAAGCCGTGCGCAAGATCGCCGGGACGGCGCGCGCACGGTTCGACGGCATGCCCGGATTGCGCTCCAAGGCTTTCACGATCAATGCCGCAAAACGCGAGGCCACGAACTTCTACGTCTGGGACTCGGAGGACGCAGCCAGAGCCTTTTTCACCGACGCGCTCATGGCGCGCATAACGGACCTTTACGGCGTGCGCCCAAGTCTCGAGTTCGTGGAGATTCCTGCGCTCGTCGAAAACGCCGCGGCATGAGCGTTGCACGCAAACGAAGTTACTCGTTCGCGATGCCGCTCGTGTTGCCGCGCAGCCGCTCCTCGTCGAGATCGAGGTCGCGCTCGATGCGGCGGCGGATGTCGTCGCTGATCGCTCCATCGCGCAGCAATTCGTTGAGCCGCTTGCGTTGCGCGGCAATGAGCGCAAGCTCGACGCGGCGAATGGTCAATGACGACGCGCTGCGATCGCCCGCGCGCTCGCCTTCGAGCGCCGCGACGCGCTGACGTTCGCGCTCGCGCCACGGCGCGACGATCGCTTCCGGCAGCCGCTCCTCGCTCGCCGCGGAATCGAGGCGCGCGAGCGCCGCGCGGGCCGTTTCGGTACGCGCGCCGATCTCTCGTTGTCTTCGCCGCTGCGATTCCACGGCGCCGAGCTTGTCGAGCCCGAGCTTGCGGAGGACCCAAGGCAGCGTGAGCCCCTGCAGCACGAGCGTGATGACGATCACGACGAACGTGAGCATCAGCACGCGGTCTCGTCCCGGGAACGGCACGTTCCCGGCAAGTGCGATCGGCACGCTGAGCGCCGCCGCGAGGCTCACCACGCCGCGCACGCCGGTGAATGCAACGACGAACGGCATGCGCCAATCGGGCGCGGGATCGCGCGCCGCAGTGAACGGAAGCAGCCGCGGCAGGTAAGTGGCGGGAAACACCCAGAGGAAGCGCACGACGATCACGAGCGCGCTGACGACGAGACCCTCGATGGCGAGATTCCGCATTGTTGCCGCGTCGAATCCCGCCTCGACGGTTCGCGCCTGCAAACCGGTGAGAAGAAAGATCACGCCAGTGATCACCGTGTTGACCGTATCCCAAAAGAACAGCGCCTGCAGCCGCGTGTTGGATCGAATCAGCGCGACGCCCGCCGAGCCGACGTACAGGCCGGAAACGACGGTCGCGAGCACGCCCGAGCCGCCGAGTGCGTGCGGCGGCCAGAAGGCGACGAACGGCGTCATGAACGACAGCAGCACTTCAAGCCGCGGCTCGGCCGCGTAGTGCCGAAGCCGCAGTATCACGTATCCGACGACATAGCCCCAGATCGTCTCGCCGACGAGCACGAGCGCGAAATCGCGCAGTGCGATCGGCAACGAGAAGCGTCCCGTGAACACGGCGGTGAGCGCGAGATTGAACAGGATCAGCGCGGTCGCATCGTTGACGAGGCCCTCGCCCTCGAGCACCGCGATGATTCGCCGCGGAATGCTGAGGCGCTCGGCGATGGCGAGCGGCGCGACCACGTCGGGCGGCGACACGACTGCGCCGAGGATGAACGCGACCCCGAGCGGCAGCGCGAACAGCCAATGCGTCGCAACCGCAACCACGGCCGTGGTCGCCACGACGCAACCGATTGCGAGCAGCAGGATCGGGCGCAGGTTCGCGCGAAACGCCTGCCAGCTCATCGTGAACGCCGCGAAATAGATGAGCGGCGGCAGCAGGACGAGCAGGACGAGGTCCGGCGCCAGCGTGACGGCCGGCACCCACGGCATCAGCGCGAGCGCGATGCCCGCGATGACGAGCAGGATCGGCGCGGGAATCGAGAGCCGCCTCGCGATCCACGCGACGACACCGACGACGGCGAGAAGCGCCGCGACCGTGTACAGGATGCCGGTCACGGCATCGCCGCGACTCGCATGCGGGCGCCGTCACGCGCGGCGTGGCTTCGCACCCCGCGAGCGACTACGATTTCTTCGATGACTTCTTGCGCGACGACTTCTTCGCCGGGGATTTGCGCGACGTCGATTTCCGCGAGCTCGATTTCTTCGCGCTCGACTTTTTCGCCGTCGACTTCTTCGAGGACGATTTGCGCGACGATGACTTCTTCGCGCCCGACTTCCTCGAGGACGATTT
>DATFCW010000437.1:0-4593 GCA_035252665.1 Casimicrobiaceae bacterium | reverse complement strand
TCGGTACGCGAGATCGAGCGCGTCTACCTCCGCGGCCGCTTTGCGTAGACGCGCAATCTCTTCGGCCACTGCCCAGCTCTTAATATCAAGGTCAGCGGCAGCGACACGCACCGTCGCATCGTCGTGCGCCTTCGTCGCTTCCTCGACCCAGAAGTTGGTCCCAATTCGTCGCAGTTCGCGATCTTCATCGCGCGCTCGATCCGCCGACCTCGATAGCTTGACGGCTTCCTCGCGCTTCTCGGCGTTGCGGCTTCGCTCCGTTCCTTCTAACTCGCGCGCAATCATCGCCCGCGCGTGGAATGCGGCAACCCTCCCCATGCCATCTTGCCGCGCTCTCTCGACAGTCGCGCGCGCGTCCGAGTACGTAGCCACCAGCGCGGCTAGCGGCTCCAGTTCTTGGACCGCCGCTTCCTCGAACCTCAGCCGCCGCTCGTACTCAGGATAACGACGAACCTTGTTCGCGACTTCGTCCAATTCATTATCGAGCGTATCCAGCTCAGCGGGATCCATCACCGCTTCGAGGAAGAATTCGATGAAGTCGAGGTCGTTCTTGAATTGCGCGATTGCAGAGGCGCCGGCCTCGTTGTGGTTCATCTTGCCTTGATAGCGAAAGAGCGCTCGATCTAGACCGAGCGCGTCCAAATGCTCCATCCACGTCCTCTGAACGCGGGTAGTGGTCACAACGGGACGGTTGCGGCCGCCGCCGCGTCCGAGTTCCTCTACGCTCTCGACAAAAGCTTGCATCGGGACGCGCCGGCGCGCGCCCGTCTCATCCGAGACATCGAACACCAGACGATCGATCCCGACCTCCGCTGCGGACCCGCGGATCGAATACCACTCTCTGTCGAGATCCTTTGCGTTGGCGCTTGGCTTTCGTCCGGGCCATTCGGCGACCAACCCTGTGACGAGAACCTCCTCATCCACAAACTGCCCTGCAGTCGCGAGGCGCCACTCCATGACGATATGGGACGTGTCGCGCTCGAGGACATAACCCGGAAGGTTCTTGTTGCGTCGCTCGCTCGTCTCTTCGCTGCCGATCTTCTCGACGATCGGTGGATGCAACACCGAGAACAGCAAACGCAGCAGCACCGTCTTTCCGCCGGTGTTCGGCAAATAAAGAACGGAATGAGCGGGTCCGGTGTGGTCGTGGCGCAAGAAACGCAGATCGAGCGGGTCGAATCGCGCCGGCTCGGGACCGACGGAACAAAGACGCACGCGCGTCAGGTGATAGTTCACTGAACGCCTTTTCCGAGATCGCGAAAGTGTGCCAACGACTCGCCAAGCACAGACGCTGCGTCGCGCACGTGGAGTCGGAAACGGCTGCGAATGCGAAATGTGTCTTTAGGCGTCGAAAGCTCGTCGGCGAGGCCGGTCGCCGCAAGGAACTTGAGCGCTCGGCGCACCATGCCGGTCTTGACTTTGGGATTCGATCGGTCGTCGCCCGTCGTATCTCCTTCACGCCAGCGGAGCACCAGACGATAAACGGGCTCTAGCTGCGGTTGATCCATCGGCGGATCAGTCGTGATCGACCGCTCTTTGATTCGCTCTGCAATGCCATTTAGGAAACGAACGATCTGCGCGACGGTAACATTTGGTAGCGGACCGTCCTCGGCGTCCAGGGATTCCGCGTTTGGAAAACAAGCGGTAGCAATGGTCAGAAAAATGAGCGCATTGAGATGCCGCTCCTCCGTGTTGCTCATCTTGGAGTATTGATCGATCGGCATGTGGTAAGGCGAATCGGAATCGGACGACGTCAGAACGAGGCCGTACAAGGGTGAGCAATCGAGGATGTCCAGTCCCTGGCCGTCTGCGACACTCTCGACCTGTTGCCTGAAGTCCCCGTTCGTGCGGAATTTCGAGACGAGCTCAGCGTAACGGGCATCGCGAGCAGGCGACAGCCGTGGGTTCAACCCGAATGCGATCAGCTCACCGATCTCGTGCGCGTCGATCATTGATCACCCGGCTCGGATGGGAATGAGCGGCAGTTGCGCAGGAGGTGTCAGCCCGGTCGTGTTGCTGCCGGCCGCGCGCGGCGCATCAGCGTGCGCCACGAGCGTCCCGAGCAAAAGGTTCGTTCCCGCGAATGACTGTCGATCGAAGGTCTGCTCATCGATTACCGCGGCTAGAACGGGACGCGCATTGGGACGCACTGCCTCGAGGTCGGGAGCCACTGCGACGATCGCGCGCAATCGGACGAGATCGGCGACGCGACGTCCGTGTTCCGTCGCAGCCTGCTCGAGAAGATCCGCGAGCCGAACCGGAGCATCGAGCGTGAGCATTTCGTCGGCGAGTGCCCATTCTTCAGGCGTGAATGCGAACGGATCGATAATGGCGTCTTCCCATTCGGGCTCTTCGACCGCGTCACCGAGACCATCGCGCGCCGGCGGCGGGCGCAAGAGAGCCACCAGGAACGCGCCGAACCGCGGCAGAAGCGGCATGGGAATGGCACTGTTGGGTCCAGGCCCGATTCCGAAGATCCGTTCGGCGAATCGAACGACCGCATCTCCAACTTCGCCGATGCACAACCCGAGTATCGGCTCCAGCACCTCGTCCGTGAGATCGATCGCGCCGACAGCGGCCGCACGGCCGAACACTTGACGATCCTGCTCTTCGACGAAGATGCGAATGAGCCGCATCGTCATCGCGTGCAGCTGCTTGTGGCGCTCGAAGCATTCGTCGACGATCTCCACCAGCGCCGCCGCTTGCTGCCGCAGGTCTTCTCGCACGGCCGTATCGCGAGCGTCCTGCATCGCGTTCAGCAGGCGGCGCTCGGTGTCCATGCGCTCGTCGAGATGTTGCCGGATCTCGCTCAACCGCTCTGGAACCTGATCGCGCCATCCCGCGCGGCGAACGTCTCGCTTCGTTTCATCGATTACTTGGCGCACGAACATCTCGTACTGAACCGACCGAATCTTGGCTGCGCGCGCCGGTTGTTCCGCGCTGTCGAAGCGCCGGCGACGGATCAGATGCTCCAATGTCGCTTCGGCAGCAACTTGCGCGGATTCAATGTCCGTATTGAGCCCGCCAATGAGGACGTTGATGGCCTCCTTCGTCGCGCGCAGGTAGATGCGGCGCTCGGCATCCTCGTGCTCGGTGAGGAGCACGAAGTCGTGCCGCCGCTTCATCGCATCGATCGCCGACGTGTATTCGCCGATGTTTGGCCGTACGAGCGTCTCGATGATCTCGGACGCCACTCGCGTCAGCTCATCCTCGCTCGCCTCGGGCGCGAAGCGACGCACCTCGTCCAGTAGCTCGCGGTCGAGATCCTCGCGGCTGATGCCGGTGTCGAAACCCATCCGGTCGACGACGAGATCGATCGCCGCGAGGCCGAGATCATAGAAATCGTATTGACTCCAACCGCGGAGGCCGCGGTTGGTTTGCAGCTCATGAAGCGGGCGAGTGCACGTGAGAGCTTTGACGCGCCGTTCGCGAGTGGAATCCGCCTCCCCCATTACGCACCTTTTTCACCGCTAACGTCGCTCACCCTTCCCTCGCAACCGGTCATGCTGATTGACGGCTGAACGAATGTCAAGATGCAAAGGCTTTGCAATTCGCCGACTACAGAGTGTCAAAGACTGGCAAACTGTCGGCGTGCGCGCCGTCGGCCCGAACATCGAGCTGTCCGCGTCGGACCTGTCGTACTTTCTCGCGTGCCGCCATCGCAGCGCGCTCGACCTCGCGGTCGCGCGCGGTCTGCGCAGCGCGCCCGATTGGATCGATCCCGCGATTGAGATCCTCCGGCAGCGTGGCTTGGAGCACGAGCGCCGCTACACGGACAGACTACGCGCTCAAGGGCTCGCGGTCGCCGAGCTGGCGGCTCACGAGATCGACGGCGCAGCAGAGCGTTCGATCGAAGCCATGCGCGCCGGCGCCGACGTCATCCTTCAGCCGGCGCTGCGAAACGCGAGCTGGTTTGGCAGGCCCGACCTGCTCCGGCGTGTCGCCAAGCCGAGCGCGCTCGGTTCGTGGTCCTACGAGGTTCACGACACCAAGCTCGCAAACGAAACCAGCGCCGGAACGATCTTGCAGCTCGCGCTCTATTCAGATCTGCTCGCGAACGTACAAGGGCTCACGCCTGAATTCTTTCACGTGGTCACGCCGAACACGGCTCTACAGACCTATCGCTTTGACGATTTCTCCGCGTACTTTCGGCTCGTACGTCGTCGGCTCGAATCGACGGTTTCAATCGATCCACGCGCCCTGCTCGCGGCGAATTATCCCGAGCCCGTCAAGCACTGCGATGTCTGTCGTTGGTGGCGAGACTGCGATCGCCGGCGGCGCGAGGACGATCATTTGTCGCTCGTCGCGGGCATGTCGCGCCTCCACGCACACGAGCTCGAGCGCGCCGGCCTGGGTACGCTCACGCAACTCGGAGGTACTCCGCTCTCGCTCGACTTCAAACCAGTGCGCGGTGCGCGCGAGAGCTACGAGCGAATGCACGACCAAGCACGCGTGCAACTTGCCGGTCGAATCGCGAACGCCCCCGTGCACGAGCTGCTTCCCTCTGCTCCCGACCGAGGATTCTCTCGATTGCCGCTCCCGTCGACGAAAGATCTATTCCTCGATATTGAGGGCGATCCATTCGCGCGCCCC
>DATFCW010000436.1:0-12294 GCA_035252665.1 Casimicrobiaceae bacterium | reverse complement strand
GCGAGAGCGGGACGCCGACGCTCGCAAGGATCGCGACCAATGCGTCGATCTCGAAACGATGCTCGCGAAAGTCCTGCGCCTCGTCGTACATGGTGTTGTACTTTTTACAACCGACTGTCGTGCAGGATTTTTTCCGTCTGTCCGCTTACCGGTGCGCGTGTTTTGGCCACAAGCATAATGCAGCACGAAAACGGCGCTCGCGCTTGCCACGCGACGCGGGGGCGCGCTTTCGACTCCATGTTCAATCCGTAGGAGACGCAAGGTGAACGCACTACAGAAGAGGCTTTTGATACTGCTCGCAGGCGCGATGCCGGTTTGCGCGCTCGCAGCCGGCACGCCGGATCACATTTCGAGGGACGACCTGATGTCCGCGTCTCCCGAAGTGATGAGCGGACCGAACATGACGATTCCGCTTACGAGCTGGCCGGTCGACACGAAGTCATTCATACAGCAGCATGCTGCGGCGATCAAAGGTGGCAGCACGCTCAAGGCCGCCACCGATCGGGCGACCGTGTACCGTCCCGTGAAGGTCTGCCGACTGATCGATACGCGCGGCAATCCCGCCTTCATCACGCTCGCGGGTCCGCTGGCACCTGGCGTCTATCCCATCAATTCGTCCGGCGTATGCGGCATTCCTGCCGGGACGCCTGTCGCCGGTATCTCGATCTCCTTCCACGTCTTCAACACCACACCGAACAACGGCGGGACGATCGCATTCCTGCAGCAGGGTGCGGCCCTGACCGGCGTCAACGCCGTCTTCAACCCCGGGGCAGAGTGGACGGCGGCGACGGCGAACATCTCGCTGCCCGATGACTCCGGGAATTTCGAGATCTCGATCACGCAATCGACCGTGCAAGTGATCGTGGACGTGAACGGCTATTACCAGGATCTCGATTTCGTCGATACGGGCACGCAGGAGCTCAATATCGATGGTGCCGTTCCGGCGGGTGGCACGGTGTTCGAAATTACGAACACCGACAAAGGCATTGCGCTATCCGGCGCGAATCTCGGCGGTGGACCGGCGATCAACATCACGGGCGGTCCGTTCAACGTCGCGGGCGGCGGCATTGGATCGGCGACGACCGCGTTCATCCTGGAAGCGGGGACGGCTGGAGGCACCATATGCAGCGGGTCGTCGGCAATTGTCGTCATCAACAATCCGTTGCTTGATGGCAACGAGGACGCAATCGTTCTCGTTACGCCGCGTGAGAATGCTACGACATCGCTGGGTTCTGGAAATCATGGCCCGCTGCTGACGCACGGCCCCTACACCGCGTTCTTCGTTCAGAGCTCGGGAGCGTGTGGCGCCGGCGCCGTGAACCACTGGGCGGTCAGGGACGCGTCGGGAACGGCACTGCCGAGCCACGCGCAGTTCAGCGTGTTCTTCATGACGACGCAATAGTCGCTTCTTGGCTCGCGCAAAGGGCCGCCGCGCTAGGCGGCCTCTTCGCATCTCAGCGCCGCCCGGCATGCGCAATGTGCGGCCGGTAGTCGGCGAATCTCTCTACCACTTCGCGCATCTCGCGTTCATCGAGCAGGCGCGGCTCGCCGACGGCGAGCGCCTGCCAGTACATCTGCGCAAGCGCCTCGACCTCGACCGAGAGCGCCAGCGCCGCGTCGAGCGACGCGCCGACCGCGATCATGCCGTGGTGCGCGAGCAGGCATGCGCGACGATCTTCCAGCGCGCGCACGGCGGCATCGGAGAGCGCCTGCGTGCCAAAGGTCGCATAGGGCGCGCAGCGGATGTCCCTGCCGCCCGCCGCGGCGACCATGTAATGGAACGGCGGAATGCCGCGGTCGAGGCACGCAATCGTCGTCGCGAACGGCGCGTGCGCGTGCACTATCGCTTCTACATCGGTGCGTGCCGCGTAAATATCCCGATGAAACCGCCATTCCGATGAAGGCGAGCGGCGACCGATCGTGTTGTCCGCATTGTCGATCGCCACGATGTCTTCGGGCCGCGTCTTGTCGTAGTCGAGCGCACTCGGCGTCACCAGGAATCCGCGGTTTATGCGTGCACTGACGTTCCCCGACTTGCCGCGATTGATGCCGAGCGCGTTCATCCTGCGCGCGGTCTCGATGATCCGAAGCCGCAGCGCGTGCGTGTCGCTTTTCGTCCCGCGCGGTGGGGCATGCCGCGAAGGATCCCGCCGAACAGTCGTCACTGACGTTCCGGAAACATCGCCGCGAGTGCCTGCACGTCGCGCGCAATCCCGCGCTCGGTGATGTAGCCGCTGACGAGCCGATACGGCGTGACGTCGAAGGCGAAATTGAGCGCATGCGTTCCCTCGCCTGCGAGCGAGACCACCTCGGCCGTGCCGCGCGACGTGCGGCCGCGCACCGCGAGCACTTCGTCGCCCGAGCGCGCCTCGATCGGGATCTCCTCGCCGCTCGACGTGCTCCAGTCGATCGTCGGGGATGGAAGCGCGACATGGAACGGAACGCCATTGTCCGCCGCGGCGAGTGCCTTGTCGTAGGTGCCGATCTTGTTGCAGACGTCGCCGTTCCGCGCGACGCGATCGGCGCCCACGATGACGATGTCGACGTCGCCACGGCGCATCAGCGGACCGCTCGCGCTGTCGACGACGAGCGTGTGCGGAATGTCGTGTTGCGCCATTTCCCACGCGGTAAGGTTGGCCCCCTGCAAGCGCGGTCGCGTCTCGCTGACCCAGACATGGATCGGCATGCCTTCGCGCTTCGCGAGGAAGATTGGTCCGGTCGCGGTGCCGACGCCGCAGGTCGCAAGCGCACCCGCATTGCAATGCGTCATCACGTTGATCGGCTTATCGCGTCCGCGTGCGATCTCGCGCAGCAAGGCTAGCCCGTGACGCGCGAGCGCCGTGTTGATCGCAACGTCCTCGGCGCGAATCGAATCGGCTTCCACCCACGCGGCGTCCGCGCGATCGCGCTGAGGAAGCGGTTTGACGCGGGCGCGCACGCGATCGAGCGCCCAGCGGAGATTGATCGCCGTCGGCCGCGCCGCATCGAGCATTGCGTGTGCGCGCGAAAGTGCATCGTCCGACGCGTCGGCGTCGAGCGCGATCGCCAACCCATAAGCACCGACGGCGCCGATCAGCGGCGCACCGCGCACGACCATGTCGGCGATCGCACGAGCGGCAGCATCGGCGCTTGCGATGCGGAACGTCGCAACCTCGTGCGGCAGCCGCCGCTGGTCGAGCACGTCGATGAATCGCTCGCCCGCCGGGCGACGAATCGCGCAGTACGTCTCGTCGCTCGGCGGATTGCAATCGTCGTTCATCGTTCGATTGTAGTCGAGCGGGCACTCACCATCGCAGCACCTGAAAGAGGTTGTTGAAGTCGTCGGTCCACACGCGCCATTCGGGATGCGCTTCGATGGGCGTCGACGCATCGGCGATGCGCGGACGCTCGAGGAGCTTGCGATTGCTCGACACGAGCACCCAGTCGCTGCGGTTCGCGAGCGCGTCCTCGCCTTCGTCGTGGATCCAGACGGCCTCCATGTGATTCGCCGCGGCGATCGCAGCGACGACCGGCACGAGGTCGAGGAAGCGATTGGTGACGTGGAACGCGACCACCCCGCCCGGGCGCAGATGCTTCGCATACAACGCGAGCGCTTCCGAAGTGATGAGGTGCATGGGAATCGCGTCGCTCGAGAACGCGTCGACCGCGAGCAGATCGAGATCGGCGGGTGGCTCGCGCTCGAGCGAAAGCCGCGCGTCGCCGAGCGGAGTCTCGATGCGTGCTTCGCTGTCGGCAAGGTAGGTGAAGTCGCGCCTGGCGATGGCGATGACCGCCGGATTGATGTCGTAGAAGCGGTAGACGTCGCCCGGCGTGCCGTAGGCCGCGAGGGTGCCGGCGCCGAGCCCGATGATGCCGACGCGCAGTGGCGTCATTCGCGGATGAAGCGTGTCGAGCAGTCGCCCGATGCCCGACGTCGGCGTGTAGTAGCTCGTGGCGCGCCGGCGAAATTGCGGGGCCGAGTATTGCAACCCGTGCAGGATGGTCCCGGAGACGAGCGAGCGGTGCCGGCTCTGATCCGACAGGCCGCTTTCCTGCACGCGCAGCACGCCGTAGAAATTGCGCGTAGTGACGATCGTCGCGTCGTAGAAGTCGACGATGTACCAGATGGCGCAGCCGATCGTCGCGATGCACGAAGCGAACGCAAGCGCGCCGAAGATGCGTGGTTGGTCGCGCACCTGCCAGGCGAGCAGGCAGGCGGCGGCGATGAGTCCAAGGCCAAGCTCAAAGTATGCGGGAAGAACGATCGGCGACACGATGCCAACCAGCGTCGCGCCAAGTGCGCCCCCGAGCGAGACCATCAGGTAGAAGCGCGTCAGATAACGCGGCGCGGGTTTTAGCCGTGCAAGCTCGCCGTGGCAGAACATGCAGACGATGAAAAGGCCGACGGCGAACACGGCGAATTGCAGCGCCAATTGATGCGTGAGATCGGGATCGGCGATGCACCATGCCATCACGCCGAGCGAGGCCGCAGTGACCGGCAGCAGCGTTTCGCGCGGATAGAGCGCGCCGCTTTGGAAGCACAGGATGAACGAGACGAGATAGATCGCGAGCGGCACGACCCACAGAAGCGGTACCGCGGCGACGTTTTGCGTCAGGTGGCTCGTCACCGACAGCAGCAGCACGCTACTCGTCGCCGGGAGCGCGAGCCACAGGAACTGCTCACCGAACGATCGCGCAAGCGTGTACGCACTATCGTTCGTACGCGCTATCGCGAGCGCGATGTTTGTCGGTCGATGGCGCCACGCAACCGCGACACAGAGCACGACGAAAACCGCATAGGCCGCCGACCACGCTATCGCCTGCGTTCGCGTCGGAATCGACGGCTCGATAACGAACGGATAGGCAAGCAGCGCAAGAAGCGACGCGAGGTTCGACAGCGCAAACAGCCGGTAAGGGTTGCGCTTCGGGAAGCGCTGCGCGAACCAAGACTGCAAAAGCGGGCTCGTCGTCGACAGCAGGAAGTAGGGTAGGCCGATCGTGACCGTCAACAGCGCGAGGATCAGCGCCGCCGGATTCTCGGTTCCGCCTGGCTTGAAGAACGCCGCCGGCACGATCGGCAGGACGAGCAGGCTCGTGATGAGAAGGGACGTATGAAGAAGTGCCTGACGCGACGCCGACAACCGGCGCGCGACGACATCGGAATACGCGTAACCACCGAGCAACGCGCATTGAAAGAAGACGAGGCAGGTCGTCCAGACCGCTGCCGATCCGCCGAACCACGGCAGGATTTGCTTCGCGATGATCGGCTGAACGAGGAACAGCAGGAACGCGCTCGTTGCGATCGTCAGCGCGAAAAGAAACATGAATAGGGAAGCGGCCGGGACGTTGACCTTCGGCAACGTCGCCGCGCGGTCCCGCGCATTCTAACCGCGCCGTCTACTGCACAGAACGGTATCGCCGCCTATGCCGCACCCCAGTGAACACCCACGTCTCTGATCCCTGTCCTCTGATGCCTGATCCCGGCAATCAGATCGTCGTCCGCGGTCGATAGTACGCGACGTGATCCATCGAGTGCACCGTGATCTGCTTCACCTCGACGCCCTTCAGCACCTTGAGCGGCACTTCGTCCCCGGCGTGCCGCTTGGCCCATACGCGCCGATAGAAGTCTTCCTGCGATTGCACGGGATCGTCACCCACGCCGAGGATGATGTCGCCGACCGCAAGTCCCGCGCGATCGGCTGGACCATCGGGCGATACTTTCGTCACGAACAGGTGACCTTGCAGCTCATCGGCAGTGACGCCGAGCCATGGTCTTGCCGGACCCGCACGATGACCCTGGCGAACGAGATCGGCCAGGATCGGCTTCAAAAGATCGATCGGCACGAACAAATTGCCGGGCAGTTTCGGATCGCCGTCGCTCGCTTCCTTGACGATCAACGATCCGATGCCGAGGAGCTTGCCATCTCGATCGATCAGCGCCGCGCCGCTCCAATCGGTGGTCGGCGGGCTCGTGAAGAGCGCCGAGTCGAGGTGGTATTCCCAATCTCCCGTGAAGGGACGCTTGGAGACGATCCACGCGAACGTTGCGCCGTCGCCCTCCGCGCTTGCGATCAGCACCGGCTCGTGCTCGGCTGTCTTGCCCGAATCGCCGAGCGCGAGCGGCGTTGCATCGATCGGCACGGCGGTGCGCACGAGCGCAAAGCCGGTTGTCGTGTCGTCGGCGACGACGGTCGCCGGATACGTGCGACCTTTCGCATCGGTGATTTCGATGTCATCGGCTTCGACGACCAGGTACCCGATCGTCAGCACGAGGCCATCCTTGCCGATGATCACACCCGATCCCTCGCGCATCGTGCCGAGCGTATCCGCGGTCCTGGCGTCGGGGACGGAGCGCGTCGCTACCTTGACGATCGCGCCGAAAAGCTTGCTGGCATCGATCGTGTTGGATTCGCCTTCGCTCGCCTTGGGCGCGTCCGCGGGCGGTGGCGCCTCGATGTTGCCCGGCGCATCGACACCGTACGCGGGTAACGCGATGAGCAATGCGAACGCCGCCAGCAATGCGAGCGGAACGATCCACCGATGTGCGTGATGGGGAAGAGATCGAGTCATCACGGCCTCCTCGAAGATTCGGCCCCTGTCGGGCCACGCGTTTCGATATCTACCTCGCGAGCGCCGCTTACCTTCCGCAGTCCGCGCAACGACTACAATGCAGCAGGAAATGCATTCTGCGCGAGGAGAAATTCCCGCCGGCGCCCACGCCGCGAGCCATCGCCCGCCGTGCGCGATCGTCACAGGCGCGTCATGGCGAACGAAGCAAGCCGCGCGCCCATTCAGATCATCATGAATAACCACCGCAAACGTCCCGAGGATCTTCGGTCGCATCGCTGGTACGGCGTGTCCGATATGCGCTCGTTCGGCCACCGCTCCCGCACCGCGCAGATGGGCTATTCGCGCATCGACTATCTCGGCAAGCCCGTTATTGCGATCGTCAACACCTGGAGCGACATCAACGCGTGCCACAGTCACTTCCGGCAACGTGCCGAGGAGGTGAAGCGCGGCATCTGGCAGGCGGGTGGATTTCCCGTGGAAATTCCGGCGCTCACGTTGTCGGAACCGTTCCAGAAGCCGACGACGATGCTCTATCGCAACCTGCTCGCGATGGAGACCGAAGAGATTCTCCGCTCGTACCCCGCCGACGGCGCCGTGCTGATGGGCGGTTGCGACAAGACGACGCCCGCGTTGATCATGGGCGCGACGAGCATGAACCTGCCCGCGATCTATCTCCCCGGCGGTCCCATGCTGCGCGGCGATTGGCGCGGGCGCTTTCTCGGTTCGGGATCGGACGTATGGAAATACTGGGCGGAGAAGCGCGCAGGCAATCTGACCGAGGAGGCGTGGGAAGAGATCGAGAACGGCATCGCGCGCTCGCCGGGGCATTGCATGACGATGGGCACGGCATCGACGATGACGTCGGCCGCCGAAGCGCTCGGCCTTACTTTGCCAGGCGCCGCCTCTATTCCCGCCGCCGACTCACGTCACGCGCGCATGGCAAGCGCGGTCGGTCGGCGCATCGTCGACATGGTGTGGGAGGACGTGAAGCCGCGCGACATACTCACTGCGCAAAGCTTCGACAATGCAATTACGACGGTGCTCGCACTCGGAGGATCGACGAACGCGCTCGTACACCTGATCGCGATGGCACGCCGTGCCGGCATCCCGCTCACGCTCGATCGCTTCGACGAGCTTTCGCGGCGCACGCCGCTTCTCGCGAACATCCGGCCATCGGGCAAGTACCTGATGGAGGATTTCTTCTATGCGGGCGGGTTGCGCGCGCTGATGTCGTGCATCCGAGATCTGCTCGTTCTCGATGCGCGAACCGTTGCGGGTGGAACGCTGCACGACTCGATCGGCGATGCCGCCGTGTTCAACGATGACGTTATCCTGCCGCGCGAGCGGCCGCTCGTTGAATCAGGGAGTCTCGCGGTCCTGCGCGGCAATCTCGCGCCCGATGGTGCCGTGATCAAGCCCGCCGCGGCCGAGCCGCAACTGCTCGTCCATCGCGGGCGCGCCGTCGTCTTCACGAGTTACAACGATATGGCGCAACGCATCGACGACCCGGCGCTTCCCGTCACGGCGGACTCGGTAATCGTGCTGCAGAGCGCAGGCCCACTCGGTGCGCCGGGCATGCCCGAATGGGGACAACTGCCCATTCCGAAGAAACTGCTCACGCAAGGCGTTCGCGACATGGTGCGCATTTCCGATGCGCGGATGAGCGGCACGAGCTACGGCGCATGCGTGCTGCACGTCGCGCCGGAGTCGTATGTCGGCGGACCGCTGGCGCTCGTGCGTGACGGCGATGAGATCGTGCTCGACGTGCCGAACCGAAAGCTCGAGCTCGACGTGAGCGATGCCGAGCTCGAGCGGCGCCGCGCCGAATGGAAACGACCGCAGCCTCATTTCGCGCGCGGCTTCGGGGCGATGTACCAGGCGCACATCACGCAGGCGAACGAGGGCTGCGACTTCGATTTTCTCGAAGGGACCACGCCGACGCCCGAACCGGAGATTCATTGAGCGCGTGGAGACACAGCGCGCGGTGAAATGAGCGAAGCGCCGCTTTTCCCCGGCTTCACGACGCATCGGATACGAACGTCGCAAACGGAGATTCGCTGCGTCGTCGGTGGAAACGGTCCGCCGGTCCTGCTTCTGCACGGTTATCCGCAGACGCACGCGATGTGGCATCGCGTTGCGCCGGTCCTCGCACACGACTACACGGTCGTCTGCGCCGATCTTCGCGGGTACGGCGATTCCGGCAAACCCGTGTCCGACGACACGCACGCCGCGTATTCGAAACGCGCCATGGCGCAAGACATGGTGGGGTTGATGCGCGACCTGGGTCATCCACGCTTTCGGCTCGTCGGCCACGATCGCGGCGGGCGCGTCGCGCATCGGCTGTGTCTCGACAGTCCCGATGTCGTGCTGCAGGTGGCGATGCTCGACATCTCGCCGACGCGCACCATGTACGAGCGCACCGACCGCGCGTTCGCCACCGCGTATTACCACTGGTTCTTCCTGATTCAGCCCTTCGACCTTCCCGAACGGTTGATCGGCGCCGATCCGGTCTATTACCTTCGACGCAAGCTCGGCGGATGGGGAACCGGACTTGCGCACTTCGATCCGCGCGCGCTTGCCGAATACGAGCGCTGCTTTGCCAATCCGGAGACGATTCGCGCGAGCTGCGAGGACTATCGTGCGGCGGCATCGATCGATCTCGAGCACGATGCGGTTCCGTCGAAGGTCGCGTGTCCGATGCTGGTGCTGTGGGGCGAGCGGGGTGTCGTCAATCGGTTGTTTCATCCCCTCGACGATTGGCGGGCCGTCGCGACTGATGTACGCGGGCGCGTGCTTCCCGCGGGTCACTACCTCGCCGAGGAAGTGCCGGAGGAGACGCTGCACGAGCTCACGCAGTTCTTCGCCGAAGCGGCATGAAAAAAGGGGCGCAATGCGCCCCTCTGGTCTCTCAAGCGGACAGGGTCAGCCGCCGAGCTTGTCGATAATGCCCGACACCTCGTCCTTCGAGAATGCGCGCAACGTCTGCGTGCGCACGAAACCTTTCGACGATATCGCGAGGCTCAACGCGGTCATCGCTTCGTCGTTCGGCGCCTCGAACGTCGCGACGACATCGTAGCGACCGATCGTCCAGTAGAGCGACCTCGTTTCGATGCCCATCTTCTTTGCGAGCTCACGCACCTGCTCGGCTCGCTTCGTTGTGTCCTTGATGGCGCGTATGCCCTGATCGGTAAAAGTGGAAAGCACGATGTACGTTGACATGGGAGTCCCTCCTTTCGGTTTCCATCATGACGAGAAAAGCAAGTCGTCCCGGACGAACGCTCGTGTGACGGCCACCATCGTCAGCCACACAGCGGACGTCCGAACCGATCAGGATAGCGCTTTCGAGCAGGTGGTTGTGGACTCGCGTCGGCGCGCGGTTCCGGCCGTATCGGTGATGAGGCAGTGCGACGGCGACCGGCGATCGAGGGGATGCGCGGTATAATTCGCCGCGTCGGCCGGAGTTTCGCGCAATGCGAGGCTTCGGCCGCGCGCAATTGTAGGCGGCCAAGTAGCTCAGTTGGTAGAGCAGAGGACTGAAAATCCTTGTGTCGGTGGTTCGATTCCGCCCTTGGCCACCAATCTGCAGAGGTCTGTTCCGGTCACATAGGTAACAGATCTTCCGGAGACATAGGTAATACTTTTCGACTCGAATGGGCAGCAAGCCGGTTCGAGCCGCCATGGCTCACCAGTGGGGTCAATTCCTCCCGATCATGGTCGGCTGAAGCGCTGAGTCGGGGCGATCAAGCGCCCGGATCTCACGCCTTCTTCGTACGGGCCCCGCTTGCACCTGCCGTGCGATCGCGTGCGCGGTCGCCGGCGCCTGCATTCACTCGCCGCGCCGGCGATTCGCACACCCTACTTCGCGGTGATCTTCGCTACCGCATTCAATAATGGGCCCGCCTTCGCATTGCGGTACTTGCTTCGCATGATGATGTCCGGCGGCAGCACGGTGCTCGCGTTGTAGTACGCGTGGTTCCAGTCGTCGCTTGCATGAACGACGGTGCCGTCGAGATTCAGGCCGCCGTAAACGCCCTTCGAGCGCGTGAACGACACGAGGTCCGCCGTCACCGTCGATTTCGCGCCGGCACCGACGGGCCCTGCCGCGATGCTCGCGTCGCCGCCGATCTTGAACGTCGACGCCATCAGCGAGTTGAGGCCTTTCTCCGTCATGACTACGATGATCGCCTCGGACACTTCGAGGCCGGCCTGAAAGCCGACGCTCGCCGTCGCCAGGTCATAGAACGCCGGTCCCACCCACGTGCGTCCGCTCTTGGCGACGAGCACCGCGCGACCGCCCGACCCGCCGAAGATGAATCCGGCCTTCACGATCTTCGGGGCGATAAGCAATGCCTTCGCGCGACCGATGTTGTCGTGGATCCACGTCTGATCGGGATCGCGCATGAAGTTCGCGACCGTTCTTTGCGCGTCGTTGACGAGCTTCTGCTGATCGGCCTGAGCCGCCGCAAGCGTGGGTATCGTGAGCCACGCCATGGCCGCGCCGGCGATGAACAGGATGCGCGTTACGTAACGATTGATCATGACAAGAGTCTCCCTTTGGAATGCCGGTTCACGATGACTTCGCCTGTGACTGGTTTCTTGTTGCCGTGCTGCCTACCCGCGCGACCGCGAAGTCTACTCGATTTCAGCACTGGCCTTGGCGAGAGTCGGCGCTCCCGATCGCGCCGGAACCGATTCGGCCCTCAAGCACGGCACCGGGTGTATCGTAAGCATTCATCGACACGCGATAGAAACGGGAGGATTTATGCTCGCTCGGACAATGGATTCGCTTCATCGGATTGCCCTCGTGCTAATAGCGATCGCAGCGTTGACCGGATGCGCTACCACCCGTACGGACGAAGGGCGCGTCTCGCCGTACGAGCCGGAAAGCCTCGTTAACGATGCGCAGATTTCGTTCGACAATTTCCTCCGCGACCCCGACCAGACGTGGGTGCAGAACAATCTCGGTCGAGCGAAGGCGGTTTTGATCGCCCCGCGGATCGTCAAGGCGGGATTCATCTTCGGCGGGTCGGGTGGCAGGGCCGTCCTCCTCGCGAGAGACGGGCGCGCATGGCTGGGCCCGGCCTTCTACAACCTGGTAACGGCGAGTGTCGGATTCCAGGCAGGTCTCGAGGTATCGGAGGCGCTTATTCTGGTTATGACTGACAAGGGACTCAATTCGTTGATGTCGAGCACGTTCAAGATCGGCGGCGACGCCAGCATTGCGGCGGGGCCGGTGGGCGCCGGCGCCAAGTCGACGGTCACTGCCGACCTGATCGCGTTTACGCGGGCGAAGGGCGTGTATGGTGGCGTCAACCTCGATGGAACGGTGGTGCATGCGAACGTCGCCTGGAACGACGCGTACTACGACGCGAACAACGTGCTTCCTCCCGATATTCTGATTCGCGGGACGGCGCGCACGCAGAAGGGAGCGGCATTGCGCAGCGAAGTCGCGCGCGCGGCAAGGTAGGCGCGTTGCACTAGCCGCGAAGGGAGTGCCCGCGTCGGGCCGCGGCACTCGTTGGCGTTGCCTCGTCGCGCGAGCGGTGTCGCCGATTTCCCGTTCGCGATCAGATCGCTTGGCGTGCAACGCACGAAGCCACGTGCGGCCCGCGCGCGCACCCCTCGCGCTAAACTTGGCAAAACGACAAATGCAGCTCCCCGGCACAAGCTACGTCCTCGAGGTCAACCCGGTCATTCCGCGCGCGCTCGCACGGCTGTCCGATCTCGCGAACGACCTCTGGTATA
>DATFCW010000435.1:0-18733 GCA_035252665.1 Casimicrobiaceae bacterium | reverse complement strand
AAGCGCCAGTCGCCATCCTGGCGGCGCGCCATCGCCTTCAGGTCGCTGAACGTGCGGCCGAGTGCGATCGCGCGCTTCGCCGTCAGGTCGACGCCCTTCACGGCAAGCGCGCCTTGCGTCGAACTGGACGTGTCCGAGGCGTGTCCGAGATCGATGCCAAGCCACGCGTCGACATCGATCGCCTGGACATTCGCGCGAATCCACACGCCTGGCTGCTTCGGCTCGGTCGCGTCCGCGGTCGCGCTCCCGAGAAGCACGAGCGCACGGTCGACGGCGAACGTGGCATCGTCGCCATGGCGATGCAGGAACACGCGCGCCGTTCCGTCGTAATCGATGTCGATCCGATCTTCGCGCGAAGCGAGCACCCGACGCTCGAGGCGAAGCGGTCGCACTTCGCCGGCCGTCTTGCCGATCGGCGCTGGTAGATCGATGCTCGCGCCGACAAGCGTCGATCGCAGCTCCCACGAGGCTTCGCCATCGCGCGCATCGAGCACGAGCTTCCAGTCGGTCGTCCCCGATGCGCGCGCGAGCGCCGGCACATCGAACGCGTCCCGCACGAGCGCGAGATCGGCGCTTCCGGAACCGTCGACATGCACGTTGCCGCCTTCGCTCGCGACATCGAGCTTGACCGGGCCGCCCAAGGTTTGCGCGGTGACGCCGACGGCACGCACGCCGCGCTCGCTGAACGCCAGTGTTCCGGCAGCATTGGAAAGCGCGGGTGCATGCGCGACCTGCACGTTGGCGTCGGCGAAGCGGTAATCGCCCGCGATCGTCGTGCGCGAGGGGTCTTCGAGCGGCAGCGTGAAGCGCAGGGCAAGCGTTCCATCACCGCTCGCGCTCGCGCCATCGGTCGCATGCGAGATCCACTGCGAAACGGGACTCGATGCGACGAAGGCCAGGAATTGTGCGTTCGCGCCGCTCGCCTTGCCGTCGACCCGAAGGACGGGATCGGCGTTGTGGAAATCGGGAAGCTCGACGTGAACGGGCCCGAGTTGCACGTTCATCACCCGCGCGGTCGACGCCTCGATGGCGACGTGCGGACCCTCGATGTGCAGATCGCCCCCGATGTCGGTCAGCGCGGGCCAACCGCTCGCGTAGTCGAGCGTGCCGCCGTGCACCTTCACATCGAGATCGAAGCGTCCATGATTGCCGCCGGCGAACGGGAAATGCGACAAGTCGCCGGCGAGGGCGAGCCGTGCGTCGGTCGAAGTTCCCTTGACGATCGCGCGACGCAGCCAATCGCGCAGCGCGGCGGGTGCCTCCAACGGGATGTAGCGATACGTGTTCACGACGTTCGCGCGCGAAAGCGAGACGTTCATATCGATCGTGCCGGGACCGTCGCGACGCGATTGCCAGGCGCCGCTGGTCGTCCCTGAAACATCGCTGTTCGCGAACGCAACGCCGGTCCATTGAACGCTCGTCGCGCCGTCGTCGTCGTGCCAATGGATGTCGCCGTCGATGCGATCGAACGCGAGCGCGTCGCCGAAGACGCTCGGCAGCGCGATCGTCGCGTCCTCGCCTCGTACATTGAGCTCGCCTCCGTGTTCGTTCATCGCGATGCGCGCCGAAAGGTTCGTAAACCCTGGCAGCCCTGGCTGCGCGGCAAGCGTCAATGCAGCGGCCTCGGCGTCGATCGAATAGTGCTGTGGCGCGGTCGCCTCGCCGGTCCATTCGAGCCTGCCGTTACGCACGCTGCCCTGCGGGCGGAATCGCGCAATGTCGGCACGAACGGCATCGGGAAGCGGAAGCTCTCCGGCGATTGCGGTCAGCGGCGCGAGCTCGACTTGTCCGAACGCCAACCGGCCTGATGGCGCGGCGCCTTGCGGCGTATCGATCGCCAGATCGAGGCTTGTTGGACCGATCGTTCCGCCATCGGGCAACGCCAGCGACAACTGCGTTGCCTTGAACGACGAGCGCGTCGCGGTGCGCGTCCATTGCGCACGCCCCGCGAGATGCGAAACCGCGAGCGGCGGCAGATTGTCGGCGAGCATCGTGCGAACGTCGGCGAGCTCGAGATCGACGGTAACGCCGGCCGCCTGCCCTCCGGCGAGGTCCGCCCATGCGCGCAGCGCGCCCTCGCCGCTGTCGATCGTGAACGGCAGCGGCAACCATTCGCGCCATGCGGCGACGTCGGCGTAATCGAGGCGGAAGTAGAGCCGGCCGCGAAGATGCGACAGATCGGTTCGGTCGAGCCCGGTCAGGTCAGCGCGAATGTCGACGGGTCCCGCGAGCTCCGCCGGCGGCACACCGGTCAGGCCCACGCGATGGTGCCCAAATCGCTGCTCGACGCGAACCTCGACGTGATCGAGCAGAAGCTGCGGCGCGCGACGAAGCTCGTCGTTCCACGCAAGCAGCGCATCCCGAACGACGACGCGCGGCTGGCGGAGCAGCCATCCGACGAACGCGGAGTCGCTCTCGCCTTCGCTCGACGCAAGATCGAAGCCGGCAAGATGAAGACGGCCGTTGACGTCGCGACGCACCGACAGGCGTGGCGAATCGATTTCGAGCTCCTTCAAGCGCAGGTCGAGGCGCGGCAGCGACGTCCACGCGACAACGAGATCGACGCGAGGGAGCTCGAAGAGCGGCGTATGCGCATCGCGCTCCTGCACGCGAAAGCCGCGAATCGAAAGGCGCGGGTTCCAGCCATCCCAGCCAGTGACGATATCGTCGATCGTTACGGGCTGGCCGATCCGTTGCGAAAGCCAGCGTGCGATGTCGTCGCGATGCGCTGCTAGTTGCGGATACGCGACGACGCGAATCGCGAGCAGCAGGACGAAGAAGGCGCCGAAGCCGACGACGACCGCCTTGGCGGCGAAGCGCGCGACACGATCTAGCCGGGACGGTGCCGGCGCGGTCGAAGGCATAATGAAAGTCCGATGGCGCGCGAGCGATTGTAGCGGATGAACGATCTTGCAAGTCGCCGTCGGCGCGATCGGCGCAGCCAATGAATCTCGGGCGCGCCCTCGCGTTCAGCCGCTACGCGCAGCGCGCGCTGAACGCCCATCCCGCGCTTCGCGACGAGCTCGAGGCGACGCTCGATGCGCGTTTCGACTGGGCGTCGGCGACCGTCGAGATCGAAGCAGCCGTTGCGACGGGCGACCCGGCGCGCCTTGCCACGGCATTGCGAGTGCTTCGGCGGCGCGTCTTCATGCATACGCTGTGCCGCGACCTGACCGGACGCGCGCCGTTCGAAGAGGTCGTGCAGGCGATGACGACGCTCGCGCAATGCTCGCTCGAAGCGGCCCAGACGCTTCACACGCGCGCGCTCATGGCGATGCACGGCACGCCGCGGGGTGGCGCATCCGACGCCCCTCAGCAGATGCTCGTCGTCGGCATGGGCAAGCTCGGCGGCGGCGAGCTCAACGTCTCCTCCGACGTCGACCTCGTTTTCGTGTACCCAGAAGAGGGTGAGACGGACGGCGCGAAGCGGATCTCGAATCGCGAGTTCTTCGATCGGCTCGCGCCGAAGATCGTCGGCGCATTGGGCCAGGTGGATGCCGACGGTTACGTATTTCGCGTCGACACGCGGCTTCGTCCCTACGGCGAAAGCGGTCCGCCGACGACGTCGTTTGCCGCACTCGAGCGCTACCTCATCACGCAGGGACGCGCGTGGGAGCGCTACGCATGGCAGAAGGCGCGTCCACTGACCGGCGAGCGCCATGAGGAGCTGATGCAACTAGTGACGCCGTTCGTTTACCGCAAATACCTCGACTACGACGCGTATGCCGGTCTTCGCGACATTCATCGGCAGATTCGCGAGCAGGAGCGGCGACGCGACTATGCCGACGACGTGAAGCTCGGGCCTGGCGGCATCCGCGAGATCGAGTTCGTCGTGCAGGCGCTGCAAATCGTTCGCGGCGGACGCGAGCCCGCGCTTCGTGCGCGAAGCACGCTGGCCGCGCTATCGGCGCTCGCATCGCGCGGCATCGTCGCGCCCCATGCGGAAGGCGTGTTGCGCGACGCCTACCGGTTCCTCCGTGCGCTCGAGCATCGGCTGCAGTATCGCGACGATCGGCAGACGCAGCAGCTCCCTTCCGACGCGACCGAACGCGCGCTCGTGGCGGAATCGCTCGACTTCGAATCGATCGAAGCGTTCACGCATGCGTTGTCGTCGCATCGGGCGGAAGTGAGCCGACAGTTTGCCGCGGTCTTCGAGTCGCCCGCGGAGCCGGAAGCCGATGCCGGGAAATTTCGCCGATACGCCGCGTTGTGGAGCGACCCGGAAGCCCCCGATGAGGCGATCGCCGAGCTTTCATCGGCGGGCTTCGACGATCCTGAGGATCTCATCGGCACGCTCTCACGAATGCGCGCAAGCCGGCGCTATCTGCAGCTTCCGGCGTTGTCGCGCGAGCGCTACGACAAGCTCGTTCCGAAGCTGATCGCTGCCGCCGCCGAGCATCGCAGTCCGGGAGCGACACCCGCAGTGGTGCTCGCGCGCCTCTTCGCATTGCTCGACGCAATCAGCGGACGAAGCGCGTACCTGGCGCTTCTGATCGAGCATCCGCCGCTGTTGCCGCGGCTCACCGAGCTGATGGGCGCTTCCGCGTGGGCAGCGGATTACCTGACGCGCCGGCCGATTCTATTGGACGAGCTGCTCGACGCACGCGCGCTTCTTGCGGAACCGGATTGGAACGAATGGCGCGTCGAGCTCGATCGCCTGCTCGGCGCACAGCCAAGCGATCCCGAAGCCGCGATGGACACGTTGCGTCATTTCCAGCACGCGCAATCGTTTCGCCTGCTCGCGCAGGACCTGGCCGGCCGTCTCACGGTCGAGCGGCTCGCCGATCATCTGTCCGCCCTTGCCGACATCATTCTCTTCGCGACGCTTCGCTGCTGCTGGCAGCATTTGCAGGGGCACGATGCGACGCCCCCGCGCTTCGCGATCGTCGGGTACGGCAAGCTCGGCGGCAAGGAGCTCGGTTACGCGTCCGATCTCGACCTCGTGTTCCTCTACGATACCGATGGCGACGACGAGGACGACGCCTTCGTTCGCCACGCACGGCTCGCGCAGCGGATCAACACGTGGCTGTCGACGCCGACGGGTGCGGGACGGCTGTACGAAACCGATCTGCGGCTTCGTCCGGACGGCGCCAAGGGCCTCCTCGTCTCCGGCATTCGCGGCTTCGAGCGCTATCAGCGCGAGCAGGCGTGGACGTGGGAGCATCAGGCGTTGACGCGTGCGCGCTTCGTCGCCGGGGATGCCGCGCTCGGTGCGCGCTTCGAGACGCTGCGCGAGAGCGTCCTTCGCCTTTGGCGCGATCCGGTGGCGGTTGCGAGCGAAATCATCGCAATGCGCGAGCGCATGGCGGGGGGTCACGTGAACAAGACGTCGCTCTTCGATTTGAAGCACGACCGCGGCGGGATGGTCGATATCGAATTCGTCGTTCAATTTCTCGTGCTCGCCCACGCGCATGCGCATCCGCAACTGACGCGCAACGCCGGCAACATCGCGCTTTTGTCGATCGCGGCCGACGCGGGATTGCTGCCGAGCGAGCTTGCGCACGAGGCGGCCAATGCGTACCGGGAATATCGGCGCCTGCAACACCAGGTGCGGCTCACCGGCGCCGCGCATGCGCGCGTCGAACCGGAGCCACAATTGCCGCGAAGGTCGTGCGTCGATGCGCTGTGGAGGACGGTATTCGGCGCGGCGAGAGGTGTTGATAGAATCTCACGTTCCTCAAAACCACTGTAGGGTCAGAGACGACTTTCGGCAAACGGCGCCGAAACTCGTCTCCGACCCTTTTGCCATGGCAATGGACGACCGCGACGGCTCTATCTGGTACGACGGCAAGATGGTGCCGTGGCGCGATGCAAAGACGCACGTGCTGACGCACACGCTTCACTACGGCGTCGGCGTTTTCGAGGGCGTGCGCTGCTACAAGACCGACAAGGGGCCGGCAATCTTCCGCCTCCGCGAGCACACCGAGCGCTTCTTCCGCTCGGCGCGAGTCTTCGGAATGAAGATACCGTTCGGTCACGACGAGATTTTCGAGGCGCAGCGCGCGTGCGTGCGCGAGAATCATCTGGAATCATGCTACATCCGCCCGATTGCATTCTATGGATCGGCGGCGATGGGCGTCGCTGCGCGCTCGAACCCGGTGCGCGTTGCGATCGCCGCCTGGCCATGGGGCGCGTATCTCGGCGCCGAAGGCCTGGAAAAGGGCATTCGCGTCAAGACGTCGTCGTTCACGCACCATCACCCGAACATCACGATGGGCGTCGCGAAGGCGGTCTGCAATTACGCCGTGTCGGTGCTCGCGAATCAGGAGGCCACGGCCGACGGCTACGAGGAGGCGATGCTGCTCGATCCGCAAGGTTACGTCTGCCAGGGATCGGGAGAGAACATCTTCATCGTGCGTAATGGCAAGCTCTCGACCCCAGATCTCGCCGGCGGTGCACTGGCGGGCGTCACGCGCGACACGGTCATTCAGTTCGCCTCGGAGCTTGGCATTCCGGTGTCGGAGCGGCGGATCACGCGCGACGAGGTCTACGTCGCCGATGAAGCGTTCTTCACCGGCACCGCGGCCGAAGTGACGCCGATCCGCGAGCTCGATCGCCGTCCGATCGGAGAAGGCACGCGTGGCCCGATTACCACGAAGCTTCAATCGATGTTTTTCGACACCGTGAACGGCCGCGATCCCGCGCACGCCGAATGGCTGACGTACGTGAAGGCGTGAACGCGCCCGATCTGCCCGTGATCGAAGTTCGCGCGGCAGACCTTCCCGTCTTCTGCCCGAATCCCGCGATGCCGCTCTGGAGCTCGCATCCGCGCGTGTTCCTCGACGTCGCAGGCGCCGGCGAGGCGATGTGTCCCTATTGCGGAACGCGCTATCGCCTGGTCGGCGAAGCGAAGGTCGGGCACTGAGCGAAATCGCGAACGACCGCGCGCGTTTGCATGAACGCGACGCGCCTTTGCGTGGCCGTGTGCTGTTGATCGCGCCGTCGTGGGTCGGCGATGCGATCCTCTCGGAGCCTCTTGTCGCGGCGTTGCGCCGTGACGAAGGCGACATGATCGATGTCGTCGCGCCACCGTGGTGCGCGCCTGTCTACGCGCGCATGCGTGGCATCGGCGAGATCCTCGACGCGCCCGCGGGGCACGGCGCACTCGCGCTAGGCGCGCGGCGCACGCTCGGACGGCGCTTGCGTGAGCGCCGCTATGCGAAGGCGTACGTACTGCCAAATA
The DNA here is from genome assembly GCA_035252665.1 of Casimicrobiaceae bacterium. Classification (GTDB taxonomy): domain Bacteria; phylum Pseudomonadota; class Gammaproteobacteria; order Burkholderiales; family Casimicrobiaceae; genus VBCG01. The sequence goes on along the minus strand of DATFCW010000435.1, from coordinate 11,550 downwards.
CCTGGAAGTCGGCGCTCGTGCCCTTCTTCGCTCGCGTCCCGGCGCGCGTCGGCTACATCGGGGAATTGCGCCATGGCCTTCTGACCGACGCGCGTCCGCTCGATCGCAAGGCGCTGCCGCAACTCGTCGCGCGCTACGCCGCGCTGGCGCGTCCACGCAACGTGCCGCCAGCACTGCCAAGCGCACCCAGACTCGTCGCGAACGAAACAAACCTCCGCGCGGCGATGCAGGCACTGGGACTTTCACGCCAACAGCCGATCGCGATCCTGTGTCCCGGCGCCGAATTCGGACCCGCGAAGCGGTGGCCTGCCGAACACTTTGCGCAACTTTGCGCGCGTCTCGCCGGCGATGGCTACGCGATCTGGATCGTCGGCTCGCCGAACGACGCGGCAATCGCAAAAGCGGTGCTCGCGGCGCTTCCATCGCCCGCGCCGGACGTCGTCGATCTGACCGGCCGCACCGACCTCGGCACGGCGATCGATCTCATGTCTGTCGCATCGCTCGTCGTCGCCAACGATTCGGGCCTGATGCATGCAGCGGCCGCCGTCGATGCGCCGCTCGTGGCGCTGTTCGGCTCGTCGTCGCCGGCGTACACGCCCCCGTTGTCGCAACGCGCGCGCATCGCGAAGATCGAGATCGCGTGCAGCCCGTGCTTCAAGCGCGAATGCCCGCTAGGTCACTTCCGCTGCATGCGCGATCTGTCGCCGGAGTTGGTCTACAATCTGGCGCGCGCGACTTGCGACTCCACACACTGATTCCATGCCTTCGGCTCGTACGCCGCCGATCTACACGTCGCCGCAGGATGTCACGCAGGCGTTCTACCAGGCATTCGAGGCGCGCGACATTGACGCGATGATGGCGACATGGGCCGACGACGAGGACATCGTCTGCGTCCATCCCGGCGGCCCGCGGCACGTCGGCTACGAATCGGTGCGCCACAGCTTCGAGCAACTTTTTGCTGCCGAGGCGAAGCTCACGTTCCGCCTCGATGCGGCCGTGTCGATCGAAACCGTGGGTCTCGCGATGCAAAGCGCGATCGAGCATTTGCGCGCCGGCGAAGAGGGTCCGCGCGGCGCGGCCATTGCGACCAACGTGCTGATGCGAACGCCGTACGGATGGCGCGTCGTGTGTCATCACGCGTCGCCATCGCCGCCGGTCGCGGAGTTGCCGCAGACCGGTCCGCTGCACTGAGAAACGCGACTAGACGGTCCCGCCGACCGTGAGGCCTTCGATCTTGAGCGTCGGCTGACCGACCCCGACGGGTACGCTCTGCCCGTCCTTGCCGCACGTGCCGATGCCCGCGTCGAGCTCGAGATCGTTGCCGACCATCGTGACGCGCGTCAGCACGTCGGGTCCGTTGCCGATCAGCGTGGCGCCCTTGACCGGGTGCGTCAGTCTGCCGTTTTCGATCATGTACGCCTCGGCCGCCGAGAACACGAACTTGCCGCTGGTGATGTCGACCTGGCCGCCGCCGAAATTCGCCGCGTAGAGGCCGTTCCTTACCGACCCGATGATCTCGGCCGCGTCGTATGCGCCGGGCAGCATGATCGTGTTCGTCATCCGCGGCATCGGCAGATGCGCGAACGATTCGCGCCGACCGTTGCCCGTCGCGCCGGCCTTCATCAATCCCGCATTCAGGCGATCCTGCATGTACCCGCGCAGCACGCCGTCCTCGATCAGCACCGTGCGTTGCGACGGATGGCCCTCGTCGTCGAGATTCAACGACCCGCGGCGCTCGCCGAGCGTGCCGTCATCGACGACCGTCACCCCAGGCGCGGCGACGCGCTGTCCGATGCGTCCGGAAAACGCGCTCGTGCCCTTGCGATTGAAATCGCCTTCGAGCCCGTGACCGATCGCCTCGTGCAGCAGGATGCCGGGCCAGCCGTGGCCAAGCACCACCGTCATCGTGCCCGCCGGCGCCTGCCGGGCGGCGAGATTGACGAGGGCCTGGCCGACGGCGTGCTTGGCAAAAGCTGCGAGGCGCTCGTCGGTAAAAAATGCGTAGTCGAGACGCGCACCGCCGCCTGCGTAGCCCTGCTCGCGTCGTCCTTGCTGCTCGACGATGACGGTGATGGACAGGCGCACGAGCGGGCGCACGTCGGCGGCGAGCAGGCCATCGCTTCGCGCGATCAACACGGTCTCGTGCTCGCCGGCGAGCGACGCCATCACCTGGACGACGCGGGAGTCGAGTGCGCGCGCGATGCGCTCGATGCGCGTTAGCACGTCGACCTTTTCCGCGTCGCCAAGGCTCGCGACCGGATCGGCCGCCGGATATAAAAGCCGCGACGCGCCGGTGCGCGAAAGCGGCGCGGACGCCGATTGTCCCTGGCGCCCGATCGCCCGCACCGCCTTCGCTGCTTCGTCCAAGGCATCGAGCGAGATGTCGTCCGAGTAGGCGAACGCCTGGCGCTCGCCGCTTACCGCACGCACGCCGACGCCGCGATCAATGTTGAAGCTGCCCGCCTTGACGATGCCCTCCTCGAGGCTCCAGCTCTCGAAGCACGAATGCTGGAAGTAGAAATCCGCAAAGTCGATGTCGTGCGCATGCACTTCGCCGAGCGCGCGCGAAACCTTGTCGAGATCGAGATCGGAGGGTGCGAGCAACAGCCGTTCGGCGTGGCTCAGAAGCTCTGGCGATACGGGCGCAAGCGATGTTTCGGTCACGGATGAAGGGCGAATGGGAAAGGAGGCGACCGCGATGGGGCGCCTCAAAGAATACCGTTGATGATGGGGATGACGGCGACGCGCTTCAACAAGCCGCGCGTGTGCGGCATTGCCGTCGCGTGCAACTACGACCAGTTTTGGGGTCGACCAATTTGGGGTCAGAGACGAAACTCGCACCTGCCGCCACGATCGCCAGCAACGCGGGCGAGAGTTTCGTCTCTGACCCCAAACTGGTGGATCGTCGCTATGCGAGCTTGATTGTGCGCCGACGACGCGACGTCATGGCCGCCATGGCGATCAACGCGAGCGCAACCAGCGCGAGCGATTGCGGTTCCGGCACGGGGTCGGTGACGAGCAGCCGGCTAAAGCAATCCGACGTACACGATCCGGCACGATGATCGCCGCCCGTACCCCAGTAAAACTGAATGCCCGTCACGTTCGGCGTTAGGTCGAACGGTGCGAACACGAACTGGAAATCGACCGGTCCGAGCAACATCGGATTGTGTTGAGTGTTGCTCGTGCCGCCCGACGTTCCGCTGCCGGTGATGCTGTCGTTGACGATGCCGTACGGCTTGTATGAGCCGGCGCCGGCCGCGACCGTGAAAAGCGCGTAGTTCGGCAGGAATGCCCATCCGTTCGGCGACGCGCCGTGGCCGTCGAGGTTCGGCGGCGTGCCGAAAGCATCGACGGGCGTCGAATCGAAATTGCACGGCGCGTTCGCGGCAACGCCTACGCAGTTCGCCGAGCCTTCCGCCATCCCGGAAACGCTCACGAGCGTCGGATCGCCGGACAGCGTGAAGTGAATGCCGGTGAGCTCCTGAATGATGTTGCCGATCGAACTCGTGTCGTTCGAAAGATGCAGGTCGAGAACGTTTCCGTTCCAGGTGAAATCCGCGCTTGCGGCGATCGGCGTGCCGCCAATCGTGGTGTCGAGCGTAAACACCGTGGCGTGCGCCGTTCCGAGTGCAAACGCAAGTGTGAATCCGAGTATGTGTCGTGCAAGGCGCATTGAAGAGAATGAATCGCTGTAAACGATGCGAATTGCAAAGCAAGGAGCGATCCCGGCGCCTGATGTTCATGATTGCTTTGGTGAATTTCTTCGTCGCACGCGGCGGTGACAGCCTCGTGTAATTGCCGCCGACATGCACAAAGCTAAGGTTCTTTTGCGCCCGACAGCTTGTCGTCAACAACTGTTCGCGCGCGGCGCGCATTCGCTGATTTTCAGTAAGCGAACCGAGAGCGCTTTTCTAGCGGCGAACCGAGTCGCGAATTTCGCGCAACAGCAGGACTTCTTCGGGGGGAGCAGGAGGAGCAGGTGGCACGCGTCGCGTCAGGCGGTTCATCTGCTTCACCATGAGGAAGATGATCAGCGCGAGGATCGCGAAGTTGATGCACACCGTGATGAATTGGCCGTATCCCCACACGGGCACGCCGGCCTTCGTCAGCGCGTCGTAGGTCATCGGGCCGCTGTACCCCGCGGGCGGAGGCTTCAGCACGATGAAGAAATTGGAGAAATCGATGCCGCCGAAGATCCATCCGATGACCGGCATGATGATGTCCTTGACCAGCGAATCGACGATCTTGCCGAAGGCAGCGCCGATGATGACGCCCACGGCCAGATCCATCACGTTGCCCTTGAGGGCAAATTCCTTGAACTCGCTCGCAAACGACATTTGCTTCTCCTGTTTATGTTCGTTCAGACTGCCGCTTCGCCCGATTCCCCCGTTCTTATGCGCACGACCTGCTCGACGGCGGTGACGAAGATCTTCCCGTCACCGATCTTGCCGGTTCGCGCGGCCTTCACGATTGCCTCGATCGCCGCGTCCACCATGCTGTCGGCGAGGATCAGTTCGACTTTCACTTTCGGCAGGAAATCGACGACGTATTCCGCGCCGCGATAAAGCTCAGTATGACCCTTCTGTCGCCCGAAGCCCTTCACTTCGGTAACGGTTAGCCCGGACACGCCGACCTCCGACAGCGCCTCGCGCACTTCGTCGAGCTTGAACGGCTTGATGATGGCTTCGATCTTTTTCATTCGCCTGCGCGCCCTTTGCGATCGATCGTTTCGCCCGCGAAAGAATACACGAACCGGACGCTATGCCGGCCGCTCGGCTGCGTGCTCCCATTCGTTCCACGCCGACGTGATCGGATATCGCCAGTCCTTGCCGAAGCCGCGCGGCGTGATGCGAATGCCGACTGCCGCCTGGCGGCGCTTGTATTCGCTGATCTTGATGAGGCGCACGACCTTGCGCACGTCGTCCGCGGCAATCCCCTTCGCAACGATTTCCTCGGGCGCGAGATCACGCTCGACATACGCTTCGAGAATCGCGTCGAGCACGTCGTACGGCGGCAGCGAATCCTGGTCGGTCTGATCCGGGCGCAATTCGGCCGAAGGCGCGCGCGTGATGATGCGCTCGGGAATGACGCGGCCAAGTCGATTGCGATAATGGCACAGGCGATAGACGAGCGTCTTGCTGATGTCCTTCAGCACCGCGAAGCCGCCAGCCATGTCGCCGTAGAGCGTCGCGTATCCCACCGCCATCTCCGACTTGTTGCCGGTCGTGAGCACGATCGAGCCGAACTTGTTCGAGAGTCCCATCAGGATGGTGCCGCGAATGCGCGCCTGAATGTTCTCCTCGGCCGTATCGGGCGCCAAGCCGGCGAACTCCTCGCGCAACGAGCCGAGGAACGCGTCGAACATCGGGGCGATCGGAATCTCGTCGTAGCGGACGCCGACGATCGTCGCCATTTCGCGCGCGTCCGCGAGACTGATCGACGCGCTGTACTTCGACGGCATCATGACGGCGCGCACGCTTGCAGGACCCAACGCGTCGACCGCCACGGCGAGCGTCAGCGCCGAATCGACGCCGCCGGAAAGGCCGATCAACACGCCCGGAAAGCGATTCTTGGTCACATAGTCGTGCACGCCCATCACGAGCGCCGCGTAGACGTTCGGCTCGATCGCGCTGTCGAGCGTCCCTCGCACATGCCTTGGCGCCGCGCCGTCGAGCTCGGCGATCGCGATCGTCTCGTGCCATGCTGGAAGCTGTTGCGCGATCGTTGCTTGCTTGTCCATCACGAACGATGCGCCATCGAAGACGAGCTCGTCCTGGCCACCGACGCGGTTCACGTAGACGAAAGGCACGCCGGTCTCGCGCACGCGCGCCTCGACCTGTGCAAGACGCGCGCTCTGCTGCCTCATGTGATAGGGCGATCCGTTCGGCACGACGACCACCTGCGCGCCGGCTGCGCGCGCCGCGGCGGCGGGGTCCGGGAACCAGCAGTCCTCGCAAATGATCAGGCCAAAACGCACGCCCTCGACATCGAACACGCAAGGCGCCGTGCCCGGCACGAAGTAGCGCTCCTCGTCGAACACCGTGTAGTTCGGAAGACGCTTCTTGCGATAGATCGCCGCAACGCGACGATCGCGCAGCACCGCGACCGCGTTGTGGCGCGCACCATCGTGACGCTCGGGAAAGCCGACGAGCGCCACGAGACCGTCGATCTCCTGCGCGAGGGCAGCGAGCTCGGCGGCGCAGGCATCGAGGAATGCCGGCCGCAGCACCAGGTCCTCGGGCGGATAGCCGGAAAGCGAAAGCTCCGGCGTGACGACAAGCGATGCGCCGGCGCGCCGCGCGGTGCGAATCGCATCGAGCATCGCGCGCGCGTTGCCTGCAGGATCGCCAAGCGTCTGGTTCTGCTGCGCGAGCGCGATACGCATGCGACGATGTTAGCATCGGGGAAGCGATGCGCGCGCCCGTTCCCTACTCGCATCCGTCGCCGCCGGTGGCCGTCTCGCCGCTGATCCGCGACGATGTTCCTCTCGAAGCCATAACGCCCGAAGCATGGGACCGGCTTGCCGGTGATGCTCCGCTTCTGTCGCATGCGTATTTCTCCGCGCTGCACGACACCGGCTGCGCGTCGGAGGAAACGGGCTGGCAGCCGCGCTTTCTCACCGCTTGGGATCGCGGGTCGCTGATCGGCGCGATGCCGCTCTATGCGAAGACGCATAGCTACGGCGAGTACGTGTTCGACTGGGGATGGGCCGACGCCTATCGCCGCTACGGACGTCGCTACTATCCGAAGCTCGTCGCCGCGGTGCCATTCACGCCGGTGCCCGGTCCGCGACTTCTCGCCCCTTCGGCAGCGGCGCGTCGCGCACTGCTCGATCGCGCGCGCGGCGAGCTCGCGCACGGCTATTCGTCACTGCACGTGCTCTTCCTCGACGAAACGCAGGCGCGCGAAGGCGCAGCCGCCGGCATGCTGATGCGCGACGGCGTGCAATTCCACTGGCGCAATGCCGGCTATCGCGACTTCGCCGATTTCCTGAGCGCTTTCAATCACGACAAACGCAAGAAGATCCGCCAGGAACGGCGCCGCCTTGGCGAGGCCGGCGTTACCTTCGTGCGCAAGATCGGCGCCGAAATCGATGCGCGCGATCGTGCATTCTTCTTCGACTGCTACAAACGTACGTACCGCGCGCATCGATCGACGCCGTACCTGTCGCTCGACTTCTTCGACCGCATCGCCGCCACGATGGGCGAGCGCTTGCTGCTGGTGCTTGGCTTTCGCGGGGGTCAGCGGCTATGCGCGGCGCTCGACGTGTTCGGTGCGTCAACGCTATGGGGCCGCTACTGGGGCACGCGCGAGTACGTGCCCGGGCTGCACTTCGAGGCGTGCTACTACCAGGCGATCGAGTTCTGCATCGAGCGCGGGATCGCGAGCTTCGAGGGCGGCGCGCAAGGCGTCCATAAGCTCGCGCGAGGCTTGCTGCCGGTCGCGACGCATTCGCTGCATGCGATCAGCGATCGGACCTTCGCGACCGCGATCGCCGATTATTGCGCGCGTGAGCGCGTCGACGTCGCACACTCGATCGACGAGCTCGAATCGGGCAGTCCGTTTCGCAGCGACTTGCGCGAAGGCGCGTAACCGTGGCTTTCGGTCAACGCTCGGCCCGTCAGGATTTTCCTTCGATCAAGAGGCGCCGCAGCGCCGGGCTTTCGCTTGCATCGGCCGCGACATCGGCCTTGACGATCGTGCGCGTGCGCTTCGAGCGAATCTCGGTGTGCGTCACCGGCCGCTTCGGCGCCTTGTAGCCAGGCTCAGCAAGCTCGACGCGATCGCGGAACGCCGCGCCGGACGTCCTCGCGCCGTTGCCGTTGCCCTTGCCTGCGTGACGGGCACGCGGGCCGCTGCGTTGCCCTCGCGGACGCTCGTTTCCAAAACCACGCGGCGCGCCGCCCGGCACGGTCAGCGTCGTGCGACCGAACGGCGACGCGTTCGCGTTGCTCTGCGGCTGCATCTCGTCGAAGTTGTTTCGCGGGCGCGATGGACGTCCCGGCTGCGCATGCGGCTTCGGTCCGCTGCGCCTTTGATCATGCTGCGGCCCGCGTGGCTGCTGCGGCTGCGCATTGACCGGCTTGCCGCCGCGATGCTTCTTCCATGGACGCTTCCTCGGATGCGGTTGCGCGCGACGTGGTTCGCCGGCCGAGGCGTCGACACGCGGCGACGTTTCGCGAGACACCGCTTGCGCATCGGCGCCATTGCCCTGCATGCGCGGATGGTCGCGATGCGGATGCGGCGGCCTGCGCGAAGGCGGTCCCGCATGGTGCGACGATTTCGCCGGGGCGCCAGTTCCATGGCGAGGCTTCGGGCGCGGACCAGGACGCGGTTGCGAGCGCAATCCCGCCGACGCAACGAGCTCGTCGACTTGCGGCGCTTCGAGCTCGACGAGCTGTCCGCGCTTGATTGCGCTCGGCATTGCGATCATCCCGAAGCGCGTGCGGATGAGCCGGCTCACCATGAGCCCGAGCGCTTCGAAGAGACGCCGCACTTCGCGGTTGCGGCCTTCCTTCAGCACCACGTGATACCAGTGATTCGAGCCGTCCTCGTCGCCGCCCGCGTCGGTCACCTTCTCGCAACGCGCGGGACCGTCGTCGAGCTGGATGCCGTTGACGAGCTTCCGCATCTGCTCGTCGCTGAGCCGGCCCATCACGCGCACCGCATATTCCCGCTCGACTTCGTAGCGCGGATGCGTCATGCGATTCGCGAGCTCTCCGGAATTCGTGAACAGCAGCAAGCCTTCGGTGTTGTAGTCCAGCCGGCCGACATTGATCCAGCGACCGTTGCCGATCGAGGGCAGCTTCTCGAAGACCGTTGGACGCCCCTCGGGATCGTCGCGCGTGACGAGCTCACCGGCAGGCTTGTGATACATGAGCACGCGCGGACGCGGCTCGCTGAAACGAACGCGGACCACCTCGCCGTTGATGCGCACTTCGTCGTCGGGGCCGACCTTCTGGCCGACTTCCGCGGGCATGCGATTCACGGTGATCCGGCCGGCGAGGATCATCTCCTCCATCGCACGGCGCGATCCGAAGCCGCAGCTCGCGAGCACCTTGTGCAGGCGCTGCGGCTCGCTGAAGACTTCGTCAGTGGATCGTTTGTGTTTCGGCGGCGGAAGACTCTCCGCGATCCGCTGCATCGCGAGGTTCGGTTGCGGGTTCGGACCCGAGGATCGCGCCCGCGAGTGCATGCGGCGCCTCGGCGGCCTTGTTGGGGACATCAGGCATCTCCAGGAGGTGGGATGAATCAAGCTCGGCGAGCGGAGGCAATTCCGCGACCGAGGTGAGGCCGAGATCGTCGAGAAAGGACTTCGTCGTCGCGTAGAGCGCCGGGCGGCCCGGCGTTTCGCGATGTCCGACGACCTCGATCCATTGCCGGTCTTCGAGCGTCTTGATCACGTTCGTCGACACGGCCACGCCGCGGATCGCTTCGATGTCGCCGCGGGTGACGGGTTGCTGATAAGCGATGATCGCGAGCGTTTCCATCACCGCGCGCGAATAGCGAGGCGGCTTCTCCGGCGTCAGGCGATCGAGGTAGCGCTGCACGTCGCGCGTCCCTTGGAATCGCCAGCCGGACGCGACCTCGACCAATTGAACCTTGCGCGACGACCATGCGTTCGCGAGCTCCGTCAAAGCGTCGCGCACGACGCGAACGTCGAGCGCCGGCTCGAAGAGCTTTGCCAGTTGCATTGCCGGCACGGGTTCTCCCGCCACGAGCAACGCCGCTTCGAGAACGCTCATTATCTCGTGGCGGTCGTGGATCGACGCCGATTCGTCGTTCGACGTCATGGCTTCCAGGGGCAGCAAGTCAGTGCGATCGCGATCGTTCATTTAGGGCCTGCTAACGCTATGGGCACAAACGCGTTGCATCGCCAAAAACGCCCGGCGCAAGGCGCGAAGTCGAAGGCGGGTCGGCAACCCGGCGAGACTTTGTAACGCAGCGATGGGCGTTTTCGGCGGCAACCCGGAGGGAACGGGGGGCATCGGCCGCCAGCCTGCGTTGTCCTCCTCGCGAAGACGCCCGGTCTTCGCTTCGTCGTTCGCCTTGATTGGCGGCCCATGCCGCTCGTTCGTGTGTGCGTCCATAGCGTTAGCAGGCCCTTGTTACGCCTCCGCACCCATTTCGAGCGCGAACGGCGGCTCGCTTCGCAATTGCGCGTAGATCGGCGCGTACGCTTCCGCTTGGGTGACGTTCACGAGCCGCTCGCGCGAGAGTTCCAGCAGCGCGAGAAACGTCACGACGAGGTGCGGCACGTCGGCATGTTCGGCAAAGAGCGCCGTGAACTCGACGAAGCGCGCCGGCTGAAGCAACTTGAGCAGGCGGCTCATTTCCGAGCGAACCGAAAGCTGCTCGCGCGTGACGAGATGATGGCGATTCGCGCGCGCTCGCGCAATGAGTCCGGCCCACGCAGTGCGGAGATCCTCGGGCACGACGTCGGGAAACCGCTCGCCGGCGACCCGCTCGAACCACACGCGGACCGTCGTGAAATCGCGCTCGGCGAGCGGCCATGCCTCGAGGTCGCGGGCGGCCTGCTTCATCCTCTCGTATTCGAGCAGCCTCCGCACGAGCTCGGCACGCGGGTCCTCGTCCTCGGCGCCGCTTGCCGCCGGCGGCCGCGGCAAAAGCAGGCGCGACTTGATCTCGATCAGCACGGCCGCCATCAGCAGGTATTCGGCAGCGAGCTCGAGCTGCGTTCGCCGCATCATTTCGACGTAACCCAGGTATTGCCGCGTGAGCTCGGCCATCGGGATGTCGAGCACATTGATGTTTTGCCGCCGGATGAGGTACAAGAGCAGATCGAGCGGCCCCTCGAACGTTTCGAGAAATACCTCGAGTGCCTCGGGCGGAATGTACAAGTCCTGCGGCAGCTCGTTCATCGGCTCGCCGTACACGCGTGCGAGCGGCCTCGGCGCCGGCGAGACGTGCTCAAGATCGAGTGCGGCTTCGCGGCTAGTCATAGGAAAGTCCCATCGCTTCGCGCACGTCGCGCATCGTCTCTTCCGCGAGCTTGCGCGCGCGCTCGCACCCGTCGGCGACGATGTTGCGCACGAGCGCTGGATCGTCGACGTAGCGCTGCGCGCGCTCGCGGATCGGCTGCTGCTCGCGAATGATCGCGTCGATCACCGGCTGCTTGCATTCGAGGCAGCCGATGCCCGCGGTCGTGCACCCCTGCCACACCCACTTGCGCGTGTCCTCGTTCGAATACACCTGATGCAGGCCCCAGACCGGGCAGCGCTCGGGATTGCCGGGGTCGGTGCGCCGCACGCGCGCCGGATCGGTCTGCATGGCGCGCAATTTCTGCGTCACGACCTCCGGATCCTCGCGCAAGCCGATGGTGTTGCCATAGGACTTCGACATTTTCTGACCATCGAGGCCGGGCACGCGCGGCGTCTCGGTCAACAGCGGTTGCGGCTCGGGCAGGATCACGCGCCGCGCGCCTTCGAGGTAGCCGAACAGTCGCTCGCGATCGCCAAGCGAGAGGTTCTGCGTGTCCTCGAGCAGCGCACGCGCCGCCTCGAGCGCCTCGGTGTCGCCCTGCTGCTG
>DATFCW010000434.1:0-2799 GCA_035252665.1 Casimicrobiaceae bacterium | reverse complement strand
GGGCGGGGTGGTGCACGATGCGTTCGCCGGGACCGCGGCCGTGGGCCGCGCGTTCAAGGAGCGCGGCTGGCGCGTCGCGTCGAGCGACATCATGACGTACTCGTATGTCCTTCAGCGCGCGTACGTCGTGTCGCAGCGGGTGCCGAGCTTTGCCGAGCTGCGTGCCGGCGATCCCGACGTTCGTCGCGCCATGCGCTCGGAACGGTTTCGAGCGGCAGTCACGCGTCGGGGACACGGCGCGGTTCCGGTCGTCTGCGAATACCTCGCGCGGTGGCTCGAGCCCGCACGCGGATTCATTGCAGCGCACTATGCGCCGGCGGGCGGCCGCATGTATTTCACCGACGAAAACGCGATGCGCATCGATGCGATTCGCGCGCGCCTCGACGAGTGGCATAAGGAAGGATTGATCGGCGACGACGCCTTCTACATGCTGCTCGCCGCATTGCTCGAAGCGGCGGATCGTGTCGCCAACACCGCAGGTGTGTACGCGGCTTACATCAAGTCGTGGCAGCCCAACGCGAAGCGAGCGCTCGATCTCGAGCCGCGACTGCCGCTCCGGGGTGCGCGCGGATCCACCGCGCATCTGGAGGACGCCGAGAAGGTGGCATCGAGCCTCGGACCGATCGAGCTGCTTTACGTCGACCCGCCGTACAACAGCCGCCAGTACGCCGGCTACTACCATATCCCGGAGATCATCGCGCGCGGCTGGTTTTCAGAGGCGCCTGTCATTCGCGGTAAGACGGGACTGGTGCGCGATGCAACAGGCGCCACGCGAAGCGCATGGTGTTCGCCCAGAGGAGCCGAACGCGCGCTGCGCGATTTGCTCGCGGCGACGCAGGCCCGACATGTGCTGCTCAGCTACAACTCGGAAGGGTTGCTCAGTGAGGCCGTGGTGCAGCGGATTCTGGATGGGGCCTCGATCGATGGGCGAAGCCGCCGTTTCGTGCGCGAATACCGGCGGTACCGCGCCGACAGCGATCACGCGAAGCGACGCTATCGCGTGGATGCCTTACGGGAGCTTCTCTATCATGCGCGACTTCGGTAGTCATTCGGGACGTTACGTTCGGCCATTCTGCTCGTCCCGTGAGCATGGCCACCCTCGTTCGACCGCTCCCGGGTTCGTCAGGACTGTCCAGGGGGCGCATGAAGCGTTACACTAGCGGCGTGAAAACGACCTCAATGATGGTAGCGCCTCGCGCCGCGGATTCGCAGGAAGCGGATCATGAAGTGATCGGCCGCGTACTGGCTGGAGATCGCAACGCGTTTGGAATGCTCATCAGACGCTACAGCGATCCGCTGTATCGGCACGCGCTCGGCATGACGGGAAGTCCGGATGTCGCCGAAGACATCCTTCAAGCGTCATTCATAAAAGCGTACCAGCATCTGGCCGAGGTGCATGGGCGTTTCGATGCTTGGATTTTCCGGATCGTGGCGAACGGGTGCAAGGATTGGCTCAAGAACATTCGCCGCACGCATCTGAGTTACGAGGAGGATGATCAACCCTCCGCGTTTGCGACGCCGGAAGAAGACCTTGACCGGACCGAGCTGCGGTCGGATCTGGATCGCGCATTGGCCCAATTGGCGCCGTCGCTTCGCGAAGCGTTCGTCATGAAGCACGTCGAAGGCCGGTCGTACGAAGAGATGGCGGATCTGTTAGGAACAACTGTCGGGGCACTGAAGATGCGCGTGCACAGGGCACGCGAGGCGCTCCAGGTCCTTTTAGAGGAAAAATACGCCTGATGCTTGATAACCTTGATCCCCGAGAGCGCCGGAGCGAAGACACGCCAAAGACGCGTGAGACTTCTGCGGCGCGTCCGCTGTCCGATCGCGAGGTCCCGTTAGCCGGCGACACCCGGACTGCGACCCTGAACGAGTGGCTCGACGGCGAAGTGCCGGAGAGCGAGGCGCGCGCCCACGGCAACACACGCGACGTCGAGTTCTGGCTGCGCATCGAGAAGGAAGTCGAAGTGCGGCGCGAGATGAAGACGCCGGTGCATGTGTACCGCCAGATCATGGAAGCGCTGCCGGAAAATGCGCCGGCCGCTCTTCCGTGGTACAAAAAGCAAGTGACGGTGAATCCGATGGTGGCGATGGCAGCGACGGCGGGTGCCGTGGCCGTCGGCATGGCGATCGGGGCTGCGTTGACCAAAGGCCGCTGACGCGACCGAACGGTCGACACAAAGGCGCACGCTTTCGGGCGTGCGCCTTTTTTTTCTGCACCGAGCAACTGCCCCTAGATGTGGATGGCGTGGCCCTCGACGCCTAACGCGGCTTCCTTGGTCGCTTCGCTCAGCGTCGGATGCGCGTGAATGGTGGTTCCGACATCCTCGGCCGAGGCATCGTAGGCGAAGGCCAGCACCAGCTCGGCGGCGAGCTCGGACACGGTCGGTCCGATCATGTGCGCGCCCAGCAGCAGATCGGTTCGCGCGTCCGCGATCAGCTTGACGAACCCGGTTGTCTCGCCCGCCGTGCGCGCGCGTCCGTTCGCCGAATACGGGAACCGGCCGACGCGGTACTCGCGGCCGCTGTCCTTCACCTGCTGTTCCGTTAGGCCGATGGCGGCGATCTCGGGCCACGTGTACACGATGGACGGCACCGGGCGATAGTTCATCTGCGTACGCCGGCCAGCGATGGTCTCCACGGCCACGACGCCTTCCTCTTCCGCCTTGTGCGCCAGCAGCAGGCCGCCCACCACGTCGCCGATCGCAAAGACGTGCGGCACGTTCGTGCGCATCTGCTTGTCGACGATGATCTCGCCGCGTGCGCCCACGGCCAATCCGAGCGCTGCCGCGTCGATCC
>DATFCW010000433.1:0-4585 GCA_035252665.1 Casimicrobiaceae bacterium | reverse complement strand
CTGATCTTGTTCGCGAGCGGGACCGCGCCAAGGCGCAAGCCCAGGCCGGCACATGGATCAAGAGCTCGCGCGCGCCAGCGGCGCCGCGACAGCAAGTCGTTGATCGAGCCGCTGTGCCCGGACCGCCGCCGCCTGCGCCGCCGCCGCCATCGACACGACTGCACAAGGATCTCAGCAACACGGCGGAGCGCCACATTCGGAGGATGGCTGCTGCGATCGAGGAAGACCGCAACAGAAAGAAGTCGAAGAAGCCATGAGCGCGACGCGCGCTATGAAGTCTAGTCGGAGCACGTAATGTCAGCTCGATGCAGAGCGTGCCGAAGCAGCCCGGCGCGCTTTCAGATGTTTGGATTTCACTTCTGCGAGCGGCACAAAGAACGCTTGGCCTTCGAGCAGCGACTTGCCGTCGCCAGTGGCCTTCAGGTCATTCGTCTGCTCGTTTCTCGTGACGGCGAGATCGCCTTTAGCTATGCCGCGCGCGACTATACGAGTCTGGCACATGAAGATCACAACAGGGCGCTTGATGAAGGAACGGCGCGCATGGCGATGATCGAAGTTGCGTATCGCGCATATCCAAGTGCGCTACGAGCATTCAACGCGGCGCTCGGTCGTCCGCTTAACGGAACCCTTGTCATCACTGACGATGCGAAGGCGCCTGCGCGGCTGTTCCTGCGCGTCTCCGAAAGGTGCTGCGAGGTTTTTGAGAATGCCGATCGTGCGCGTGCAGAAGCCAATATGCGATTGGCGAGAAACGTGCTCGGCGAAGTAACTCCACGCGCCAAGACTGAGGACACCGAAAATCGGCTTTGGCAACTGCGCTCGCTGTTCTCAGACATTCAGCGGAATAGCGTCCCCGCTCAGCGAACCGAATGGCAAGAATGGATCGAATCACGGGATGTTGGCCCGCAGTACACGGTGGGCAAGCCATTCCTGAGAGAATTTTGGTCAGCGGTGGCCGGCAAAGACGCTCCTGCAATCGCGTCGCAGATCTTAGACGCAGCGGCCAGTATTGATGACAGTCGACTACCGCAAGCCGATCGTCGGTGGCTCTATGAGGCAATTTCAAAGTGCATCGTGTTGGTATTCTCGACTGAGAAAGTCGATGTAGAGGAATTTGCGCGATGAGGCCGTCGAGCGAGCCTACCATCGTTCGTATCTCCAAGCAGGTGATCGTATTTGGCGGCGACGAGCGAGTGTACGATCTGCAAGGACTGTATTCAGACGATATTCACGTCGAAACCTATTGTTCCTGGGACACGGAGAAAGTCGTCGCATCGATCCGCAGCGGCAGCATCACGCACGTGATCTTGTTGGTCAGGTGGATGGGGCATCCTAGCTACAAGCAGATCACGAGCGTCGCGAAGAATGTCAACGTCAAGTTGATCTGCTGGAAGCACGGACTCGGCAAGCTCGCTCAGGAGTTGGCGTCGCTTATCAACGAGCAGACTACAGAGTCGTTGCCGGAGGAAGAAGCAGAGGCGCTTGTGGGCAAGGGCGCCGCCGATCCCGGCGAGGATGAGAATGCCATTGCTATTCAGCGTCGAGCGCGCGACGCTGGCGTAACGGTCGCCTGCTTTCAAAGCCGCCACGAGGATTGCGCGTACAAGGGAAAGCAGAAGATCAAGTGCGGCTGCGATTGTCATTCTGCCGAGGCAACGCCGGATGCTCCCGCAGAAGTTGCGGAGGAAGTCCCAGCAGTCGTTGAACCGCGACCATTCATTGTCAACTGTGATCGCATTCTGGATGTTCTCCAACTCGATCCATCGAAGCGCTGGCATGTGTCGGAGATAGCCACGATCCTCGACGCGAAAGACGACGAGCAGATCGCAGCCGTCGAGTCTCATGTCGTCAGCCTCATTGAATGTGGCGATCTGATCTTGTGTGGCCTTGATCGGCTCGCTCTACAGAATCAAAAGATCACGTTGGCGAGCAATGCGGTTCCTCAAACTCCGAGGATCATGAAACCAGCGTCGAAGGAATCGACATACATCGTTGTTAGCGCGACCGGCACTGTCTTGGTTGAGACCGATCAGCAGGAAGTCGCGCTCCAAAAGATGAGCGAGTCCCCTGGCAGTCGATTGTTTCGCGAGATCAGGACGCGGTTGAAGGTCGAGATCGTCGAGGACGAATCGTGAGCGGCTTTCGATGCAGCATCGCTCTTGTGCTCGCTTTCACAAGCGCGTCACTCGGTCGCGCCCAGACGCCGATTCAGCGCGTCAGCACAACGCCCGAAGGGGCGCGCTACGTGACATGGAAGAATCCCTATATTGCCTTCACACCGCCGCCTGGCTGGACAACGATGCTCGGGAAGTCTGATGCCGACGGTCTGGAAGTGCTGCACATTCACTCGCCCGACGGCAAGGCGTTTATCGAAATCCACATCGCGCTATTGGAGCCAGACTTTGAGACTGCAAATGATCATATGGCGGATTTTCTGGAGCGGTATCTAAGTCGACTGGAGCGGCAGGGACGTCCGTCCGGTTATCGCTCGTTGGAGTTCCGCCATCCCAAGCTCGCCATTGCGGCGGCGTCATTCAAGGTGACGCCGAAACGAGGCGGAACGCTCCTCGTCGACAAATTTCCCGTCATGGATACATACTCGGTGTTCTACAAGGGATGGTGGTTGAAGATGATTCACTATGCAACGGACGTTCAAGCGATCGAGAACAAGGCGCTTAAACAGTTCGTTGGGAATATGCGGCCGGGCTACATGGTCAACTCAACGGAGTGGAAGCGCTGACGCTTTAGCGGGGCCTGGGGCGGCCTCATGATTTCGTCGACGGTTCACGATGAGAATCACAAGACCGATGGGATGGCCGAATAGCGTTGCTTCCGAAATGGAAGCACTCTTGAACGCGCACCCGTCGCGCTTTGCCGCCGTTCGACGCGAAATCCTGCGGAACCTGTGTGGGCGCAAGCGGAGCGATGACGTTGCGGTTATAAGAAGGCTCAAACGACCGACGGCGGGCATTTGGGTTTGCAATCAGCTTGCGCGGACCCGTTCTGAGGCGATAGCGAATCTGCTCGACTTGGGGGCAAGATGGATAGGCGCCTATGCGCGAGCGAACAATCGGAGTGCCATCGACGAATTGGCTGAGCTTCGCAAGATTATCCGTCAAACGCTCGTTGAACTGACCGCGGCTGCAAGGGCAGAGTTGGAAGGAGCTGGGCTACGGCCTACGCGCCGAGCGCTGCACGATGCCTATTTCGCGTTGCAAGCGTACTCGACGTGGCCGGATGAGAATGCGCGTACGGCGTTGCGGCGTGGATTGATACACGGGCGGCTGCATACCGATCATGTTGTACCAACGCAGTTCCTTCCCCAAAAGCTGATCGAAAAGCAATCGCCAACCGAGCCGGCAAACAACGCGGCCGGAGAAAACAAAATCAGAAAATGGACGGAGGCGCCCAATCGGAACTGAGCAGGGATTGCGGGGTGGCTCGCTGGAACAGCGAAAAGTGGCGGGGATGGGCTTGAAGTAGCTGCGATTGTGGCTCTCCTACTGACTCACGCTGCGCGAAGAACCAAGGAAACCGCGACGGTAGCGTCAGTGCCTACCGTCAGCAAACCGTCCGCGTGCCGGACGCTTCGCTCCGGACACGAGCGCTTTGCGCGGCGACGGCAAGCTCGGCGGATCGCGATTCTCCGCGCGCAACCGGCGAGCGAAAAGCGCTGCGCTTCCAATGAAGACGAGCGCGAGAATCACGAGGCTGGCGCGCACGATGCGCGCACGGCGAAGCGTCGGGTCGATGAGGACGATGGACATGCGCGCGACGCAAAGCACGTCGCGCGCCAGCGGCTCGCGCGCGTGTTGGCCCGCGACGTGCTCAGCGCTCGCGCATGCGCATCCAACACGTCGCTCTGTTGTTGTTGCTCGGCTCGACTTCGCACGCGATCGAGATCGCGAACGATCTATCGATCGGTCCGAGCTTCCTCTATGACACCACGGACGTCGACGCCGAGCTCGTCGACGGCCAGTTGCTCCTCGGCGGCGGCTACACCGCGGTCAGCGATTTTCGCGACGTGCGGTTCGGCGGTCAGGCGCGCGTCGGTTGGTCGCGCGCGTGGTTCACCGCGGTCGTCGAAGGATCGTGGGGACCTTCGCAGCGAGCGCGCGGCTGGGCGACGCTCGCGCCGAAAGTGAGCGGCCATTTCGAGCTTCGTCGCGTGACGCTCGACGGAGAGCTCGAGACCACGCTGCGCCGAACGGACGCGGCGCTCGGACGATGGATCCGATCGATCGATCAACTCCAACTGCGCGCCGAGCTCGACGCGACGATCGATCAACATTGGGAGCTCGGCGTCACCGGATACCGATCGTTCTACGATCCGGATCTCGCGCGGCCGTCGCTGCGTCGCGCGGATCTCGGGTTCGCGGTGACGCTCGCGGGACGTCCCGAGCGCTGGGCGATCAGCGGGCGCGCGCGTCGCGCGTTTCGCAAGTGGGCGGTCGAGAGCGGCGTCGCGGGCGTGTGGTACGCCGACGGGCGCGGCGCCGCGATCGTGCCGCGCGTGATGATCCGCGCCGGCCCGTTTCGCCGCTTCACCGTCGAGACGTCGGGCGAAGTCGCGATCGGTCTCGCG
>DATFCW010000432.1:0-3026 GCA_035252665.1 Casimicrobiaceae bacterium | reverse complement strand
CGCTCGATCTCGCGTACCGAGACGAGATCGACCGGCTCAAGCCGATCCAGGACGAGCGGGATGCTGCCGCGCGCGAGCTCGCCGCGCGGCTCGCTGCGGACGCCGTCCTCTCATTGATCGAGGCAAAGCAGAAGGACGATGCGACGATCGAATTTCGTAAACAGGCAAAGCTCGCACACAAGGACCACGCCGACGCGCTCGCGGAGGCATCCCGCTTAGAGAACGATCGAGCGCATGCTGAGAAACGCTTGCAACAGGTAATCGATCAACGCACTAAAGCCATTGAGGCGGGGCTGCTCGATTCTGACGAGCGCGCGGATCACGCGCGCGAGCGCGACCGTCTACATGCCAGCAAGCTCATTGAACAGATTGCCAACAACGATGAACAAGTGAAGCGGCATCAGGGCGAGCGCACGCTACTGGATTCGGCCGACGAGAACGCTGCGCCTCTCGAAGGCACGGTGCGCAGCGAGATCCGAGCCACCAAGGAGAGCATTGATCGAGCCACGCGGCAGCGTGATCGGCTCATCGCCGATCCGCTGGTGGTCGAGGTTGCCGAATCGTCGAACATCGATCTCGATCTCGTTGGCTCCGCCATTGCCGATCGCCTCGTGCGCCGCGCGGCCGAAGCGGATAAGTCGAGATTAGAGCTGGAGCTGCGCGCCGTCGAGCACAAGCGCGCCGTCGACAGCTTGGCGGAGACCGGTTTACTGCCGCCTTCGGTCGATGTGGAGGTGGTCGCGAGGAGGCTCAACGAGGCCGGCCTTCGCGGCGCGATTCCCGGAACCCGCTATATAGCCGATGCAATCGCAAGCGATCGCTGGGAGCACGTGGCGTCGCTTCGCGCGGACCTCGTGGGCGGCATCGTTCTAACCAATCGTGACGATCTGCCGAAGGCGCAGTCGATCCTGGAAACCGCTGCTTTGGCCCCCTCAACGGTGATCGCTGTGGGCACGGCGTCAAGCCTCACAGCGTTGGAGAACAGCGAGCCGGGCGATACGTTCATAGTTCCTCCTAGTCCTGCTCTTTGGGATAAATCCGCCGCTGCCGCGGAGCGCGCGATTCGAGCACAGAAGCTCTCAGCATACGACAGTGATCGCGCTGCACTCGAAGAGCGCGCTACCGGCGCGAGACGTCTCGCCCACGACATGACGCGATATGCAGAGGAATTTCCGCCAGGATGGCTCGCCGCTCGCAAAGCAGAGCACGCCACGCTCGCGGGAGAGTTGGGACGTCTCGAAAACGAACGACAGAGTCGCGCCAATCGCAAGCGCGAGATCGCCGCATCGACCAAGCGGCTTCTCGACGAGACGGTCACGTTGCATTCGGCGCTCGACGAAACGAATCGCAGGATCGCTGCTCTTGTCAAGCTGGCTGATGCCGAAGCGGAGACGGCAGAGTTTCCAGCGCGGATCGAGCGACTGCGCGTCGAGACCGAAGAGTGGCGTGTAGCCGCCGGAGCAGCGCTCAAGAAGGCGGAGATTGCGATCGAGGAGGCGCAACAGGCTAGCAACGCGGCAAACGACTATCGAACGGCCGCTGACAGGACTCGTCTGGAGGTCAGTGAGATTCATCTTTCAGAGACGTTGTCATATCCGAGCGCCGGCGAATCTGCTGCGCTCAAGGCACAGACTCCTGATCCTTCGGCCCTGCGCGCGCGTTTTCATGCGCACCATCAGCGTCTTGTCGGCACGACGTCGGAGTCCCGGGTAGCGGCTCAACGCGAAGAAGCAATCAAACAGCGAAACCTGCTCAAGAACAGTATCGATGCGAACCAGCTTGACGTCCGTACACGCGCAGAGATCTTGCTGGCAGCGTCGGATGCTGCCGACATGGCGGGACGCCGCCGAGCGGCGCAGCGCGCTGAAACCGAGCGGACCCTCGCAGCCGGGCTTCAAAAGGAGGCGTACGCGGATCTCGACAAGGCAAAGGACACGCTTCGTGTGATTGAAGAAGATATCAAACGATCAAAGCGCCAAATTCAGATTCCGCCCGAGAAAACGCCGCGCGATCGCCACCAGGCTAATCTACAGGCGGCAGAAGCTCGCCAGCGCGCCGATAATCTACAGGTACAACATGCCATTGCGGAAACGGACCGCGATGCCGCCGCTCGTCGGGCCGAAGAAGCGAAGACGCTGGCCGAGGGGCTCGAGCGACTCTGCAAGACGCTATCTATCACGCTGCAGTTGACAGAAGACTTTGTGGCGCCGGCGGCGCCCGCGTATGAGGGAACGCTCGACGATGCGATAAACGCAGCGGACAAGACGGCCGCTTCGGTAACGAAGGCGCTGAAGGATCACCAAGGAGCCGAAGCTCGTTGGCATGCGCAGGACGACGCGGTCCGAAAACTACTCACGCGCGATGAATTCGCCGATCTGTCGGCGACGGATCGTCTGCACCGAAGGTTGACGCAGTCGACGATGGAAGTGTTGGCGCGCGATGTCGGATCACTCGTCGCCGACCTTCGGACTTCGATCACTGTTCTGCGCGCGGACCTCAGTACGCAGGAACAAGACATAAAGTTGGTGACCACCAGTTTGGCCAAGACCGTCAACAAGGCACTCAGCAGTCTGCATCAGGCCCAAACGCGATCAAAGATGCCAACCGCGCTGCGCGATTGGGCGGAACAACCATTTCTCACGATCAACTTCGATAAGCCGCCCGCTGATGACTTGGAAACGCGACTGCGTACGTTCGTAGTCGATCTGCTCAAAGAACCCGGCGATCGGTCGACGGGGACAAAGCTCATCTTGAAAGCGCTCGAGCGCGCCGTGGGCGACTTCAGTATCAAGATTCTCAAACCCAACGAAGGCTTTCAGTTGCTGCGCGTGCCGGTATCAGAGCTTTCCACTCAGAAGTTTTCAAATGGTCAACGATCGACGGTGGCGACCGCGCTCATGCTGATGCTTTCGGAGCTGCGCCGTCAAAGCCGCAGTACATCAGCGAAGGGCGCGTCAGTAGGCACGCTGCTTCTCGATAATCCGTTCGGCAATGCCAACGCCGGCTTCCTCATCGAAGTTCAGCAG
>DATFCW010000431.1:0-12967 GCA_035252665.1 Casimicrobiaceae bacterium | reverse complement strand
AACGACATTCGACGGCGCGACGACCATGACCAACACGCCAAGCGCCGCCAGCACGACGCACGCCTGCGATATGCGGATCGAGCCGTAGCGCTCGATGAAGCCGCCGCTTGCAAGGCTCGCGAACATGCCGCCCGCGTACACCAAGCCAATGAATACGCCGATCCAGCGCGCCTCGATGCCAAACGTGCGCGCGATCTCGGGCGCCAGCACGGCGGCCGCGGTTGCCGCAAACGAGATGTAGATCTGGATCGCGAGCGTCGAGGCGAGCGCGACGAACGCGGTGCGCGCGTCTCCTCGCGCGCGCGTGTTCACTTGTTCGCGGCGGATGTGGCTCCCACCACGTTCTCGACGCTTGCCGCGATCGCGAGCAGATTCGCATCGTCGCCGCCGCGCCCGAGCAATTGCAATCCCACGGGAAGCGAGCCGACGAGTTCGCCGATCGGCAGCGACGCGCCGCAAAGCCCGAACAGATTGCCTGGCCTTGTCAAACGCAGCGAATCGGCATTCCAGGCGGCGGCGGAGTCCGTCGTGCGAAAGCCGTCGACCGGCGGTGCAACGCGCGGGCACGTCGGTGTCATCAACACGTCGACGCCGGCCATCGCCGCCGATGCCTCGTGCGCAAGCGCCGCGAAGCGCTCGCGCAAACGGAGAAAGGCTTCGGCGGTGAGCGTCAGGCCCGATGCGATTCGCGCGCACGCGACCGAGTCCATCCGTTCGAGATTCGCGATCACGCGTTCGCGGCCAAGGTACGACACCAATTCCGCCGAGAGATACGGACCGAACGCCGCGGCAAGATCGCGAAGTTGCGGCAGCGCCACGGGAACGATGCGCGCACCGGCGTCGCGCAGCGCGCGTTCGGCGGCGTCGCAGGCGCGCGCGACATCGGCGTCGAGATTGTCGAAGAAATACGCATCCGGGCGGCCGAAGACGAACCTGTCGACTTCGCGAAGCGCCGCAGGGCTTTCGCCCGAGAGCGTTTCCCAGACGGCCGAAAGATCGGCGACGCGATCGGCAAACCAGCCGGGGCTGTCGAACGTCGGCGAAAGCGGGAACACGCCGTCGAGCGGCAGCCGATGCGCGGTCGGCTTGAAGCCCGCGACACCGCAAAGCGCCGCGGGTTGGCGCACCGAGCCGCCGGTATCGCTACCGAACGCGATCGCGCAAAGGCCGGCAGCCTGCGCGACTGCAGAGCCGGACGACGATCCGCCTGGCATCCGGTGGCAGCTCGCGTCGCTCGGATTGCGCGGCGTGGGATGCGAGACGTTGAACGCGCCGAGCGCGAACTCGGTCGTGCGCGTCTTGCCGAGGATGACCGCGCCGCCGCGCTTCAGCGTGCGCACGATGGAGCCTTCGACGGGCGTGCATCCGGAAAGATCGATGCGCGATCCTGCGGTGAGTGGCATCGCGTCGACGGCGTAGAGGTCCTTGAGCGCGATCGGCACGCCCATCAACGGACCGAGATCGATGCCGGCGTCGACGCACGCGTCGACGGCGCGCGCCGCCGCGAGCGCACCTTCCGTGTTGATGTGCGTGAACGCATCGAGCATCGCGTTCTCGCGTTCGATGCGATCGAGCAGCGATCTGGTCACGCTCTCGGCGCGGACGCCGCCATCGCGAAGCCGTTTGCCATATTGCGCAAGCGACCCATCAAGCGCGCGCGGCCGCCTCTCGTCGGTAATGGACTTCGCGGTCGCCTCGTTCATCGGTCGATCTCCTTGGTCGTCACCTATAATGCGATGATAGGGCTAGGCGCTGAAAACTTCGCCGCAAACCGATACCTGTTACCCGATACCTGATACCTGATGGACCACGCGCATCACGTCTACCGCAAGCGCCGCGAAGCGGTTCTGAAGGCGATGCGCGAGCGCACCGGTGGCGGGCTTGCGCTCGTGCCCACCGCGGCCGAGGTCGCCCGCAATCGCGATTCGCTCTATCCGTTCCGTCACGATAGCTACTTCTATTATCTGTCGGGCTTTCCGGAGCCCGAAGCCGTGATCGCGCTCGATGCGGGACCCGACGGCGATCGTCACGTGCTGTTCTGTCGCGAGCGCGACGAAGCGCGCGAGATATGGGACGGCTTTCGCTACGGTCCCGATGCCGCGCGCGAGATCTTCGGCTTCGACGAGGCGCTGCCGATCTCGGCGCTTTCGCAAAAGCTCCCCGAGATCGCATCCGATCGCCCGGCGTTGTTCACGCCGCTCGGGCTCTCCGAGCCATGGGATCGCAAGGTCGCTGACCTTCTGAACGAAGTGCGGAGCCGCGCACGAACCGGCGTCGCAGCGCCGGAGGAAGTCGTCGACGTGCGTGCGACGCTCGATTCGATGCGTCTCGTCAAGGACGACCACGAGCTTTCGCTGATGCGCCGCGCGGGGGCGATATCTAGCGCCGCGCATCGCCGCGCGATGCGTGCCACGCGGGCCGGCATGTACGAGTATCAGGTCGAGGCGGAGCTCCTGCACGAGTTCCTGCGCGAAGGCGCGCAATCGGTTGCCTACAGCTCGATTGTCGCGTCGGGTCCGAACGCGTGCGTGCTCCATTACCGCGACAACGATCGCCGGATGCATGACGGCGATTTGCTGCTGATCGACGCGGGTTGCGAATATCAGGGTTACGCGTCGGACATCACGCGCACGTTTCCCGTCAACGGCAAGTTCACCGGCCCGCACAAAGCGATTTACGAGCTCGTGCTCGCAGCGCAACTCGCGTGCATCGATGCCGTGCGGCCCGGCGCGCCGTTCCACGACTATCACAAGGTCGCCGAGCGGGTGCTCGCACAGGGATTCGTCGACCTCGGTCTCATCGCGGGTCCGCTCGACGGCGCGCTCGAAAGCGGCAGCTACAAGCAGTTCTACATGCATCGCGCCGGGCACTGGCTTGGCATGGACGTGCACGACGCCGGGCTCTACCAGGTGCGTGGCGAATCGATGCGCCTTGCGCCCGGCATGGTGCTGACCGTCGAGCCCGGCGCCTACATCCGGCCCGCCGACAACGTTCCGCAGGCGTTCTGGAACATCGGCGTGCGGATCGAGGACGACGTGCTCGTCACGGCGGACGGCGTCGACAACCTTACCGCCGACGCGCCGAAGTCGATCGGCGACATCGAAGCAATCGTCGGCTCGTGATCCGCGACGTCGCGATCGCGGGCGCCGGGCCCGTCGGTGCGACGCTCGCGCTCGCGCTAGCCGATGCCGATCTCGACATCGTCGTTCTCGATGCTCGAGTCGAAGGCGAGAGCGCGCACGAGCGTACGCTCGCGCTCTCGCATGGCGCGCGATTGATTTTCGAGCGCGTCGGCGTATGGACGCCGCTTGTCGCCACGCAGGGCGCCGTCACGCCGATCGTCGCGATCGACATCTCGCAAGTGCATGGTTTCGGCGCAGTGCGCCTGGAGGCTGCCGAGCAAGGATTGCCAGCGCTTGGCTATGTGGTGTCGTATCGCGCGCTGTCGAGCGTGCTCGATGGCGCTTTGAAGCGTGCCGGCATCGACGTTCGCTTCGGCACGCCGGTACGCAGCGTCATTGGCTCGCGCGACTGCGCGACGCTCGATCTCGGCGCGACGCACGATGCAGTCGATGCGCGACTCGCGGTCGTCGCCGATGGCGCCGGTGCGGCCATCGAAGGCATCGGCAGGCGCCGACACGACTATCGTCAGGTCGCGATCGTTGCGTCGGTATCCATCGATCGGCCGCATCGCGGCGTCGCGTACGAGCGATTCACGCCGGACGGACCGATTGCGCTTCTTCCGCAGCGCGATCACTACGCACTCGTATGGACGCGCGAGCCAGCGGACGCGAGCGCGGCGCTCGCACTCGACGAGCGCGCGTTCGTCGCCGCGCTGCGCGCGCACTTCGGCAGCCGCACGGGGGGGTTCAGCGGAGTCGCCGAGCGACGCGCGTTCCCGCTCGCGCTCGAAGTCGCGCGACGCGTAGTCGCGCCTCGCACGGCCCTGATCGGCAATGCAGCGCAGGCGCTGCACCCGATCGCGGCACTGGGTTTCAATCTAGGCCTTCGCGACGCATTCGACCTGGCACGCGCGATCGTCGATGCGCCGCGCGATGCGATCGGCGCGAAGGCGATGCTAGAGCGCTATGCGAGGATGCGTGTCGGCGACCGAAAGACGGCCATCGCGTTTACCGATGGACTTGTCCGGCTATTCGCCAACGATGTTTCATGGCTTCGCGTCCCGCGCGGCGTCGGCATGATGATGCTCGACGTCGCGCCGTTCGCGAAGCGCGCTTTTGCGCACGCGATGCTGTTCGGCGTTCACTGATCGGACCGGTGCCGGATTTCGCCGTTTCGCCGTCTTGCGTATGCGTGCATCGACGTTCGTCGACCCGCTGTCGACGAAGCGAAACGGATGGGTATAATTCCACCCCCGCCGCGAGCTTTCTCCTCCTCGAAATTCGTGCACATCGGTAGCCGTCTGTTGCCGAACAATCTTGCCGTTGCGCCGATGGCCGGCGTCACCGATCGGCCCTTCAGGATGCTCTGCAAACGAATGGGTGCAGGCTATGCGGTTTCGGAAATGGTCGCGTCCAATCCGAAGCTCTGGGCCACCGACAAGTCGCGACGCCGCACCGATCACCAAGGCGAGGTGTCGCCGATCGCCGTGCAGATCGCTGGCGCCGATCCCGCGCTGATGGCCGATGCCGCGCGCTACAACGTCCATCGCGGCGCGCAGATCATCGACATCAATATGGGCTGTCCGGCGAAGAAGGTGTGCAACGCCGCCGCCGGCTCGGCGCTCCTCGCCGACGAAGCGCTCGTCGCGCGCATTCTCGATGCCGTCGTGCGCGCGGTGCCTGTCCCGGTCACGCTCAAGATTCGCACCGGTCCGTCGCCGGATCGGCGCAATGCCGTCGCGATCGCGCGTATCGCCGAAGAGACCGGGATCGCGGCGATTGCCGTGCACGGACGAACGCGCGCCTGCCTGTTCGTCGGCGCCGTCGAATTCGATACCGTGCGCGCGGTGAAGCGTGCGGTATCGATACCCGTGTTCGCGAACGGCGACATCACGACGCCGCAACGCGCGCGCGAGGTGCTCTCGATGACGGGTGCCGACGGCGTCATGATTGGACGCGCGGCGCAGGGACGGCCGTGGATTTTTCGCGAGATCGCGGCGTATCTGGCGACGGGTCGCATCGTCTCGCCGCCTTCGGTAGCCGAGGCGCGCGCCGTCATCATCGAGCATCTCGACGACCACTACGCGTTCTACGGCGAAGAGCTCGGCGTGCGGATCGCGCGGAAGCACCTGCATTGGTATGCCGCGTCGCTGCCTGGTGCGAGCGAGCTCCGCGAGCGCGTGAACGTCGCCGAGACGGTGGCCGAGCAGCTTCGCGCGGTGGAAGCTTTCTTCAGCCGATTGGCCGCGCGGCACGACCGCTTGCCGTCGATCGACGATTCGATCGTTCAACGGCCGATGCATGCGAGCCGTACAACGGCCCCGGCGGCTGAGGCGCTCGCGGCGTGAGAAGAGCCGTGCGCCTCAATGGCAGCAACGAGATCGGCCGCAGCGTCGAGCGCTCGCTCGACGAGTACTTCCGCCACCTCGATGGTGAGCCGCCGCACGGGATCTACGACATGGTCATCGCGCATGTCGAGCGCGCGCTGCTCGCGTCGATGCTCGAGCGGTCGAACGGCAACCAGACGCAGGCCGCCGACATGCTGGGCTTGAATCGCAACACCTTGCGGGCGAAGCTCGCGAAGTACAAGCTCATCTGATAAAACAAGGCAGCGATCGCCGATGGCAGGGATCGTAAGGCGCGCGCTGCTGTCGGTCTCCGACAAGACGGGCATCGTCGACTTCGCGCGTGCGTTGACGAAGCGTGGGATCGAGATCGTATCCACCGGCGGCACGGCGCGGCTCCTTGCCGGCGCGTCGATCGCGGTCACCGAGGTCGAGCGCTACACGGGATTTCCCGAGATGCTCGATGGCCGCGTCAAGACGCTGCATCCGAAAATCCATGCGGGCATCCTCGCGCGCCGCGATCTCGATACGCATCGCGAGGCGCTGACGCGTCACGACATTCCCGAGATCGGGCTCGTCGTCGTGAACCTCTATCCGTTCCGCGAGACGATCGCCAATCCGAAATGCACGCTCGACGATGCGATCGAGAACGTCGACATCGGCGGCCCGGCGATGGTGCGCTCGGCCGCGAAGAACTGGCAGCACGTCGGCGTCGTCGTCGACCCCGCCCATTATGCGCGCGTGCTCGACGATCTCGATGCCAATGGCGGCGCGCTATCCAATGCGCTGCGCTTCGCGCTGATGCGGCGTGCGTTTGCACATACGGCGAGCTACGACGGCGCGATCGCAAATTACCTGACCGCCCGCGATGCCGACGGTCGGGTGACAGGCCTCCCCGATTCGTTTCACTTCGCCGGCGAGAAGCGCCAGGACATGCGCTACGGCGAGAACCCGCATCAGTCGGCGGCGCTGTACCGCGAGCCCGGCGCGGCCCCGTCCGCCATTGCTTCGTACGTGCAATTGCAGGGCAAGGAGCTTTCCTTCAACAACGTTGCCGATGCCGACGCCGCATGGCGATGCGTGAACGCGTTCGACCAATCGACCTGCGTGATCGTCAAGCACGCGAACCCGTGCGGCGTCGCGAGCGCCGAGCAGCCGCTCACAGCCTACCGTGCTGCCTTCGGGACCGATCCGACGTCGGCATTCGGCGGCATCATCGCGTTCAACCGCATGGTCGATGCGCAGACCCTCGAAGCGGTGTCCGAGCAGTTCGTCGAGGTGCTGATCGCGCCGGGTTATGCGCCCGATGCGATGGCCGCGATCTCGGCCAAGAAGAACGTTCGCGTGCTGGAAGTCGCGCCACCGTCGCCGATCGCAAGCGGCACTGAATGGGACATGAAGCGCGTCGGTGGGGGCATGCTCGTGCAGACCGCCGACGACAAGGTCATTGCCGCCACCGATTTGCACGTCGTCACGAAGCTCGCGCCCACTGCCGATCAAATCGCCGATCTGCTTTTCGCGTGGCGCGTCGCCTGGTTCGTCAAGTCGAACGCGATCGTCTATTGCGCGGGACTTCGCACGCTCGGCATCGGCGCCGGCCAGATGAGCCGCGTCGATTCGACGCGGATCGCGGCGATCAAGGCGGACAATGCGGGCCTGTCGCTCGCCGGTTCCGTCGTCGCGTCCGATGCGTTCTTTCCGTTTCGCGACGGGCTCGATGTCGTCGCCGACAATGGCGCGATTGCGGTGATCCAGCCGGGCGGCAGCGTTCGCGACGACGAGGTGATCGCGGCCGCGGACGAGCGCGGCATCGCGATGGTCTTCACCGGCGTGCGGCACTTCCGGCATTGATCAGATGAAGGTCCTGGTAGTCGGCGGCGGCGGACGCGAGCATGCGCTTGCGTGGAAGATCGCGCAGTCCCCACGCGTGACGAGGGTGTTCGTAGCGCCGGGGAATGCAGGAACGGGGGCGGACGATGCGCTTCTCAACGTGCCGATCGACAAGGCAGAAGCGCTCATTGCATTCGCGAAGCATGAATCCGTTTCGCTCACCGTTGTCGGTCCCGAGGCGCCGCTCGCCAACGGCATCGTCGATGCGTTTCGCGCCGAGGACTTGCGAATCTTCGGACCGACGCGTGCGGCGGCGCAACTCGAAGGCTCGAAGGATTTCGCGAAGGCGTTCATGGCGCGGCATCGCATTCCGACGGCCGCGTATCGAACGTTCGACAACGCCGAAGAAGCGCACGCGTACGTTGCCCAACATGGCGCGCCGATCGTCGTCAAGGCCGACGGCCTCGCCGCTGGCAAGGGCGTCGTCGTTGCGACGGAGGTGGCGGACGCGCACGCGGCGCTCGATGCGATGCTGACGGGCGGCGCATTCGGCGCGGCGGGCGCCCGCGTCGTCGTCGAAGACTTCCTCGAAGGCGAGGAAGCGAGCTTCATCGTAATGGCGGATGGCGCGCACGTGCTGCCGCTTGCTTCCAGTCAGGATCACAAGCGTCTTCGCGACGATGATCTCGGTCCGAACACCGGCGGCATGGGTGCGTATTCGCCGGCGCCGATCGTGACCCCGCAAGTGCACGCGCGAATCATGCGCGAGGTCATCATGCCGACGATCAACGGCATGGCTGCCGACGGCATTCCCTACAGCGGGTTTCTCTATGCCGGCGTGATGATCGACGCGGCCGGCGCGCCACGCGTGCTCGAGTTCAATTGCCGACTCGGCGATCCCGAGGCGCAGCCGATCATGGCAAGGCTTCGCAGCGATCTCGTCACGCTGATCGAGCACGCGATCGAGGGAACGCTCGATCGCGCCGAAGTCGAATGGGACCGACGCTCGGCGATCACGGTCGTGCTCGCCGCGCACGGATATCCGGAGGCGCCGCGCCGAGGCGATGAAATCGAGGGCTTGCAGCGCGTCACGCCTGAACGCCATCCCGACGTCGTCGTGTTCCATGCGGGGACGAGCGAAGACAACGGCGCCATCAGGGTGGCGGGAGGCCGCGTCCTCGGCGTCACGGCACTCGGCGATTCGCTTCGCCAGGCGCAGCGCAAGGCGTATGCGGCAATCGACGAGATTCGCTTCGACGGCATGCAATATCGGCGCGACATCGGCCATCGCGCGCTCGCGCGGCGCGCATCGTGACGATCGACGGTACGTACGATTTTGCCGCCGTGCGCGATTACATGGCGCACTTGCAGCGGGCGATCGTCGACGGGCTTCGCGCGTGCGGCGAACGCGAATTTCAGCGCGATGAGTGGCGCCGCGACGAAGGTGGCGGCGGCGTCACGATGCTGGTCGAGGACGGACGCGTGTTCGAGCGCGCCGGCGTGTTGCTGTCGGCGGTCTCCGGGAACACGCTTCCTGCATCGGCAACAGCGCATCGTCCGCAACTCGCCGGTCGCGGCTGGGAAGCGGTCGGCGTGTCGCTCGTCCTGCACCCGCGCAATCCGTACGCGCCGATCGTCCATCTCAACGTCCGGCATTTTCGAGCGCGCGAAGGCGACGTGGATGCCGTTCCGATCTGGTGGTTCGGCGGCGGAATGGATTTGACGCCGATCTATGGTTTCGCCGAGGACGCCCGTCACTTTCATGCGACGTGCCGCGACGCGCTCGCCCCTTTCGGCGCCACTTTGTATCCGCGCTTCAAGCGCGCGTGCGACGCGTATTTCTTCCTCAAGCACCGTGACGAGGCGCGCGGCATTGGCGGCATCTTCTACGACGATTACAACGAAGGCGGCTTCGCGCAGGCATTCGCGATGACGAAGAGCGTCGGCGACCATTTCCTCGATGCCTACGTGCCGATTCTCCGGCGTCGCCGCGATCTTCCGTATGGCGAGCGCGAGCGCGAATTCCAGGCGTACCGGCGCGGGCGCTACGTCGAGTTCAATCTCGTGTGGGATCGCGGGACGCTCTTCGGGCTGCAATCGAAGGGACGCACCGAAGCGATCCTGCTCTCGATGCCGCCGCTCGCGCGCTGGCGCTACGACTACTCGCCGGAGCCGTGCACGCCGGAGGCGGCGCTGTACACCGATTTTCTTCCGCCGCGAGATTGGGTCGAATCATGAGCGCGATGGGCCGCCCCGAGCGCGAATTGCGCCCCCTGTGGGAGCAGCGTAGCGGCGAAGCCGAAGCGTGGGGGTTCCATGACCGATGAGCTCACCGATCCGCGACCGGCCCCGGATTTGCCCAACGATCCGCTCGTCGAGCGACGCATCGGCGGCGAGCAGGTGTATCGCGGCGTGCTGCTCGACGCGCGTCGCGATCGCGTGCAACTGCCCGACGGCGGCAAGACGGTGCGCGAATACATCGTCCACCCGGGCGCCGTGCTGATGATCCCCTTGCGGGACGACGGACGGATGATCGTCGAGCGCCAGTTCCGCTATCCCCACAATCGCAGCTTCGTCGAGTTTCCGGCCGGCAAGCTCGATCCCGGCGAAGGCGCGCTCGACACCGCGGTGCGCGAGCTGATCGAGGAGACCGGCCACACCGCGCAGGTGTGGACGCGACTCGGGATGATTCACCCGGTCATCTCTTACTCGACCGAGGCGATCGAGATCTACGAGGCGCGCGGGCTTTCGCACGTTGGCGCGAAGCTCGATCCGGGCGAGTTCCTGGAGCTCGACGTGCGAAGCGAAGCCGAGCTCTACGAGGCGCTCGACAACGAGCGTCTGACCGACGCGAAAACGATCGCCGCGCTCGTCATGCACTCGCGCTGGTCGCGGGCGCAAGCGCGAAGCGTGCGCCTACGGATTCGCGGGCAGGTGCAGGGCGTTGGCTTTCGCGACTGGGCGATTCGCACCGCGTCGGCGCAGCACATTCGCGGATGGGTGCGCAATCGCGGCGACGGGAGCGTCGAGGCGCACCTGCAAGGGACGCGCGATGCCTGCGACCGGTTCGTCGATGCGTGTCGTGCCGGTCCGCGCGCGTGTCGCGTCGAACGCATCGACGTCGAGCGCGCGCCCTTCGACGATACGCTGTCGGAGTTCGGGTTGATGCGGTCGCGCTGACGCGCGGGTTAGTGCGCGGTTTCTCCCTGACGCGCCTTTGCAGCGAGCGCGTGCAACCCGCCGGCAAGGAACGCCATCAGCTCCTCGGGGCTTTGCGAAGACGGCGGCGCGTTGCCGCCCGCCCTGCAGCGCGCGAGCGCGTCGTGCTCGATGAGCAGGCGACAATTGCGGAAACCGGCGGCCAGCCCGGCGTCGTCCACGCCGGGCAGCGCGTGTCGAAGCGCCGCCAGGCATTCGCGATAGACGCTGCCGAAATGGCGCAGCATGATCGTGTCCGACGGATCGTGGCCGGCGAGGCGAGCAACCAGGCACAGGTAGTTGCGCCACGGCGATGCTCCGTTCTGGTCGAGCGTGACGAAAGGCCGGCCGTACGCCCACACGACGTCCTCGACGGTCCAGTCGCCACGGGCACGCAGCGCCGCGAGCGCATCGTGCTGCATGGCGAGGAGCTGGCCCGCGCGGCGCGCGAGCGCCTCCTCGATCAGCTGCTCCTTGCTGCCGAAGTGGTAGTTGAGAAGCGCGACGTGCGCCTCGGCGCGCGACGCGATCGTCCGGTGCGTCAGCGGCTTGAAGCCGTGGTCGGCGATCAGTCCCTCGACCGCGTCGAGGAGCCGGCTTCGCGTGTCATCGCCGCGCCGCCGCTCGCTGCGCGCGGGTGCATCCGTTCCGATGGAGCCAAGGCCGTGGTCGAGGGGCATGGGGAATTCCCCGAACGAGTGATCAAGATGATTCGGGCACATCGTAGCGGCGGCCGCCACGAGGCGGCAGCAAGACGGACGATCAGATTCGTGTAGGACTGCGCCGACACCGCTGCTTACGCAACGGCGAACACGTCCTTCCACGCCGCGTACGACGCGGCGGCCGACCAGGGCAGCGCGAGAAGCAGACCTATGCCGTTGCTCACGAGGCCGATCAGGAGCAGCACGAACGACAGCGCGCCGTAGAGAAGAAGCGGCGCGACGTTGCGCGAAAATGCGGCGCCGCTTTGCGCGAATGCGCGGCGGAACCCCTCGGCATCGAAAAGCACGGCGAACGGCACGAACGTGAGCGGCAGCGACACGACGATGCCGAACGCGTACGTGACGATCAGCGCGTAACCCTCGATCGGCTCGGCGTTGCTCGCGGGCGTCAGCATGTCGAAGCCGCCGATCAGTTTCGCGACCAGCGCTTCGACGGCGAATACGACGAGCGCGGCCACGACGACCGCCGCCTGCGCGCGTGCCGGCGCGCTTGCTATGGCAACGAGGTGGCGAAGCCGCGGCCGATCGCCGCGGTCCGCCGCAAGGCTCGCGTACAGCAGACCGCATTCGAGCAGCGGCAGCACGATTTGCGCGAGCACGACGCCGACCAGCGGCACGACGGAAAGCGCGATGTTGGCGACCAGGATGAAAAGCGCGATGCCGCAAAAAGTCGCCGGTCCGCGCCGCCACAGTCGCATCGCGTCGCCGTACCACGCGAGCGCGTTTCGAGTCGGAACCGCGCGAATCCCGCGCGCCGCTGCGCGTTCGCTCGCGTTCTTCGAATTGACGTCGCCTTGAATGCGTGGGCCTCGCGAAACCGCGCGGCGCGACGCATCATGCCGTCTCGCCGAGATACGCGGCGCGCACCTTGGGCTCGGTGATCAGCGCGCTCGCCTTGCCCGCGAGTGTAACCTCGCCCGATTCCATGACGTAGCCGCGGTCGCTCACGTCCAGCGCGAGCTTCGCGTTCTGCTCGACGAGCAGGATCGTCACGCCTTCCTTCGCAACCGACAGGATCGTCTCGAACACCTTCTGCACCATCAGCGGCGCAAGCCCCATCGAAGGCTCGTCGAGCAGGAGCAGCCGCGGACGCGACATCATCGCGCGCGCGATCGCGAGCATCTGCTGCTCGCCGCCGGAGAGCGTCCCCGCCGTCTGTCGCCGCCGTTCGCGCAAACGCGGGAAGAGCGTGAAGACGCGCTCGATGTCGGTGCGTATCGCTTCGCGATCCTGACGCGCGTACGCACCCATCGTGAGGTTCTCGTCGACGGTGAGCGCCGCGAAAACGCCGCGGCCCTCGGGCACCATCGCCAGTCCACGGCGAACGAGCTGGAATGCCGGATGCCCGGTGACATCGTCGCCGTCGTAGTGGACCGAGCCCGACGCAAGGGGCAGAAGGCCGCAGATGCCCTTGAGCGTCGTCGTCTTGCCGGCGCCGTTCGCGCCGATCAGGCAGACGAGCTCGCCGTGCGCCACTTCGAGGTCGATGCCCTTGACCGCGCGGATGCCGCCGTACGAGATCGCAACGCCGCGAAGCTCGAGCATCGACGCACGCCTCGCGTCGATGGCATCCGTTTGCGCCGCCACGGCGGTTTCCATGCTCAAAGGATTACCCTTGTATCTTCGGTTTCAGACACGCTCATGTAGCCCGAATACCCTCGGGGTTGATAAGCCCGTCGCGGAGCACGGGGCGCATGAGCGGGCCTGTTCTTTCGTAGCCCGAACGGTTGTTGGAATCTCGAGTTCGCAT
>DATFCW010000430.1:0-5528 GCA_035252665.1 Casimicrobiaceae bacterium | reverse complement strand
GATGAAGCGCTCGAGCGAGCCGACGATCGCCCGATGGAGCATGACAGGCGTCTTGCGCACGTCGTCGGTGTCGACGAACTCGGCGCCAAGACGGCCCGGCATCTGGAAGTCGACCTGCATCGTGCCGCATTGCCACGAGCGGCCGAGCGAGTCCTTCAAGTGATACTCGACCTTGGGGCCGTAGAACGCGCCTTCACCCGGAAGCTCGGTCCATTCGACGCCGCATTCGCGAAGCGCGTCGCGCAGCGCGTTCTCGGCGCGATCCCACGTCGTGTCGTCGCCCAGACGCTGATCGGGCCGAAGCGCGAGCTTGATGACCACGTTTTCGAAGCCGAAGGCGCGGTAGACGTCGAGCGCCACCTGGTTGAACGCGGTGACCTCCGATTGAATCTGCGCCTCGGTGCAGAAGATGTGGCCGTCGTCCTGCGTAAAGCCGCGCACGCGCATCAATCCGTGCAGCGCGCCGGAGGGCTCGTTGCGATGACAGTTGCCGAACTCGCCGTAGCGAAGCGGCAGGTCGCGGTAGCTGCGCAAGTCCGAATTGAAGATCTGCACGTGACCCGGACAGTTCATCGGCTTGATCGCGAAGTCGCGCTTCTCCGATTCGGTCGTGAACATGTTGTCCTTGAAGTTTTGCCAATGCCCCGACTTCTCCCACAGCGAGCGATCGAGGATCTGCGGCGCGCGCACCTCCTGGTAGCCGCTCTCCTGATAGACGCGGCGCATGAACTGCTCGACCTGCTGCCAGATCGCCCACCCCTTCGGATGCCAGAAGATCATGCCGGGCGCTTCGTCCTGCACGTGGAACAGGTCGAGCTGCTTGCCGAGCTTGCGGTGATCGCGCTTCTCGGCTTCCTCGATCCTGTGCAGGTATGCGTCGAGGTCGGCCTTCGATGTCCACGCCGTGCCGTAGATCCGCTGCAGCATCTCGTTCTTCGAGTCACCGCGCCAGTACGCGCCCGCGACCTTCATCAGTTTGAATGCCTTCAGGCGTCCGGTCGATGGAACGTGCGGCCCGCGGCACAGATCGACGAAGCCGCCTTCGCGATAGAGCGAGATCGGCTCATCGGACGGGATCGACGCGATGATCTCCGCCTTGTAGTGCTCGCCGATGGATTCGAAGTACTTCACCGCTTCGTCGCGCGGCATCAGTTCGCGCGTCACCGGCTCGTTCTTCTTCGCGAGCTCCTGCATCCGCTGCTCGATCGCGGCGAGGTCTTCGGGCGTGAAGGGACGCTCGAACGAGAAGTCGTAGTAGAAGCCGTCCTCGATCACCGGGCCTATGGTCACCTGTGCGTCGGGAAAGAGCTCCTTCACCGCATACGCGAGCAGATGCGCGGTCGAGTGACGAATGACGTCGAGGCCGTCCTGGTCGCGCTCGGTGACGATCGCGACGTTCGCGTCGCGATCGACGACGTGCGACGTGTCGACGAGCTTGCCGTCGACGCGTCCCGCAAGCGCGGCTTTCGCGAGGCCGGAGCCGATCGAGGCGGCGATGTCGGCGACGGAGACCGGCTTGTCGAAGGGCTTGAGGGTGCCGTCGGGGAGTCGGATGTTCATGGGGGTCAGACACCGCAGGGGTCAGATACCAATTTCGCGTCGCAGTCCCGCGCAAGTCGTGTTGTTCCGGCGAAATTGGTGTCTGACCCCATTGTGGTTTGTCTTTGGCAATGGCGAAGCGAATAAAAAAAAGTGCGGCAGCGCCGCACTTTCTTCAATCGCAACGACGATCGTCGTCCGATTGCAAAGCGACACCGCCAGGGTGGCTACATCGAGCCTCCACGCGTTCGCGGTGTCATAACCAATTCCTTTCGCCGCCTGCCGTCGTCCGGGTTCGGCTCGTAGGCGGAGCGGGCCGAACAAGGGTCATTGTAGCGCAACGGCGATACAATCGATGCGCGACGTTCCGGGCAGGCTTTCTGCCGGCACCGGATTTTCACGCCGTCGACCGCCGACAACAGGTGAAGGAGGTAGCCATGCAGCGAATGATGCTGACCGCATGCGCGTTCGCGCTCGCGTGTATCGCCGCGGTGCCGTCGATGCCGGCATCCGCCAAAGACACGGTGAAGATCGTGTTCATCGGCCCGTTGACCGGCGGCAATGCCGCGCTGGGCCTCGGCGGTCGAAACTCGGCCGATCTCGCCGTGCAGCTGCACAACGCGGACGCCAAGGCCAAATACACGTTCGACCTCGTCAAGCTCGACGATCAGTGCAAGCCCGACATTGGCGTGCAGGTCGCGACGAAAGCGGGTGCCGACAGCAGCATCATCGCCGGCGTGACGCACTATTGCTCGGCGGTCGCGATTGCCACGGTCGACACGTATCACAAGTTCGGCCTGCCCGTCATCGTGTGGGGCGCCGTGCTTCCCGCGATCACGTACGGCAACGACTATCCGGAGATCCACCGCGTCAACGGCACGATGATCAACCAGAACGAGGTGAATGCGAAGCTCGTGACGAGCCTCGGCTACAAGACGTGGGTGATCATCCACGATACGACCGACTACGGCAAAGGCCATGACGAGTACTTCACGAAATTCCTGACGCAGGACGGCGGCAAGATCCTCGCCGACTTCGGCGTGGGCGCCGATCAGCAGGACTTCACGGCGATCCTCACGAAGGTCAAGGAGCTCCATCCCGACGTCGTCTATTTCGGCGGACTGACGCCGATCGGCGTGCGCCTTCGGAGCCAGATGGACAAGCTCGGCATAAAGTCGCAGTTCGAAGGGACGTCGGGCATCGTTTCCGATTCGTACATCCAGGCGCTCGGTCCGATTGCGGAAGGCACGATCGCGTTCATCGACGGCGCCCCGATCGACAAGCTGCCCGGCGGCAAGTACTTCCTCGAGCAATACGCCGCGCATCACTACGCCGAGCCACCCGAGGCGTATGGCGCCTATGCGTTCGTCGCCGCGAACCTGATCATGGATGCGATCGAGAAGGTCGGACCGAACCGCAAGGCGGTGACGGGCGAGCTCGCGAAGACGAAGGATCATCCGTCGATCGTCGGCCCGGTCACCTTCGACGCGCACGGCCAGAACATCGTGCCGATCGTGACTGCCTACGTCGTGCAGGACGGCAAATGGGTCGTCTGGAAGGACAGCGACTACGCGAACGGAAAGCGTAAGCTCGCTGGCGGCAAGTAGGTTCCATTTGACACGCTGAAGCGGCGGCGGCCGAGCCGATGGACCCGGGCGTCGCTGCCCAGTACGCGTTCAATGGCCTGATGCTCGGCGTCATCTACGCGATGGTCGCCGTTGGCTTCACGCTGTTCTTCGGCGTGCTCGACGTCATCCAGTTCGCGCACGGCGACGTGGTCATGGCGGGCGCGTTCGTGGCGCTGGCGACGTCCCTCGCGCTGCACGCGCTCGGCGTCGCCGTTCCGGCGCTCGTCGTGATCATCGTCGCCTGCGCAGCAGGTCTGGCGATGGCGCTCGTCGGTGCGCTGATTGCGCGTTATCTCGTGCTGCCGCTTCGCATCGCGCCGGCATTCAACACACTGCTCGTCACGCTGATGCTCGGATCGATCCTGCGCGAGCTCGTACGCCTGTTCTACCCGAATGGCTCGAACCCTCAACCGTTTCCGCGCCTGTTGCCGACAGCGTCGACGAACTTCGGCAACTTCACGCTGCGCCTCGACAGCACGATCCTGCTCGTGACCGGCATCGCGACGATCGTCATCGTGAACCTCGTCGTGCGGCGTACCCGGCTCGGTCTCGCCATTCGCGCCGTCGCGCAGGACAGCGACACGGCGCGCGCAATGGGCATCGACTTCGAGCGCGTCGTGCTCGTCACGTTTGCCATCGGCTCGGCGCTGGCCGGCATCGCCGGCGTCGTCTACGGCCTCTATTACAACGAAGTGAATTTCGACATCGGCCTTCTTCTCGGCGTCATCGGCTTCAGTGCCGCCGTCGTCGGCGGCCTCGGCAGCATCTACGGCGCGATCCTCGGCGGATTTCTCTTCGCGGCGCTGCAAACGATCGGCTCGGTCGCGCTGCCCGTGTCGAGCGCGTACAACAACGTGTTCGCGTTCGCGGTCGTCATCATGCTGATGACGTGGAAGCCGACCGGGCTCATCGCGGAACGGTCGAGCGAGCGGGTGTGAGCGCGAAGGGCCGTCCCGAGCGCGAACTGCACCCCCTCGGGGGCAGCGAAGCAGCGAAGCAGCGAGCGTGGGGGTTCCATGAGCGCGAAGGGCCGTCCCGAGCGCGAACTGCACCCCCTCCTGGGGGCAACGAAGCTCGCGAGCGTGGGGGCTTCCCTAGTTGACATCGCCGTCGCCGCCGCTGCAATCGCGCTCGGCGGCGTCTGGCTCTGGGCGTTCCTTTCGACGGACAGCGTGTGGCTGTTCGCCTCGCTGATCGCTGTCGCGATCCTCGCGCTCGCCTTCTTCCAGCGCTTCGATGTCGCCGGTCGTTACGGTCGGGCGCTTGCGACGCGCCCGCGTTTGGCAACGCTCTTTGCCGTGCTCGCTACCGTCGGTGTCGCGGCCGGTCTTCACGACGATGCGTATCCATTGCTGATGCTTTGCACGGTATTGCTGTTCGTCGTCGCGTGCATCGGTCTCACTATCCAGACCGGGTACTGCGGCATCGTCAACTTCGCCGGTGCGGCTTTCTTCGGGACCGGCGCATACACGGCGGCCGTGCTTGTGGCGCATGGCGTTCCGCATCTCATCGCGATCATCGCTGGCGGAGTCGTGGCAGGCGTCGTCGGATCGCTGCTGATCCTGCCGGTGTTGCGCACGCGCGGCTATTACGCGGCGCTCGTCACGATCGCCTTCGGCATCCTGTTCAGCACATTCCTCGAGGTGAACAACGCGCTCGGTGGTCCGCAGGGCCTCAAATTGCCGGGCATCGATTTGTTCGGCTGGAAATTCAATCACGACGTGCAACTCGCGGGTGCGGGCGCCTCGTTCTACGTGAACTATTTCGTGCTTTCGCTCGCGCTGGCGCTCGCCGCGTTCGTTTTCGCGCGACGCGTCGAACGCTCCTGGCTCGGGCTCGCGTTCGATGCAGTCCGCCTCGACGAGACCGCGGCCGCCGCGTTCGGGATCGGCGTCGCGCGCGCCAAGATCATTGCCTTCACCCTCGGCAATCTGTTGTGCGGGATCGCGGGCGCGACCTACGCGATGATGCAGGGCTTCATCGCACCGAACAATTTCACGTTCGGTGAATCGCTGATCCTCGTTTCGATCGTGATCCTCGGCGGCATTGGAAATCCGGTTGGCATCGTACCGGCGGCGCTGGTCATCATCGTCGTTCCACAGAAACTGCAGTTCATCCAGGAGTATCGCTTTCTGCTTTATGGATGCGTCGTGATCCTGATCCTGCTGTTCCGCCCCGAGGGCTTGCTGCCGCGGCCGCTTCGCAACTATTTTCCCGAGTCGTCCGCATGACCCTCGCGCAACCGGAAACGGCCGCGGATTGGCTCCTCGCGTGCCGCGAACTCACGATGCGCTTTGGCGGCGTGCTCGCGCTCGACGCGCTGGATCTTCACGTGGTGCGAGGCGAGATCCTCGGCCTGAT
>DATFCW010000429.1:0-9842 GCA_035252665.1 Casimicrobiaceae bacterium | reverse complement strand
ACGTGATCGCGCTGCCGGTCGCGCTCGGCCTCGTGCTGGGTGCGAACCTCGGCAGCGGCGTGCTCGGCATGATCTCGACGCTTCGCGCAGCGCCCGAGGCGCGGCGCGTCACGCTCGGGAATTTCCTTTTCCGCGTGATCGGCTGCATGCTCGCGGTGCCGCTTGCAGGTCATCTCGACGAATGGATTGGCGGCCTGGGCCTCGATCCGGCGCGCGAGGTCGTGTTGTTCCATCTTGGCTTCAACGTCGCGATCGCGGTCCTGTTGCTCTACTGGACCGAGAAGATCGCGAAGATCGCCGAGCAACTGCTCCCAGCGCGCCCGGCGTCGGAGGATCCTGCCAAGCCGCGACATCTCGATCCGTCGGCGCTCGACACGCCGAGCCTCGCAATCTCCTGCGCCGCGCGCGAGGCGATGCGCATCGGCGACGTCGTCGAGCAGATGCTCGCCGGCATGCTGCGCGTGCTGCGGACCAACGACCGCACGCTCGCCGAGCGGCTGCGCAAGATGGACGACGTCGTCGACGAGCTCTACACCGCGGTGAAGCTCTATCTCGCGCAGATTCCGCGCGAGGCGCTCGAGCAGCGCGAGGGCCGACGCTGGGCCGATATCGTGTCGTTCACGATCAACATGGAGCAGGTTGGCGACATCATCGAGCGAATCCTCACCGATCTCGAGGACAAGAAGATCGACAAGGGACGCAACTTCTCCGAGGCCGGCATGGCGGAGATCTGCGACCTGCATGCGCGCCTGATCGCGAACCTGCGCCTCGGGCTTTCGGTATTCCTGAACGGCGATCTCAAGCATGCGCAGGAATTGCTCGCGCAGAAGGTGCTGTTCCGCGATCTCGAGCGCGCGTACGCGAACTCGCATCTCGGACGCCTCGCCGGCAACACCGTCGAAAGCATCGAGACGTCGTCGCTGCATCTCGACCTGATCTCGGACTTGCGCAGGATCAATTCGCACATCTGCTCGATCGCCTATCCGATCCTCGAGGAGGCTGGCGTGCTCGCGCGCACGCGCCTCAAGACCGACGAGACGATCGCGGCGCCCGTCGTGCCGCAGGCCGACCTCGTTCCGCCGCTCGGCGACAGCGGCGCCTGGCAAAAGCGCAAGCCGAAGACCGCA
The DNA here is from genome assembly GCA_035252665.1 of Casimicrobiaceae bacterium. GTDB lineage: Bacteria > Pseudomonadota > Gammaproteobacteria > Burkholderiales > Casimicrobiaceae > VBCG01. The sequence goes on along the minus strand of DATFCW010000429.1, from coordinate 8,715 downwards.
TGACCATCGCTTCCGTCGCGAGCGCGTGATGGCCGCGCCCGCACAGGAGCTCACGCTCGGCATCACGCTCGCCGTCCTCTGCGCGGGTTTGCTGCACGCCGGATGGAACGCGCTCGTCAAAGGCGCGCCCGGCGGCGATCCGATGCTCGACACCGCTTCGGTGGTCGCCGGCTCGTGCGTCTGTGCGTTCGTCGCGCTGCCATTCCTGCCGCTGCCCGATACGGCGGCGTGGAAGTTCATCGCCGCGTCGACAGTGATTCATTTCGCGTATTACACGACGCTCGCCCACGCGTATCGAACGGGCGACCTGTCGTTCGCCTATCCGCTGATGCGAGGAACCGCGCCGCTGCTCGTGGCCGTGCTCGGCATCGTATTTCTGCACGAGTTGCCGACGCTGCACGGTGGCCTCGGCATCCTGCTGATCTGCGCGGGCATCGTGAGTATCGCGTTCGTGCGGCGCGAGCAGCATCCGCCGGCCGCAGCGTCGTGGGCATTCGCGAACGCCGCCGTCATCGCGTCGTACACGCTCGTCGACGGCACCGGCGCGCGCGTCTCGGGCAATGCGGTCGCATACGTCACGTGGCTGATCGCGATCGAAGGCCTGCCGTTTCTCGCATGGATCGCGACGCGTCGCGGCTCCGATGCATTCGCATACGTGGCCCGCGGGTGGCGTCGCGGTTTGCTCGGCGGCGCGGCAAGCCTCGCCGCGTACGGCATCGTGCTGTTCGCCATGACGCGCGCGCCGGTCGCGGCAGTGGCGGCACTACGCGAGACGTCGGTGCTGTTCGCGGCGTTGATCGGCGGTGTGTGGCTCAAGGAAGGCTTCGGCGCGATGCGGCTTGCGGGCGCGGCGAGCGTCGTGATGGGCGTGGCGGCGTTGAAGTTGTAGGAATGACCACCCTCCCCTCCCACGTACACACCGTCATCATCGGCGGTGGCATCGCTGGCGCGTCCGTCGCATATCACCTCGGCAAGCTCGGCATTGCCGACGTGCTGCTGCTCGAGCAAGGCCGTCTCACGTGCGGCACGACGTGGCACGCGGCAGGTCTCGTCGGGCAAATGCGCGCGACGCGCAACGCGACCCGCATGAGCCGTTTCGGCATCGAGCTTTATTCGACGCTTGCGCAGGAAACGGGACTTGCCACGGGCTGGAAGCAATGCGGCAGCGTGAACGTCGCGAAGACGCGTGAGCGGATGACGTTGATGCGCCGACAGATGGCGCGTGCGCGAAGCTTCGGCGTCGAATTCGAGTGGCTGTCGCCGGCCGACGTTGCGAAGCGCGCGCCGCTTCTTCGAACCGACGACCTCGAAGGGGGCGTGTGGATCCCCGGCGACGGCAAGGCGAACCCGACCGATCTCACGCAGTCGCTTGCGAAGGGTGCGCGGCTCCGCGGCGCGCGCATCGTCGAAGGCGTGCGCGTGATTGGCATCGACACGCACAACGGACGCGTCAGCGGCGTGCAATTCGCTTCGGCCGGCGAACGAGGCAGCGTCACCTGCGAATTCGTCGTCAACTGCGCCGGACAGTGGGCGCGTGAGCTTGGCGCACTCGCGAACGTGGCGATCCCGCTGCAATCTGCCGAGCATTTCTATCTGGTCACCGAGCCGATCGAGGGCGTCACCCCCGACATGCCGGTGATCCGCGATCCCGACGGCTACATCTACTTCAAGGAAGAAGTCGGCGGGGTCGTAATGGGCGGTTTCGAGCCCGTTGCGAAACCGTGGAAGGTGCCGCGCATTCCCGACGGCTTCGAGTTCCAGTTGCTGCCCGAGGATTGGGACCAGTTCGAGATCCTGATGCAAAACGCGCTGCACCGGATGCCCTGCCTCGAGCGCGCGCCGGTGAAGCTGCTTCTCAACGGCCCCGAGAGCTTCACGCTCGACGGCAATTTCCTGCTCGGCGAGGCTCCTGAGCTTCGCGGCTATTTCGTCTGCGCAGGCTTCAACTCGGCGGGGATCGCGAACGCAGGCGGTGCCGGTCGTCTCGTCGCCGAATGGCTCGTCGCGGGCGAGCCGCCGTTCGACGTATGGGACGTCGATATCCGCCGCTTCGCGACGTTTCACGTCAATCGACGCCTTCTCGTCGACCGCACGGTCGAAACGCTCGGCCTGCATTATGCGATGCGCTGGCCGCGCGAGGAATTGCAATCGGCGCGGCCGCTTCGCCGCTCGCCGCTTTACGATCGGCTGAAGGACAAGCGCGCGGTGTTCGGGACCAAGAACAACTGGGAACGTGCGAACTACTTCCTGCCGCCTGGTACGTCCGAACCACCGCCCACGCTCGGCAAACCGGGCTGGTTGCCGTTCGTGATCGATGAGCAGCGCGCGTGCCGCGAGGATGTCGTCGTCTTCGATCAGACGTCGTTCGCGAAATTCCTGCTGAAAGGCCGCGACGCGCTTCGCGTGCTCGAACGCCTGTGCGCGAATCGCATCGACGTGCCGATCGGACGCATCGTCTACACCGCACTGTTGAATATGCGCGGCGGCTTCGAAAGCGATCTGACCGTCACGCGCATCACGCACGACGAGTTCTTCATCCTGACCGGCACGGCACAGGCGACGCGCGACTTCGCCTGGATCACGCGACATATCGGCGAGGACGAGCATGCATCGCTCGTCGACGTGACGAGCGGCTGGTCGATCCTGTCGCTGATGGGCCCCCGCGCCGAGCCGCTTCTCGCCGCACTGTCGCTCGACGAACCTGCGATCGAAGCGCCGTCGGGCACCGTGCGCATGATCGACGTCGGTCATGCGCGCGTCCGCGCGGCGCGAGTGAGTTACGTCGGCGGCCCCGGTTACGAGCTTTGCGTACCCAGCGATCAATGCGCAACGCTCTACGACGCGCTCTGGACCGAAGGCGCGCGCTTCGGCTTGCGGGATGCCGGCTATTACACGATCGATGCGCTTCGCATCGAAGCAGGAAGACGCGCGTGGGGCGCCGAGCTTTCGCCCGATGAGACGCCGCTCGACGCCGGCCTCGCGTTCGCCGTCGCGTTCGACAAGCCCGATTTCATCGGACGCGACGCGCTTCTCACTCAACGCGAGCGCGGCGTTTCGCGACAGCTCGTGCGCTTCGCTCTCGACGATCCTGACGCCTTCGCGTGGGGCGGCGAGCCGCTGCTCATGGATGGACAGCCGGTATCCGAGATTACGTCTGCGGGCTACAGCAATAAGTTCGGACGATGCGTCGCGTTCGCGTACGTCAAATCGCGCAACGATGTTCCGCTCACCGACGCCATGATCACTTGTGCACATTTCGAGATCGACATCGCCGGAACGAACGTGGCAGCGACGCCTATAATGCGTGACCATCCCTCGCGGACTTCGTCGCAGGCTCCCCACCGATGAACTCGAATCACGATTCCGCGCGCGGCTTCGCGGCGGTCGCCCGACACCTTCGCGAACGACGCGACAAGATTCTCGACGCGTGGCGGCGCGCCGCGCAACGCGATCCGCAGGTCACGACCTCGGTCGCGCTGTCGCGCGCGCAGTTCTACGATCATATCCCGCGAATCCTCGATGCGCTCGAACGTCGCCTTCTCGCCGACGATCTGCGCGAGTCGCTCGAAGCGCAGAAGGACGAGAACGAAACCGCCGAGGGTCACGGACTTCTTCGCTGGCAACAAGGTTACGACGACGAGGAGGTGATGCGCGAGTGGGTCGCGCTCAACGCCTGCCTCGCCGACGAGGTTCAGGCGTTCGCCGACGCGCATCCCGAGCTCTCGCCGTCGGCGGTTGCGCAGGCGTGCCGCCACGTCGCGGAGGTCACGATCAACGGCATGAGCGAAAGCGTCGCGCAATATACGCGGCTCGCGCGCATCGAGGCGTCCGAGCGGGTCGGCACGCTCCAGCAGGCGATTGCGCAACTCGGAGAACTGGAGAAGCAGCGCGCGGAGGCGTGGCGACAGGCGGCGCACGATCTTCGCGGCAATGTCCATCTCGTGGAGAACGTCGCCGCGGTCATCGAGAAGACGGGTCCGAGCGAAAAGTTCCTGCGCATGCTCGGGCGAGGCGTCGCGTCGCTGCATGCATTGCTCGATGACCTGACGGCGCAGGCCCGCCTCGACGCAGGGCTCGAAAGTCGCTCCGTCAGGCGGTTCGACGCCGGCGTCACGCTGAGCCAGCTCGCGGCGAGCTTGCAACTTGTCGCGGCGGACCGCGGGCTCTACCTGATCACCGAAGGCGATGACTCGCTCGTCGTCGACGGCGACGAAGTGAAAGTCTCGCGCATCGCGCAGAACCTGCTGTTGAACGCGCTCAAATACACGACGCAGGGCGGCATCAAGCTCGGATGGGAAACAGCCGGCGGCGACGCCACGCGCTGGTGCCTCACCGTGCAGGACACCGGCCCGGGCCTTGGCAACGAGGCGTTGGAGCCGCTTGCGGCCGCGCTCGAGACGGCGACGCGCGACGGCGCGGCGGTGGAGCTCGATGCAGCGCGTCGAGGCGCCGTTCCGACCGCCTCGCCGGCTCCGACGCTACCGTCCGAATCCGAAGCCGCGCACGCGAATGGCGGCGAAGGCGTGGGACTCTCGATCGTGAAGCGCCTTTGCGAGCTGCTCGACGCGAAGCTCGAGCTTCACACGAATCCAGGCCAGGGAACGACGTTTCGCGTGACCTTTCCGACCCGCTATCCGAAGGGGTAGCGTTCCTTCGCAGGGATCGGGCCTTTACCAGTGAGCACCATCCATCGCCTGCCGACGCCTGTGCGGGCGCGCACGGCATCGCGCCCGGGCGGCGAAACCGGCCAGGTGCAAAGCCTGACGCGCGGCCTGTCGATCCTCGAGTGCCTCGCGCGAAGCGAAGGCGGATTGACGCTCACCGACATCGCGCAACGCGTCACGCTTCCCGCGTCGACGACGCATCGGCTGCTCGCGACGCTCGAAAAAACCGGCTACGTCTACCAGATGGGCGACCTCGGTCGCTGGTACGTGGGCTTGCAGGCGTTCACCGTCGGCTCGAGTTTCCTGGCGAACCGCGATTTCGCCGCGCACAGCCACGCGTACATGCGACGGCTGATGGAGCAATGCGGCGAGACGGCGAATCTCGCGATCCTCGACGGCACCGACGCGGTGTTCATCGACCAGGTGCAATGCCGCGAGACGATGCGCACGATCGTCAAGCTCGGAAGCCGCGTGCCGTTGCATGCGTCGGGCGTCGGCAAGGCGATCTTCGCGTCACTTCCCGACGATCAGATCGATGCGCTGATCAAGGTGAAGGGCCTCCCGCGGATCACCGAGAACACCATCACTTCGCCCGAGACGATGTGGGCGAGCATTCGGGTGATCCGCCAGCGCGGCTGGTCGTTCGACGACGAGGAGCATTTGCCCGGCACACGCTGCGTCGCCGCTCCCATCTACGACGAGCACGCCGAGCCGCTTGGCGCGATCTCGCTCGCCGGACCATCGTCGCGACTGTCCGATGCGCGGATCAAGCAACTGGGACCGCTCGTGTCGCACATCGCGGAGGAGATCACCGGTCGGGTGGGCGGACGCTGGCCGCATCCCCGCTAGAGAATTTCGGTGAACGCGCCGCGCATGCTCGCTGCGGCGTTCGCATCGGCGCTCGTGCTGCTCGTTTCGTCCATCGCGCACGCGCAATCGACGCGTGCTTCATCTTCTGCACCGAAGACGCCTGAGGCGACGGAGGCCGCGCAAGGCGACGTGAAGCAGCGGCTGCGACCGCTCGAAAAGGTCGAGGTCATCGCGGCGCCGCTCAAGGACGCGCGACGCGAATCGACGACGACGCGCATCATCGTCACGCACGACGAAATCGTCCGCTATGGCGATACCGAGCTCGCCGACGTGCTGGCGCGGCTGCCCGGGATCGACGTCGATACGCTTCAGGGGCGCACGGTGATCGGCATGCGCGGACTCGGCGAAGGCTATACGCAGATCCTGCTCGACGGCGAGCCTGCGCCGCCCGGCTTTTCGCTCGAATCGCTGTCGCCCGACATGATCGAGCGCATCGAGATCCTGCGCGTGCCGACCGCGGACGTCTCGACGCAGGCGATCGCCGGCTCGATCAACATCGTCCTGCGCAAAGCCACCAAGGCAGCGCACCGAAGCGTCAAGCTCCGTGCGAGCGACGATCAGGGCCGCCCCGGCTACGGCGCCGATTTCGATGTGTCCGATCACGCGGGGAAGGCATCCTACGTCGTCGCGGGATCGGCGTCGCGCACCGACTACGATCGCCCGTCGTCATCCGAGCAGCGCGGCTTCGCACCCGACGGCGCAACGAACCTGCTGTGGCAAACGCAGGAGCGCCAGGATCAGCGCGTCGACAACGTGAGCCTCGCGCCGCGCATCACGTGGAATGCCACCGAGCGCGACACGCTGACGAGCGAGAGCCTGCTGCGCTATTCGACGGTCGGAGGCTTGGACGACGAGGCGACGATGACCATGGAGGGGGCGCCGCCGACGTTCAGCTCCGACTCGACGCATTTCCGCTACGAGGCGACGGCGGCGTGGACGCGCGTCGGCTGGGTGCATCGCGCGGGCGACGGTTCGACGCTCGATGTGAAGCTAGCCGCGCGATACAGTCATCGCGCCGGCGATTCGCACTTCCACGGGTTCGACGAGGACGGAGCGTTCACGCTCGATCGCACGGTGGAATCGAGCACGATCGAAAGAGGCGCCACGAGCAGCGGCAAGTACGTCACGCCGATCGTCGAAGGCCATGCGCTCGCGTTCGGCTGGAGCGACGATTACACGCATCGCGACGAGCGGCGCCAGGAGCTCGATGTTTCGCCTCAAGGCAATCCACCCGCCACGAGCGACGAGATCTATCACGCGCGGTTGTCGCGGCTTGCGCTCTACGGCCAGGACGAGTGGGACATGACGCCGCGCTGGTCGGCTTACGTCGGCATGCGCTGGGAAGACCTCGACACGCGCACGAACGGCAATGTGATCCAGAGCGTCGGCAACGATTCGAGCGTGCTCTCGCCGATCTTCCAGACGCTCTGGAAAGCACCCGGGAAAGCCGATCAGGTGCGCCTCGGCCTTTCGCGCACCTACAAGGCGCCACGGCTTTCGCAACTCACGCCACGCCTCTATATCGCCAACAACAATACGGCGACCACACCCGATTATCGCGGCAATCCCGACCTGCGGCCCGAGCTCGCGTGGGGCCTCGACACCGCATACGAGCACTACTTCGGTCAAACCGGACTCGCGAGCATCGCTCTGTACGCGCGGCGCATCGATGACGTGATCGTGGATCACGTCACGAATGTCGACGGCACCTGGATTGAATCGCCGGTGAATGGCGGACGCGCAGACGTGCATGGTATCGAGGCCGAAGCGAAATTCGCGCTGCGCGACGTGTGGGATGGCGCGCCGGACGTTCACGTTCACGCGCATGTCGCGCGCAACTGGTCGCGTGTAGAAAGCGTGCCGGGCCCCGACAACCGGCTCGAGCGACAGACACCGGTGACGGGCGGCGCGGGCTTCGACTACGCGCTCGGATATCCGGCGGTGACGTTCGGAGCCAACTTCGCGTTCGCCAGCGGCGGCCCGGTGCGGCTTACCGCGAATCAAACCGAGGATCTGCCCGCGAAGCGCGTGCTCGACTTCTACGCTCTGTGGAAGGCGGACGCGCGCACGAAGGTGCGCCTGTCGCTCGCGAACGTGCTTCGGCCCGACCGCGTAGGCGAGACGAGCTATTTCGATGACAATGGCGGATTGACGCTCACGACGACGAGGCCGACGCATACGATCGTGCGCATCGCCGTCGAATTGGCGCTTTGATTCATCCCGGAAATTCCTCTCGACCTCGAACTCATCATGACATCCACTGATCGCCCTCGTGGCGTGCTCGCGCCCGTCGTCACGCCGTTCACCGCCGACCTTGCTCCCGACGCAAGAAGGCTCGTCCGCCACTGCCGCTGGCTTCTCGATCACGACGTGGGACTCGCCGTGTTCGGCACCAACTCGGAAGCCAACTCGATGTCGGTCGCGGAGAAAATCGCACTCCTCGACGCGCTCGTCGAAGCACGCCTGCCGCCATCGCGGCTGATGCCCGGCACCGGGTGCTGCGCGTTGACGGACACCGTCGAGTTGACGCGCCGCGCGATGCGCCACGGATGCGCGGGCGTTCTCATGTTGCCGCCGTTCTACTACAAGAAGGTCACCGACGAGGGCTTGTTCGCGAGCTATGCCGAGGTGATCGAGCGCGTCGGCGATGCGCGCCTTCGCATCTACCTCTATCACATTCCGCAGGTGTCGCAGGTGCCGATCACGCTGTCACTGATCGAGCGACTGCTCGCGCGATTCCCGGGAACGATCGCCGGCATCAAGGACAGCTCGGGCGACTTCGCGAATACGCGCGCGATGCTGGAACGATTCCAGCCGCAAGGCTTCGACGTTTTCGCGGGCAGCGAAAGTTTCCTGCTCGCAACGCTCGAAGGCGGCGGCGCCGGATGCATCAGCGCCGTCGCGAACGTGAATGCGCCGGCGATCGCGCGACTCGCGCGCGAGTGGCAACGCCCTGATGCTAACGCGCAGCAGGAAGCGGTCGATCGCGTCCGCACGACGTTCCTGCGCTTCGCGATGCCGGCCGCGCTCAAGACGGCGATCGCGCATTTCGCCGGTGACGAAGAATGGAAGCGCATGCGGCCGCCGCTCGTCGCGCTCACGACCGAGCAGCGCACGCAACTCGTCGATGCCCTGCGAACGCTCGGTTTCGCAATGCCGGGGATTACCCAGTCGGCGGCGC
>DATFCW010000428.1:0-13219 GCA_035252665.1 Casimicrobiaceae bacterium | reverse complement strand
CCTTCGTGATCCGCAGGTAAGTATTCGCGTCGTAATACTCGGCGAATTTCTCGCCTTGATGGCGCAGGTACGACTCGATCTGGAACTCCGGCGCGAACGAGAAGTTGAGTCCTTCGCGAAGCTGGCGCCCGAACTTCGCGTCCATCTGCTCGTCGGAAAGATACGTGATATGGCCGATCATCCGCGCGACGCGAAGGCCCCGCCGCGGCTTCGCGTCGTAGGCCTCGAAGTTGCCGTCGTGAAAATCGGGATCGGTCATGATCGCCTGGCGGGCGATTTCGTTGAACGCGATGTTCTCGGCCGACAGGTTCGGCGCCGCCGCAATCACGAGCGCATTGCGAATGCGCGACGGATAGCGAATCGCCCAATCGAGCGCCTGCATGCCGCCGAGACTGCCGCCCATCACCGCGGCCCATTTTCGAATGCCGAGACGGTCCGCGAGTTGCGCCTGCGCGTCGACCCAATCCTCGACGGTGATCAGCGGGAAATCGCTGCCCCAAGCACGTTTCGTTTCCGGATTCGTCGACAGCGGCCCCGTCGAGCCGAAGCAGCTTCCGAGATTGTTCACGCCGACGACGAAGAAGCGCTGCGTGTCGAGTGGCTTGCCGGGGCCGACCATGTTGTCCCACCAGCCGACGTTGCCCGGATCGTCGGCATAGAACCCGGCGACGTGATGCGACGCGTTCAGCGCATGGCAGATGAGCACCGCGTTCGAGTGCGCAGCGTCGAGCGTGCCGTACGTTTCGTACGCAAGCTCGTATTGCGCAAGCGTGCGCCCGCAAGCGAGGGGCAGCGGCGTGTCGAAGCGCGCAACCTGCGGCAGGACAGGGCCGACCGAACGGTCGCCGGCGCTCGCATGCTCCGCCTGGGCCGTGGTCTCCGAGAACGAGGGCATCGACGCGCATCGTAACGCAATGCCCGCGTCACCGAACGTTCGCGGCATTGCAACCGCGCGAGCGAGTGCGTCAGCTTGTCGCGTCCGAAACGACGAAGCGTGCGTCGATATCGCCGCCTCCGCCCGTGCTGAGCGTCATGTCCTGCGCAACGAGGAGGAACGCGACGCCCATCGACGCGAGGAATGCCGCTGCCTCGCGCTCGAGCAGCATCGCGATCGTCGCATAGCTTCCCGCGAGCGTCGCGATAGGCGCGACGACGCTCGCCGAGCGCCAGCACGAGACCGGCATGCCGCTGCGCGGATCGAGCAAATGGCAATAGCGGCGGCCGTCGAGGTCGAAGAAGCGCTCGTAGTCGCCGCTCGTGGCAATCGCGCCGTCGCGGATTGCCACCATCGCGATCGCAACGTCCTCGCTCCCGGGATGGCGAATGCCGATGCGCCAGGGCGAGCCGTCGGCATGTCCGCCAATCGCGCGCACGTCGCCCCCGAGGTTGACGAGCGCGTTCGCGACACCCTGGTCGCGACAGATGGCCGCTGCGCGATCGCACGCGTACTCCTTGCCGATGCCGCCGAAGTCGATCTCCATGCCGGCGTCGGGCAGCCGCACTTCATGATTGCTCCACTCGACACGCTGCCAGCCGATCGATGGAAGCAATGCGTCGATCTCGTCGCGCGAAGGAACGCGTGGCGGGTCGCGCTTGAAGTCCCATGCGCGGCGAAGCACGCCCGACGTGACGTCGAAGCGGCCGCCGCTCGCGCCGTAGCATCGATCGGCGTAGCGAAGAAGCGCGGCCGTTTCAGCATCGATCGAGACGCTCGCGCGGCCGGCGGCGCGATTGATTGCGGTGGTTACGCTGTCGTCGCGAAAGCGCGAATACTTCGCTTCGATGCGGCGGACATCGGCGATCGCTGCGGCCGCGGCGCGTTCGGCCAACGCGCGATCGGGTGTCGACAATTGGATCTCGTGCACCGACGCCATCGCCGCGAAGCGATAGCGATGGCACTGCGGGCCGTTCAGAACCGCTTGGTGAGCCCGACTTCGATCCATCGTGCCGAGAATTGCGCAAGTCCCGGGCTGCCGCCGCCGATGCGCCAGTCGCCGCGCTGTCGGTAGAAGTCGATACCGGCGTCGATCGTCACACTCTGCGGAAGCTCCTTCGCAATGCGAAGCCCGAGCGTGACCGCGCCGAACGCCGACAGTCGCTCGTCCGCCGTGTACGGCTCGCCGTGCACGAGGCCCTGCGGAAACGGCGGATCGTGATAGAAGCGGGCCGCCGATTGCGTGTAGTAACGGAGCGTCGGCGTCAGCGTAAAACCCTTTGGAAGCCCCTGAACCCACGACGCTTCGAGCATGTGCGAGTTGTCGCCGAACGAATCGTCGAGGTAGCGATAGGCGAGCTGCAGCGTCGCATCCGGGCGCGGCAAACGCAGGTTGAAGTGCGTGAGCCACGCAAAGATGCGCCGATGGTTCGGCCGCGCGTCGAGGAGCTTGTAGGGATCGGAATAGTAGCCGCTTCCATCCGAGTACGTGATCGTCGATTCGACGACCGCTCGCGCGTTGAGCACCTGCGTGATGCCGAGCAGATAGTCGTACGTCTCGCGCGGCTGGTCGAGCACCGGTCCATTCACGCCTAGGACCGCGTTGATGCGATCCTTCGCGGCGCCGAAGCCGATCGCGTACGCGCGATTGCGATCGTCGCTCCATGTGCGCCATTCGACCGACGCGGCGCGCGAGATGTAATCCTGCTCGTCGGAGTACGCGACGCCCACCGAGAGCGACCCGTCGCCGACGTATTTGCTGAGCTTCACATCCCCGGCTTTGCGGTAGTCGCCAATGCCCTGCCCCGATGCGCCCGACAGCGTGTCGTGAGAGAGCGGCGATGCGCCGGAAACGCTGTCGTAGACGAGCGAGCCTTCGACGACGAGCGAATCGGAGAGCGGGACGAGCGCGTAGAGATACGGGCTCTTGACCGAGATGCGATCGGCGCCGGATTGCCAATCGCGATAGTCGTAATAGCGGAGCGCGACGACGCCTTCGTCGGGCGCGCTTTGCGCGCGTGCCGCAATCGGGAGAATGCCCGGCAGCGCGAGCGCGGCGAGGATCAGCGGGTGCGGATCAGTTGCAGCCACATCCTCCTCCGCCGACCGTGCCGCCACCGCCGGCGCCCTCCCTGCTTTGATAGATGTGGTCCTGCGCTTTCGTCGCGATCGGATCGGCGTCGAAGCGCATCGACGGGCGTGCGAGATCGCCCTTTTCCCACGGCTTCGGCGGATCGATTGCCGCGCATCCGCCGATCGTAACGACGGCGACGCACGCGACGAGCAACCACTCAATGATTCGCGAGCAGCGCACGAATCCGGGTCTCGAGCTCGTCCTTGCGCTCGTCGTGAAATCCTTCCTCGATCGCGACGATCCTTCCGCTGCGATCGATCAGGTACGAGCTCGGCATGCCCTTCACGTCGTAGGCAGCCGGCGTCTTCCCCTGCGCGTCATAGGCGATGGTGAAGGTCGCCGGCGTATCGCCCAGGAATCGCTCGGCATCCTGGCGACGCTTGTCGACGTTGATGCCGACGATCGTCAGGCCTTCGCTGCCGTAACGCGCCTGCATCGCGTTCATCCATGGAAACGAGCGGCGGCAGGGAGCGCACCACGACGCCCAGAAATCGACGTAGACGACACGGCCGCGCAACGGATCGAGCGAGACGGTGTCGCCGCGCGACGTCGGCAGGGAGAAGGAAGGCGCAAGCGCGCCGGGCGCCGCCGCGTACGCGCAAGCAGCGGTGAAGGCAACGAGCAGGAAGGCGGCGAGGCGGCGCATTGAAGTTCGCGACTGCCTCGGGCAAACAACGAGCGTCGGCGATGTATTCCCTACGCGTTCAGTCTCTCGAGCAGCGGCGCGAGCTTCTCGGGATCGTCAATGCGCCGGATTCGCTCGACGAGCGCTTCGGACGCCTTCACGTCGCTCGTCAGCACACGCTGCTTCACTGCAAGCAGATGCGACGGATGCATCGAGAACTCTCGCAGGCCGAAACCCAGGAGCAGGCGTGTCAACCGCAATTCGCCGGCCATTTCGCCGCACACGGCAATCGGCACGCCGGCCTTGGTCGCGCTGCCGATCGCGAGGCCGATCAGGCGCAGCACCGCCGGATGCAGCGGATCGTAGAGATGCGACACCGTTTCGTCGGCGCGATCGACGGCGAGCGTGTACTGGATCAGATCGTTCGTGCCGATCGACAGGAAGTCGAGCTTGCGGAGGAACGCGCCGATCGAGAGCACGGCAGCCGGAATCTCGATCATGCCTCCGACCTTCACTTCGTCGTCGAACGGCACGCTCTGCTCGCGGAGCATCTCCTTCGCGCGCGCGATCAGCGCGAGCGTCTGATCGATTTCCGATACCGATGCGAGCATCGGAATCAGGATGCGGACGTTGCCATAATGCGTCGCGCGCAGGATCGCGCGAAGCTGCGTGAGGAAAAGACGCGGCTCGGCCAGGCAGAAGCGCACGGCGCGAAGTCCCAGCGCGGGATTCGGCGCAACGCGCGCGAGCCCGTCGAGCTCTTCGGGCTGCTTGTCGGCACCGAGATCGAACGTGCGAATCGTCACCGGCTTGCCCTGCATGCCTTCGACCGCTTTTCGATAGGCGTCGAACTGCTCGTCCTCGGAAGGCAGTCCCTCGCGATTCAGGAAGAGAAATTCCGTTCGAAAGAGTCCGATCCCGGTCGCGCCGTTGGCGAGCGCCGGCTCGACGTCCTCGGGCAATTCGATGTTCGCCTGCAGCTCGACGTACACGCCGTCGAGCGTCTGCGCGCGCTTGCTGCGAAGCCGCCGAAGCTTCTGCCGCGCGAGCTCGAGCTCGTTCTGACGCAGCCGATACTCGGCAAGCACCGCGCGGTCGGGATTGACGATGACGACGTGGTGCGCGCCATCGACGATCAGCATCTCGCCGTCACGGATCAATTGCCGCGCGTTGTGCGTGGCGACGACTGCCGGCACGTTGAGGCTGCTCGCGACGATAGCCGTGTGCGACGTAACGCCGCCGAGATCGGTCAGGAATGCGGCGAAGTGGTGACGCTTGAACTGGATCACATCCGCCGGCGAGAGATCGTGCGCGACAAGGATCGTCTGCTCCTCGGCGCTTGGCGCGGGAAGCGTGCCGGGACGCCCCATCAGGCGCTTCAGCACACGCTCGCCAACCTGAACGACGTCGGCCTTGCGCTCGCGGAGATACGCATCCTCGATCTGATCGAACTGCTCCACGAGCACGCTCATCTGCCGCGCAAGCGCCCATTCGGCGTTGCATGCCTGCTCGGCGATGATCCGCTTCGGCGCCTCGGAAAGCGTCGGATCGTTCAGGATCATCCAGTGCACGTCGAGGAACGCGCCGAACTCGCCGGGCACGTCGCCGCTCGTCAACGCCTGGTGCAGGCCTTCGAGCTCGCGCTGGACATCCTTGATCGCGCTTTCGAAGCGCGCGATCTCGGCGGGTATCTGTGCCTGCGCGATGGCGTAGTGCGCGACCTCGCGGGTCGCGTGCGAGACGAGTTGCGCGCGGCCGATCGCGATGCCGCCGGAAACGCCGATCCCGTGGAGCGCGAAACTTACCATTCGATTCGCGCGTGAGTGACACGAGCGGTGCAGGGCCGCCCCGAGCCGCGAGTTCCGCCCCCTCGGGGGGCAGCGAAGCGGCGGAGCCGCGAGCGTGGGGGGATCACATCTACTGGCCTTCGCCGAAGTAGTCGCCAACCAGCGCGCACAAGGCTTCCATCGCCTGCGCCTCGTCGGGTCCCGCGATCTCGAGCGTGATCTTCGAGCCCTTGCCTGCCGCGAGCATCATCACGCCCATGATGCTTTTCGCATTCACGCGGCGGCCGTTGCGCACGACCTGCACGTCGCTGTCGAATTTCGCGGCGAGCTGCGTGAGCTTCGCCGACGCGCGCGCATGAAGCCCGAGCTTGTTGACGATCTCGATCTCGCGCGTGAGCATCGTTTCCCTACACGTGCAGCACGCCCTCGCAGCCGCCCGAGATCGCCTTCTTGACGAGCGTCTCCATGCCGCGCGTGCGATAAGTGAACGCGCGAACGAGCATCGGCAGATTGACGCCGGCGATCACTTCGACGTGACCCGGCTTGGCGAGCTTCATCGCGAGGTTCGACGGCGTCGCGCCGTACAGATCGGAAAGCACCGCCACGCCTTCGCCCGTGTCGAGCGATGCCACGGCTTCGCGCGCCCTCGGCAGAAGCGCCGACGGGTCGTCGTCCGGCGCGACGGCCAGCACGTCGAACTGCGGCGGACGCGCGCCGAGCACGTGCGTCACCGCGGCAACCAGGCTGTCGCCGAGGCCGCCGTGCGCGACGATCAGCACGCCGATCATGTCAATCCGGACCGATGTTCATTTCACGCGGCAGGCGCGCAGAAGCGCCGTCGCAAAAAGCCCTGCGACATCGAAGCCCGACTGCTCGCCGATTTCGACGAAGCCGGTCGGGCTCGTGACGTTCACTTCGGTCAGATAGTCGCCGATCACGTCGATCCCGACGACGAGAAGCCCCGCACGCCACAACGGCTCCGCGAGCGCCTGTGCGATCTCGCGATCGCGCGGCGACAACGGTCTCGCAACACCGCGGCCGCCGACCGCGAGATTGCCCCGCGTCTCGCCCGGCTTGGGGATGCGCGCGAGCGACCAGGGAACGACTTCGCCGCCAATCAGCAGGATTCGCTTGTCGCCGTCGACGATCTCGGGAATGAACTTCTGCGCCATCACCGTGCGCGCGCCGTTCTGCGACACCGTCTCGATGATCACGTTGCGATTGGGGTCCGATTCGCGCACGCGAAAGATCGACGCGCCACCCATGCCATCGAGCGGCTTCACGATCACGTCGCGCTGCTCGTCGACGAAAGCGGCGATGCGCGCGCCGTCACGCGTGACGAGCGTCGGCGGGATGAACTCGTGGAATTCCGCGACCGCCATCTTCTCGTTGTAATCGCGAATCGCGCGCGGCCGATTCAAAACGCGGGCGCCTTCACGCTCGGCCGCTTCGAGCAGGTACGTCGAGTAGACGTATTCCATGTCGAACGGCGGATCCTTGCGCATCATGATCGCTGCGAAGCTGGTCAGCGGTCGATCTTCAGCGTCGCCCGCCGTGTACCAGTCGTGGTCGTCCGATGAAAGCACGAGCGGTCGCGTACGCGCGCGTGTGGCACTGTCGCGCCAGTAGATGTCGGCCTGCTCGAGCGCGTGGACGCGGTGGCCACGCGCGTCGAGCGCGCGCATCATCGCGACGCTCGTGTCCTTGTACGCCTTGAGGAGCGGCAGCGGATCGAGGACGAACGCGAAATCCATGCGGAGGCTTCAAAAGACGGGCAGCCGATCATCGTACCTTATCCGGCGATCCGACCCTGGTCGCGCGAAAGGTGCGTCAGGGGCCGTCCGGGCTCCTGCATGACGAAGTGCCGGATTTGGTGTTCAATGCACGCGCTCGACGTTGCGAGGGAGACTTCGCTCATGAAGGCACATGCCGCGGAAACGTCGTATTTCCCGCATTGGCGCGAACGCACCGAAGGCGTGATTGCACCGGACGAGCGTCTGCCGGCGCCGCAAACGCTCGCGCTCGGCATCCAGCATGTCGTCGCCATGTTCGGCTCGACCGTGCTCGCGCCGCTCTTGATGGGCTTCGATCCGAACGTCGCGATCCTGTTCTCGGGCATCGGCACGCTGATCTTCTTCGCGGTCGTGGGGGGTCGCGTGCCGAGCTATCTCGGCTCGAGCTTCGCGTTCATCGCGGTGGTGATTGCGGCCACCGGTTACGCCGGCAGCGGGCCAAACGGGAACATCGGCGTCGCGCTGTCGGGGATCATGGCCGCAGGCGTCGTCTACGCGATCATCGGCGCGATCGTGATCGTTCTCGGCTATCGCTGGATCGACCGGCTGATGCCGCCTGTCGTAACCGGCAGCATCGTCGCCGTGATCGGACTCAATCTCGCGCCGATTGCCGTGAAGGGCATCTCGGCAAGCGCGTTCGATACGTGGATGGGCATCGCGACGGTCGCCATGGTGGGATTGATCGCCGTGCGTGCACCGGGGCTCGCGCGGCGGCTGCCGATTCTGCTCGGCGGTCTCGGCGGCTATGTGCTCTACGCGATCTGCGCGAACGGCCTGGGCTTCGGCAAGCCGATCGACTTCGGTGGCGTCGCGCGTGCATCGTGGATCGGATGGCCGTCGTTTACCGCGCCTGTTTGGAGCGGGAAAGCCATCGGCCTGATCGCACCCGTCGCTGTCGTGCTCGTTGCCGAGAATCTTGGGCACATCAAGGCGGTCGCGGCAATGACCGGCCGAAACCTCGATGCGTATCTCGGTCGCGCGTTCCTCGGTGACGGTCTTGCCACCGTCGTCGCCGGCTGGGGCGGCGGAACCGGCGTGACGACGTACGCCGAAAACATCGGCGTGATGGCGGTAACGAAGGTCTATTCGACACTGCTCTTCATCGTCGCTGCGCTGTTCGCAATCGTGCTCGGCTTCTCGCCGAAGTTCGGCGCGCTGATCTCGACGATTCCCGTGCCCGTGCTCGGCGGGCTCGCGATCGTCGTGTTCGGTCTCATCACGGCAACCGGTGGAAGGATTTGGGTGCAGAACGACGTCGACTTCTCGCGCGCACGAAATCTCGTCACCGCGGCCGCGACGCTCACGTTCGGCGCCGGCGATCTTGGCTTGAAGCTCGGCGGTTTCACGCTGGGTGGCATCGGGACGGCGACGTTCGGCGCGATCATTCTGTACCAGCTCTTCGGCGACACGGCCGAGCGAACGCAAGCTGATCGCGTTTCAAAAGCGACGTAAGCGCGGCCAGGTCGTCCTCTCCCGCGCCCGCGGCGCGGGCTTCCAGATTGCGATAGCGCCGCACGACTTCGGCGCCGGTTGGCGTCAGCGTCGTCCTTCCGCCCGACGCGCCGCCGGCTTCCGCCGCGACGACAGGCGTCTCGAAGCAGCGATTCATCGTGTCGACGAGCAGCCACGCGCGCCGATACGACATGCCCATCGATTTGGCGGCCGCGCTGATCGAACCCGTCGCGCCGATCGCTTCGAGGAGCGCGACCTTGCCCGGGCCGATCGCGATGTTCTCGCCGAGAACGACGCGAAGCCTGAAATGGATCGTTGGCGCGACCTTCCCCATGAGGCCCAAGGATAGCCGCTTGCGTTGACGGCCGTCGGACCTCATATGACGGCGATCGGACGTGACGCTTCGTGCCGGGCATTGCCTCGGTCGAACGGCATCGCCCTCATCATCGGGAGTCGCAAATGAAGCGCGTCATCGCAGTTCACCCTAGTCCGCCGATGCATTGGGTCGGTGACGGCTTTCCCGTGCGCAGCCTCTTTTCCTACGACGGCCTTGGCAAGGAATTGAGCCCGTTCCTGCTGCTCGATCACGCGGGTCCGGTCGACTTCGCCCCGGCGACGAAGCGCCGCGGCGTCGGCGAGCATCCGCATCGCGGATTCGAGACGGTGACGATCGTCTACGCCGGCGAAGTCGAGCATCGCGACTCGGCCGGTAATGGCGGACGCATCGGCCCGGGGGACGTGCAATGGATGACAGCGGCGTCGGGGGTGATGCACGAGGAGTTTCATTCCACGCAATTCACGCGCGCGGGCGGAACGATGGAGATGGCGCAACTGTGGGTGAATCTGCCCGCGAAGGACAAGATGGCGAAACCGCGGTATCAATCGATCGCTGCCGCCGACATTCCGAGCGTCGCGCTACCCGATAGCGCGGGACGCGTTCGCGTGATTGCGGGCCGCTACGATTCGCTTGCGGGACCGGCGCTCACGTTCACGGATCTCGACGTGTGGGATGTCGCGCTTGCGGCGGGCCGCAGCGCGACGTTGCGAGTGCCGGACGGTCACACGACCGCGATCGCGCTGTTGGGCGGCGCGATCGTCGTGAACGACACCAAGGAGGCAACCGCGCCGTCGATCGTGCAGTTCGCGCGCGAAGGCGATAGCGTGCGCGTGAAGGCGACGCGCGACGCCAAGTTCCTGCTGCTCTCCGGCGAGCCGATCGACGAGCCCATCGCCGGCTACGGCCCGTTCGTGATGAACACGCGCGACGAAATCATGACGGCGATCCGCGACCTGCAGGAGGGGCGGTTCGCGCGGCTGGCGCCGACCTGAGCGGCCCGCGGCCGCCGGCGGCCGCGTGTCCGCCTACAGCTTGGAGATCGGGGTCAGCGATCCGCCGCCTTTCACGAGGGCCGAGTAAAAGACGACCGGGTTGTCGCCGAACGAGTAGATCGTCTCGGTGCCGCCGAGTCCGTCGAACGAGAATGCGGTATCTACATGGACCGTCGTCGACTGAACGAAGATTTCGGCGACGTTGCCCGTACCGGCTGAGACCGTGAAGCCCGTGCTGCCCGCCGCCGTCGCCGAAACCGTCGAGTGGGCAACATCGACGACCGTCAATGCTCCTGCGCCCCCGTCGACGCGGATCGCAAGACCGTTCGCCGCGAGGTTGCTGTTGCTGACGGTTACGTGTGCGCCGTTCACCGCTTGCACAGCGAGGTTATTGTTGCTGGCGCTCAATCGGTCGATGGAAACGTGATTGGCGTCGGTGGTGACCAAGCCTAATTCGGTATCGTGAATCGTCGTGTTCACGATTGTCGCCAAGGCGCCGGGTGTTTCGAGCACGATGCCGAAGGCGACGCCGTAAAACTCGCAGTTTTCGATGCTCAGGCTCGCTCCTGCCGCGAAGCGAATTCCGGTATTGGAGCTCTGACCATTCAGATCCCGCACATTGAGGTTGCGAAGCGTCACGCGGGTTCCGGTGGTATTGAGAAACAATGCTGGCGCGTTCGAGGGTGCCACCACGCTTCCAACCGCGCCCGGAATAGCGAGGATCGTCACCGACTTGTTCACGCTGACCGTGCCCGTGTTGAAGTTGGCCGAGTCGAGGATCCACACTTCGCCGCCGTCGTTGACGGCGGCAAGTGCTGCCGGCAGCAGGCGACAGGGCTGTTGGACCGTGCAGGGATTGCTGTCCTTGCCGGTGAACGACAGGTAGGCGCGAAACAGTCCGGCCGAAGCGGCGCCGGACACGAGCAGCGCCAATAGCGCGAAACAGAACACGGCCGCTCGTTTCATCGACGGGTCCCCCTTTCTGTCAAGGCTTTCGCCGATTCGACCGGCGACGCAGCGACAGCGCCGCAGGCAACAGGCTACTCACGACCAATGCCAGCGACCCGGGCTCGGGCAAGGTTCCCGGTGGAGTCGTTACGGGCGCCGAGTAGTCATGGCCGCTCGCCGCAACGAGCGTGAAATCGCCGAGCGGGTCCAGCGTCGTCTTGGATGTGTGCATCGCATCGGCGTCGAAACTGCATGAGGAGCCCGCGGTGAAGTCGGGTCCGACATTGCATTCACCAAAGAAAGACAGGCCGACGCCCAGCTCGAACGGCTGCAGAATTGCGAGCGGCAGCGTGACCGGGGCAAACTGGACCGTCAAAGGCTGGTTGCCCGTATTGCCCGGGATGTCGATGCGATGCGATCCCCGGCCGCACAAATTGAAATCGGGATCGTTGAAGACGAAGCAGTCGTCGAGCGCGGTGATGCTCGACTGGGCGCCGGTGACCGGATCGGTCACGACGATGCCCGCGGCGAGCTCGTAAGCGAAGAACCCGTTCGCGTTGTCGAGCGACAGCGTCGAATTCTGGAAGTCGAGGGTCAGGACCAGGTTGGCGCTCACCGGCGTGCCGGGATCGAGCAGGCTGCCGGCGTTGGGCATCGCCGTCAGGAAGTCGTCCCAGGACGCGGAAGCCTGAGCCGAACCGGAGACACTCGCACTCGTCGACCCAGGGGGTGTCAAGCCGCTGCCGCTTCCGCCGACCCCCAGCGTTCCGAAATCCGCGAATCCGCTCGCCGAGGCGCCTGCATTCGAGCCGTCGCTGCCCGCCACATTGGTCGACACCGACGCCGAAGACGGCGCGTCGACGTTCGTGGGATTTTGCAAGTCCTGAGCATTTCCTCCCGTCCCGCCGACGATTGCCTGGACCTCTACGGTCGTGAACGGCGTCATGTCCGCATGGGAGGCGCTCGGTGCCGCCGCCGATGCGATTGCACAGATCGATGCGGCAAGCAGGCGGTGATTGCCGCTTGAGCGTGAACGTTCGAGTTTCATGTGTACGATCCTTTCCGCTGTTCCGCTTCGTCCACGCCGTCGATCCGTACATCTCGACTAAATCAAGAGCCCGTGCAGATCGCGTGCGTAACTATCGTGTAGCTTCCCGTTGTCTCGTTGCTCGTGAAGACCGCGGTTCCCCACCAGCCGGTCGCCTCGCCGGCATCGGAAAAAGCCGGCGTGCTCCATGTGAGTACCAGGTCGGGGGTCACGCCCAGGACCGGCTCGGTCCCCTCATACGCGAGGACGCCGCCACTGAGCAGACGCGTTCCGGCGGGGCAGTCGACGATGCCGTTGATGTCGCCTCCGCGCACGCAATAGTCGGGATGCGCGGAGCAGTCGAACGTCTCGCTGTCCCTGACGATCTTGAATGCGCCGTTTGCCTGAAGGGCCGCGACGGCAGCCTGCAACCCGGTGATTCGTGTCGCGAGGCCCGCGATTGTCGTTCCAACCGTCACGCTGTTCGCTTGCAGCGCGGTGACCGTCGCCTGCAGGCCGGCGATCTGCGCGGTCTGACTCGCGACGGTGCTTTCGAGCACCGTCACGCGATCATTCAGCGTCGTTACGCCGCCGGTTTGTTGACCGAGGGCGGCCGTGGTCGCGAGGCCGGCTGAGAAGATTCCGAGCAGAAGGATCTGCCGAAGGGTGAAGTGCAAAGCCTTCATGTGCGTCCTCCCGTGACAGCGTTTTAGGGTCTTTCGAAACGACGGCGTGCGGGTTGAATCACGGAAATGGCCGAATCAACGAGCGTCTGCAACGCCATGTCCGCCCGCGTATGCGCCAGACGCCCCTCTGCCTCCTCACCGTCACGGAAGCGGCACGCCGTGAGGACGCGAACGCGAATGCATGACCCAGGAAGCGAGCGACGAGCGCTTCATTGCAATTCTCCCGACGTAAGCCTCGGCGCCAGCATCAGCGCCGTCTCACGGTTCCCCCGTCACGCGGCTGGCGTTCGCGCGCATGCGTCCCGGCGAGGAAAAGCCGCTCCCACAACTCATCGCGACCCACGAAGGGCTGGCGCTCGCCGCTCCCGACGCATTCGACGGTGCCGGCCGGTTCGTCGGCCGGGTCGTACGCGCGCCGATAGATACGCACGATGAACGTCTCCAGACCTGCCTTCGTTGCCCGCGCGCTTCTCACTTGCCCAACCTCGTGTGCGAAAGCATGCG
>DATFCW010000427.1:0-5738 GCA_035252665.1 Casimicrobiaceae bacterium | reverse complement strand
ATGAACACCATGACCGAATCCCGCAATCTCGCCGTGCAAGGCCGCCAATCGATGACGCCGTCCGAAGCGTTCGTCGAAACCCTCGTTGCGCAGGGCGTCAAGAACGTCTTCGGCATCGTCGGTTCGGCGTACATGGATGCGCTCGATCTCTTTCCGTCGGCTGGCATCCGCTTCATCTCGGTCGCGCATGAGCAGGGCGCGGGACACATGGCGGACGGCTATTCGCGCGTCTCCGGACGCCATGGCGTTTGCATCGCGCAAAACGGCCCGGGCATCACCAATTTCGTGACGTCGATCGCGGCTGCTTACTGGGCGCATTCGCCGGTCGTGATGATCACGCCGGAAACCGGCTCGATGACGCTCGGACTGGGCGGCTTCCAGGAGACCGAGCAGATGCCGATCTTCTCGAAGATCACGAAGTATCAGGCGCACGTCAACAACAAGGCGCGGATCGCCGAATTGACGAGTCGCGCGTTCGATCGCGCGCTGCTCGAGATGGGACCGACGCAGGTCAACATTCCGCGCGATTTCTTCTACGGCGACATCGAATGCGAAATTCCCCGGCCGCTCGACATCGAGCGCGGCGCGGGCGGCGAGAAGAGTCTCGACGAGGCGGCTACGCTGCTCGCGCACGCGCAGTTTCCGGTGATTCTCGCGGGTGGCGGCATCATCATGGCCAACGCGCAGGCCGATGCGGTCGCGCTCGCCGAATTGCTGCAGGCACCCGTGTGCACGAGCTACCTGCACAACGACGCGTTCCCGTCGAGGCACCCACTTTGGGTCGGGCCGCTCGGCTATCAGGGCTCCAAGGCGGCGATGAAGCTCATCTCGAAGGCCGACGTCGTGCTCGCGCTCGGCACGCGGCTCGGGCCTTTTGGAACGCTGCCGCAGCACGGGCTCGATTACTGGCCTAAGGATGCGCGGATCGTGCAGATCGACGCCGATCCGAAGATGCTCGGGCTCGTCAAGCCGATCTCGGTCGGCATCTGTGGCGATGCCGGCGCGGCGGCACGCGCGCTCGTTTCACGCCTTCGCAGCAAGGACCTCGCGAGCAGCGCGAATCGCGATGCGCGGCTTGCGACGATTCGCGACGAGAAAACGGCGTGGGAACGCGAGCTCGACAGTTGGACGCGCGAAACCGATCGCTGGTCGATGGAGGTGAGCGCGCAGTCGTCGCACATGCACCCGCGACAGATGCTGCGCGAGCTGGAGCGCGCGATGCCGGATGGCGCGATGGTGTCGACCGACATCGGCAACATCTGCTCGGTGTCGAACAGCTACCTGCGCTTCGATCGCCCGCGCTCGATGCTCGCCGCGATGAGCTTCGGCAATTGCGGCTATGCGTTTCCGACGATCATCGGCGCGAAGGTTGCAGCGCCGGATCGGCCGGCCATCGCATATGTCGGGGACGGCGCGTGGGGGATGAGCTTCGGCGAGCTCCAGACGTGCGTGCGCGAAAACATTCCCGTCACCGCGGTCGTGTTCAACAACGGCCAATGGGGCGCGGAGAAGAAGAACCACGTCGACTTCTACGGGCAGCGTTTCATCGGCGTCAACCTGGACAAGCAGCCGTCGTGGGCGACCGTTGCGAAGGCGATGGGGACCGAGGGCGTGCGCGTCGAGAAAGCATCCGATGTGGGACCGGCGTTGCGCGATGCGATTGCCGCGCAGCGTGACGGCAAGACGACGGTGCTCGAGATGATGGTGACGCGTGAGCTCGGCGATCCGTTCCGCCGCGACGCGCTGTCGCTGCCGGTGCGCCGTCTCGCGAAATACAAGGCGACGGCGGCGAAGTAGGAACGGCAAACCACTCGGCGCGCGTTCGTTCGACGAACGGCGCGACGTGGCGCCGCGCTACGGTTCGAAGGTGATGAACATCGCCGACGTCCAGACCTTGGCGTCGTCGATCTGGCGCGCGAGGAAATAGATCGGCCGGTGTCCATGCCGGCCGTTCCGGGGCGACACTTCGAGCGTGCCGCGCAGCTCCCTCGGCATCGGTCGATCCGAAAGACGCTCGAAGGCAACGAACATGTCGACGCTCGGCAGGTTCCTGCGCATGCTTCCGGCCGCGATCAGCTCGGCGCCTTGTACTTCCCATTCGAGTTTGGGGTCAGACACGAAACTCAGGCTGCAACTCCCGTTGCACGCATGCCGCGCACGCGTTTCGTGTCTGACCCCAAACTGTCCATCAGGTCAGCGCGTAATACAGCCCCGTCGCGAAAAGAATGACCGCGACGAACGTTCGCAGCGCCTTCTCGTTGAAGTACTGGTTGAGCGCCGGACCGAGAAACGAGCCCACGAGCACGCCGGGAACCTCGCTCGCAACGAGCGCCCAATCGACGTGCACGCGCAGCGCGAGATAGGTGATCACGCTCACCGCGAGCGGAAGCATCAATGCGACGAGGCTCGTGCCGACCACGAGATACATCGGAAACAGCAGAACGCTCGCGAGAAACGGTGTTGCGAGAAACCCGCCACCGACGCCGAACAGCGAGCAAACGAGCGAGATGGCGAATCCTCCAAGCGCGGCGCCCCACGGATTGAAGTCGAAGTTCTCGCCGCCAAAGCGGATGCGAATCCGGTCCCAGGCCGTTTCGATGGTCCGTGGCGCATCGTTCGCGTCGAGACTCGCGAAGCCCGATGTGCGCGCGCGTTTGCCCACGCGCTCGGACGCTTCGTGCGCTCTTCGATGGCCGAGCCGACGCATCGCGGCCTTCGCCCACGCTTCGTACAGCACGCGCGCGGCGACGAGCGTGACCAGGATGCCAAACGCCACCCGGTACGCTGCCATGTTCGCGAGATACGAGCGCGATAGCCACGATCCGCAGATCGCGCCGAGCGGCGCGCCAATGCCGTAGATGAGCGCTACGCTCCAGACGAGCCTTCGCTGACGATAATAGAGCGGCACCGAGATCAGGCGGCTCGTGAACTCGAGGATCTGGTTCACGACCTTGATCATGTTGGGATCAGCGATCCCGAGGATCGAGATGTGCCCGACGCCGACCAGGATGCCGCCGCCTCCGCCGCCCATCGACCTCAAAAAGCCGGCGAGCACGCACCACGAGAAAGCGACGAGCAGATGTTCCACGAAGTCGCGATGCGCGCGACGATGAGGCGCGCTCAGGCGCAGAACGACAATCGCCCGCTGTCTATGTTTGAAGCCGCAACGCGTCGATCGCAGCGCGTGAGAAGAAATTGACGCGCGTCTCCTCGCTGATATCCGGATAATTCTTGAGGTAGCGCACGACGCCCGACACGCCGCTCGAATCCCAGTGCGGATAGTCGCTCGTGCACGCCATGTTCTCTCCCTTGAACCATTGCATCGTCTCGCTCAGGAGCGCTTCCTCGGGCTCGAACGAGCAGATGACGCATTGCCGCTTGAAGTATTCGGACGGCGGCATCGACAGCCCGATCATCTCGCTCGGACGCGCCTGATAGTGATTGTCGAGCCGGAAGAGGATGTACGGCACCCATGTCGCGCCAGCTTCGCAGAACAGTGCGTTGAGCGCAGGGTGCCGCTCGAGCACGCCGTAGCCGATGATTCCGCACACCGCGGTTGCCATCTCGAGCGGATGCGATACCACGTGCGCGATCCAGTAGCGGTCGTACTTGTAGTCCGTGCTGTACGTCGCGTTGTAAGTGCCCGTCGCCTCGTGGAAGACGAGCGCCATGCCGAGGTCGGTCATCGTCTTCCAGACGGGATCCCAATCGGGACCCCACCAACGGACGCCCTGCATCACGTTCGGACGCATCCACACCGCGGTCGCGCCGAGCTTGCGGCAGCGCTTGATCTCCTCGACCGCCCATTCCGGTTTGATCGGAATCGTCACGCACCACAGATGCCGCTTCGAGGTCGCCCACACCTTGGTTGTCCAGTCGTTGAGCGCGCGCGCGACCGCATATTGGAAGTCCAGGTTCACGATGTCGGGTATGAACAACCCGAGCGTCGGAATCCACACGGCGGCATCGATGCCGCTCAAGTCCATGTCGATCTCGCGATTCTCGAATGCGTGCTTGTGCGCTCGTTCGTACGAGAGACCTTCGCCGCGTGGACGCTGGTCGCCGCAACCCTCGGTACGCCCCGGGCCAAAGCCGGACGGCTTCTGATACAGACGTCCCTCCACCATCAGGCGCGGCGCGCCGGTGTTGTCGGTCGTGAGCTTTGGCGCCTGCTTCTTCCATTCGGCGTCGAGGAACGTCGTGAACGCCTCCGGCGGCTCGATGATGTGACGATCGCAATCGATGACGAAGTATTCCTGCCCGAGCTTCTTTTTCGTCGAGCGATAGACGGATTCGACGGCTTCATACGGGTCTTGCAGCGATCCCTTGCGGACGGCCTGGTCCATGGCGACTCCTTGAAACGAGTGAGGAACGAGTGCGCTCGACGTCACTCCATGTTTGCGATCAGCAGGCGATCGACGACGCTCCCGCCGATCACGTGGCTGGCGAGGATCTCCCGCGCGTCTTCGACGTCCGGAACGTGGTACCAGACGGCCTCCGGATAAACGACGACCGTCGGCCCGAACGCGCAATGGTCGAGGCATCCCGCCCGGTTGATGCGAACGTCGGTGAGCCCTGCCTGACGCGCGCCTTCCTTCAGCACCTTGAAGATGGCATCGGCACCTCTGTGCTTGCAGCAGCCCTTCGGATGGTTGGGCTCGCGCTCGTTCTGGCAAACGAACACGTGGCGGCGATAGCCGGCCATCGCGGACTCCGGGCGTCGATAACGAGAAGCCAAGCTACGCGGCGAAACGCGCTTGCGATGTCAAGCAATTGACAAATTCGCGCTGTTTTCGTCGGTGCCTGCTCCATCGCCGGCGCGCCGACCGGTTATGCTTGAATAGACGCTTTCACGAGCCCGGCGAACCATGGCGGATCGACGCCTTCAGGTTTTTCACGCGGTCGCGCGGCATCTGTCCTTCACGAAGGCTGCCGAGGCGTTGTTCATGACGCAGCCGGCGGTCACGTTCCAGATCCGTCAGCTCGAGGACCATTTCGGAACGCGTCTTTTCGATCGTGTGCACGGCGGCATTTCGCTCACCGAAGCGGGGCGCGTCGTTCTCGATTACGCCGAACGCATCCTGACGCTGTCGGCCGAGCTGGATACGCGCGTCAAGGAGATGGGCGGCCAGGTCGCCGGCCCGCTCTTCATCGGCGCGAGCACGACTATCGCCGAATTCCTGCTGCCGCATATCCTCGGCGAGTTCAAGGCGCGCTATCCCGCGCTTGTGCCGAGGCTCTTCGTCGCGAACTCGGAGGCGGTGCAAAGTCGCATCGAGGAACGCTCGCTCGATCTCGGTTTCATCGAAGGCGACTCGCATTTCCCGTCGCTGATCAGCGAAGTGTGTTGCGAGGACGAGCTTCAGGTCATCTGCGGGCCTTCGCATGCGCTCGCGCGTGAAAAGGAAGTGACGGCCGCTGCGCTGCGTCAGCATCCGTTCATCACGCGCGAAGTCGGCTCCGGAACGCGTCAGGTCACCGATCACTATTTCGAGAAGGCCGGCGTGCCACCCGAGTCGCTCAGCGTCGTGATGGAAGCCGGCAGTCCCGAGGCGTTGAAAGGCCTCGTGGCCGCCGGGCTTGGATTCGCGATCATCTCGAAGGCCGCCGTGGTCAACGAGATCCGGCTTGCGCAGCTCGTGCAAATTCCGCTCGCCCCACGGCTCGTGCGCGAGCTATCGGTGGTCTATCCCAAGGAGCGCTTCCACTCGCAGATGGTGACGAGCTTCGTCGCCTTC
>DATFCW010000426.1:0-4726 GCA_035252665.1 Casimicrobiaceae bacterium | reverse complement strand
ACGACGTCGGTGCCGTCGCGGACGTGCTTGACCCAATCGACGAGCGCGCTGTCGCGGCCGGGCCGGTACGCGCGCGTAACGACCAGATCGGATTGGTCGCTCGTCGACGTGATCTTGCGAGGCGTCTTCGCTCCTGCCTCGTAGTACGGCGTGACGTTGACCTTGACGTCGCCGCCCGTGGCTTGTTCGAAGTCGCCGAACTCGCCGACGGTGACGACGATTTGACTGTGCGTGAGGATGTCGTCCCCAGCGGACATGGAAGTGCCTCACGGCTCCGAAGAGCCGTCGTCTCATCGCGTGTTGAAGGGAACTGCTACTGAGCGCGCCCGACGAAGCCGGGCGTCGTGACCGCGAGGTTCACGCTGATCTTCTCTGCGTTCGGCGTCGGAACGAACTGCGCATCGGCGTGAAGCTCACCGCTTTGCAGCGCGACGCCCGGATTGTTCGAAGAATCGCAGACGACAAACCACGCATCGTTCGGTCGCGGATCGCGACCCGGCTGCGATCCGTAGAGCGAACCCAGTCGACGTAGATCGAAGAAGAACGTGTCGAGCTCGCCTTTGATCGCGGCGAACAGCTTTCCGAATGGATCGATCGCTTCGAACGTGTAGCCCTCGAGCGTGAGCTGCACGATGAGGTAGCAAAGCTGGACGACGCGCCGAACCGGCACCTGCCGGAAGCGATTGTCCTGGGACAGCGTGCGCATGCCCCAGACCACGACCGAGCCCGGGTTGCCTTTGATGCGAATCGTGTTGATGAGCGAATCGGCGAGCGTGTTCGATCCGGTGTCGTCGCAGAGCTCCATGTTCGAGCTCGTGCGCTCGACATCGAGCGCACTGACGAGCGGATGGCGAATACCCGCTGCCGACTTGTGCGGACCGCGATACTCCTTGTCCATGCGGGCGTGCAGACCCGCGATGTGCCCAACGGGATCGACCAGGAGCTGACCCGACGACGTCGAGTTCTGATCGACGACCCAGATCTGCGGCCAGTAGTAAGCGAGGTCGGGCCCGGTCTGCGTTCCGAGATCGGTGATGACGGTTGTGAGATTCAGACCGCTCGGCGAACCAAAGAGGCCCATGCGCATGTACGTCGCGCAGTGGGTCGCAATGCCCGAGCGAACCGTCGACGAGAACTTCCCCGGGACGGCGACACAGCCCGAGCCCAGCTTGTTGTCGTTGAAGACTTGCAGCCCGGTCTTCACACCCGCGGGTGTGATCGTTCCGACGTAATCCGAATCGCTCGCGCTGTAGCTGTCTGCAGTGCCGGGAGTGCCCGCGTTGATCTTCTGCTTTGCGCTCGTGTTCGGAAGCTGACCACCGGCAGGCAGTGCAATCGTCACGAGCTCGGATTTCTTCGAGACGTTCGCCGCGTCGTTCGCGTTCGCGATGTCCCAGGTCTCGGTGATGTTCGCTTGCGGTTGTTGAACGATGAATTGCGCGTAACCAGCGCCCGACGTCGGTGACGGATTGTTCACCGTCACGAACACGGCGTTGCCGTTCATTCCTTTCCACTTCGCGGTGACCGTGGTGTTGTGAGAAGCACCGTCGCTCAGCGTGAGCGCGCCGGCCGTTGGCCCGCTCGCGCTCGCGACGACCTTGCAGAAGTAAAGGACGCCCGGCGAACCCGAAAGCTTCTCGTCGAAATAACCTTTGACGGCGTAGTAGCACTGCACGACCGCGGCATTCGTCTCGACGCCGTAAACATCCGGCGTCGTACCCGCTGCAACGGTCGAGAGCTTCGACAGCCCGCCATAGAGGCGGAGGAACTGCGAGAACGACGTGCAGATCTGCCAGACGCCGTCGATGCCCCACGGCGTCTGGCCGACGATGAACGCGTTCGAGTACGCGATCTCCCGCGTACCGCCCGGCCCAACCGAGCCGAGGGTAATAGACGGGCCAATCGTAGCCATGAGCTACTCCAGGCCGGCGTCTCCCCATCGCCGGTGTTGGGCACGCGCGGATGCGCGCGAATCAGGTCAGCGTGATTTGCGCGGTGCCGACGGCACCGCCGTACGAACAGGTGATCGCGACTTGGCCTGCGGCGACGCGCGTGACGAGTCCCGTCGCGCTCACCGTCGCTTTCGTCGGATCACTCGAAGACCAACTTCCCAATTGCGTGACGTACTCGGAAGCGCCGCTTACGCGGATCGCGATCGCGGAGAGCTGCAGCGTCGCGCCCGCGCCCGAGAGCGTCGCCAACCGCGGGCTCACGTTGATCTCTTTGATGAGCGCCGCGTACGACGGACCCGCGACGTCGCGAATCGGCCGCCTGACGAATGGCAGGTTCGCGGGCGCAACCTCCGTCGCGTCTGCGAACTGCGTCCACGTGCGCCGGTCTTGCAGTGCCGGCGTCGGGATCTTCATTGCCATCGGCGAGTTCGTATCGATCTGCCCGCCACCCTCGACACCGAGCACGTTGAACCCGGTCGATGCCGTGCGCGCGTAGACGGGCTCGGACGGATCGTGGTTCGCGAGATACTCGACGTGAAAGACCAGATCGGCGACCGCGAACGGTGCATCGGGTGCTTCAGGTCGCGCGCGCATCGACTTCAGAAACGGACCTGCTCGAAACGCGAGTGACGTGAGCTTTCCTCGTCGATAGAGATCAAGCGCGTGATCGGAGAACGGGACGATGTTCCCGCTCTCATCGACAAACAGACCTCGCAACCGACCCATCTGATCGAACAGTCGCTCGACGACGCGGCGGAGCTCGCGCGGCGCTTTGCCTGGCGCAGCGCTGACCTTGAGCTCGGCGGTGATGTCCCAAAGCACGTCCTGCACAAACGGTTGCCATTCACTCGCCGTGAACGAACCTGTGCGCAGAAGAAGAAACGGAAGTTGATCGATCGAGATTGCATCGAGCGCTAGGAGCTCGCTCGACACGTGCAGCCGCGTCCCATCATTAATGACGAGGCCGTCGAGGCCGCTCGCGAGCGCGTCGTGAACGGTCTCGAGCGTCGGGACGATCACGTAAGGTTCTTCTCGACTCGCGTCGCGACCGCGCTACCGATTGCGTCGCCTACGCGCTCGAGCTCGGCCTGCGCGCGCACGTCGGCGAATTCGCGCGCAGGCGTCTTCTTGCGCGCTTGCCCCCTCGGACGCTTGCCGTACGACAGATCTTCGCTGCGCGAGGTACGCGGCGTCGTCGTGTCGACACCGTCGTTGTTCGCGGCCGCCTTCGTCGCGTCGATCGCATCGGCGAACTCGATCTCAACAGCCCCCGCTCGCACCTTCGGCACGAGCGCGCCGAGCATTTGTCCCGAACGCGTCAGGTCGGGCGTGATCGATAAGCCGAGCTGCGCGCGCGCCGCTGCGTAGTCGGGCGCGTACGGTGCGAACGGATTCAGATCCGCATCGAGTCCCTTCTTCGTGCGCTCGACGACGACGGAGATCGCGAGGCGCCCCACGTCCGCGAGCTCGGGCTCGGTTACGTGGTCGAGCTCGGCCGCGACACCATCGAGGAGATTCGCCGCACCGGACGCGTCCCTCTCAGCCACGAATGAACTTCTTCGTGAAGGGTTGGTTCTTCTCGGTGTCGTTGATGATGCCGTCGTTGTCGACGTCGTAATCGAGCTGCAAGGCCTCGGCGTTGTACATCTGCACGGCGAGCTGTTTGTAGTGCTCGGCTTTTCGCGCGAGATAGCCGTTCTCGTCGCCCATCTGATCTGCCGCGACGTACAGATAATGAAGCGCCAAGCACGCCGCGCATTCTCGAAGCCGCTCTTGCGAGCGCAAGCTAAGCCGCCCAATCTCGAAGACCTCCGGCGCTTCCTTCGACGAGCGCAGCATTCGCTCGAGGTGGTTCATCGCGAGTTGGTGATGCACATCCCAACTGCGAATCACCTGGCCGCGATCGTCCGTGCGCGGCCAAAGTCCCTTGCCACCGCCGCGATCGAGAAGCGGCTCGAACTTCATCAAATCGTCGTCGTGCGCGAAGCGCAGCTTGACGTCCGAGCTCATGCGCAGCTCACGTATACGGGTTCGTCGGATCGCCGGTTACCGCGATCTTGACGTTCGCCGTCTGCTGCGCACCGGCGATGGGTGCGAGATACAGCGACGTGACCACGATATCCGCGGCGAAGATGCATTGATCGGGCGGCTGCGCGCCGACGTTCGTGGGCGGCGTGTTGTTCGACTTCATCGTGAACTGCGTCGCGCCAGCGCCGTTGAGCCGCACCATCACGGGATAGTCGGTGCGGATCTCGATGAAGCAGCCGCTGGTGATCGGCCCGAGAACGATCTGCACCTCGGGGTCACCGGGCTGCACGCGCTTCTTCGTCGAGAAGACCTGTTGGTCGAGTGTTTGATAGAACGACGCGTCGTGATCCCACTCGACGCCATTCAGGTTCGAGTCGTCGGCGATGACCGTATGGATCTGAGTGACCCGATAGGCCATGCGTGCACTCCACCTGTTTTCAAAATGAGAACGGTTACGGGTCTACGAGAGCGGCTCGCGGTCGCGCGCCGTTCGGATCACGAGCGGCGTTCGCGTCTCGAGGCGCGCACGACCTCGCGCAGGAGCTCGATGAGCGTCGCTTCCCATTCGCGATCGATCCCGGCGTCCGCGGTCATCTCGGGACGCTCGGTGTTGGCAAGCCTCGCCAATCGCATTGTGAGGCTGCGCAACTTGCCGACGAGCTCGGCGACGCGGACCACACGCGACTGACTCGGCCTCGCGTTCGCCATTTCACTTTGATACTGCTCATGTGTTCAGAATGCAATAT
>DATFCW010000425.1:0-6661 GCA_035252665.1 Casimicrobiaceae bacterium | reverse complement strand
TCCGCTGCCCGCCCGCCCGCGCTCGCGGCGCCGGGAGGCGAATCGGGTCAGATGTTGCCCGGTGGCCCTACTTCGCGGATGCGGCGACCTTCGGCGCGTCGGCGAACATCAGCAGCGGCTTGCCGTCGTTGGTGATCGTCGACTCGTCGACGACGACCCGCGCGAGATTCGACATCGACGGCAGGTCGTACATCACGTCGAGCAGCACCTGCTCGAGGATCGAGCGCAATCCGCGCGCGCCCGTCTTGCGCGCCAGGGCCTTGCGTGCAATCGCACGGAGCGCAAGCTCGCGGATTTCCAGCTCGACGCCCTCCATCCGGAACATCTTGTGATACTGCTTGATCAGCGCGTTCTTCGGCTCGACGAGGATCTGGATCAGCGCTGCTTCGTCGAGCTCGTCGAGGGTCGCCACCACGGGCAGTCGGCCGACGAACTCGGGAATCAGCCCGAACTTGATCAAGTCCTCCGGTTCGGTGTCGCGCAATAGCACCGTCATGCTGCGCCGATCGTCGGGCGAAGCGACTTCGGCGCCGAAGCCGATGCCCGTTTTCGCCGTGCGCTGGCGAATGATCTTCTCCAGGCCGTCGAACGCGCCACCGCAGACGAACAGGATGTTGGTCGTATCGACCTGCACGAATTCCTGGTTCGGATGCTTGCGCCCACCCTGCGGCGGCACGCTCGCGATCGTGCCTTCGATCAGCTTGAGAAGCGCCTGCTGGACGCCCTCGCCGGAGACGTCGCGCGTGATCGACGGGTTGTCGCTCTTGCGCGAAATCTTGTCGATCTCGTCGATGTAGACGATGCCGCGCTGCGCCTTCTCGATGTCGTAGTCGCACTTCTGCAAAAGCTTCTGGATGATGTTCTCGACGTCCTCGCCCACGTAGCCCGCTTCCGTCAGCGTGGTCGCGTCGGCAATCACGAACGGCACGTCGAGGAGCCGCGCGAGCGTTTGCGCGAGAAGCGTCTTGCCCGAGCCAGTCGGCCCGATCAGCAGGATGTTCGATTTCGCGAGCTCGACGTCGTCGTCCTTGGCGCCCGACTCGAGCCGCTTGTAGTGGTTGTAGACGGCGACTGAGAGGATCTTCTTGGCTGGCTCCTGGCCGATCACGTACTGGTCGAGGATCTGCCGGATCTCGTGCGGCGTCGGCAGCTTGCTGCGGTCGGCGCGCGCGGTTTCGCTACCCGTCCCTTCCTCGCGGATGATGTCGTTGCAAAGCTCGATGCACTCGTCGCAGATGAATACCGACGGGCCCGCGATCAGCTTGCGGACCTCGTGCTGGCTTTTCCCGCAGAACGAGCAATAAAGGAGCTTGTCGCCCGATGAGGATTTTTCCGCCATTAAAGCGCCTGCACTTGCATGGTTTGATTGACTTTACTCGGTGGGAAGCCGTTTTTGCAAGACTTTGTCGACGATCCCGTAGTCGAGCGCCTGCTGTGCCGTGAGGAAATTGTCACGCTCGGTGTCGCGCGCGATCTGCTCGACCGGCTTGCCGGTATGGAGCGCCATCAGCTGATTCAGCCGCTGCCGCAAGCTAAGGATGTACTTCGCATGAATTTCGACGTCCGACGCCTGTCCCTGGAAACCGCCGATCGGCTGGTGGATCATCACGTCCGAATTCGGCAAAGCAAAACGCTTGCCCTTGGCACCTGCGGCGAGCAGGAACGCGCCCATCGACGCCGCCATCCCGACGCAAAGCGTCGACACGTCGGGCTTGATGAACTGCATCGTGTCGTATACAGCGAAGCCCGCCGCGATCGAGCCGCCCGGCGAATTGATGTAGAAATGGATGTCCTTGTCCGGATTCTCGGATTCGAGGAACAACATTTGCGCGACGACGAGATTCGCCGTCGCCTCGTTGACCGGGCCGACCAGGAACACGACGCGTTCCTTCAGAAGGCGCGAGTAGATGTCGTAGGCACGCTCGCCGCGCCCGCTCTGCTCGATCACCATCGGGATGAGGCCGAGGTCTTTGGGTTCTTCCATGAGGATTGCTTTCGTCAATGAGTGAGCGGCCGGCAAGAGAACGATGGCCGTGAACGACGAAGATGGGACCTCGCCGTCCGTGCGTCAAGCGTCGACCGGCAAACGGATTATGCGGCGCTGCGCGGTCCCATCACCTGCTCGAACGTCATCGGCTGATCGGTGACCTTCGCGCGCGCGGCGACCCAGTCGACGACATTCTGCTCGAGCACCACCGCCTCAAAGTCGCGAAGCCGCTCGGGTTTCTCGTAATGCCAGCGCACTACCGCCTCCGGTTGCTCGTAGGTCTGCGCGGTTTCGGTCACCACAGCCCGCACCTGGTCCGGTTTCGCGTACAGGTTCTCCCTGCGCACGAGCTCGCCGATGATCAGGCCCAGCGCGACACGCTCCTCGGCTTGTGGTCGAAAGAGATCGACCGATACGTCGAGGTCTTCGGCTTTGACGTTCTGCCGCTCTTTGAGGTTCGCAATTGCCTGCGTTCGAAGCGCCTGCGCGTCGCTTTCGACGAGCGACTTCGGCACCTCGAAGCTTGCGAGTCTGCGCAGTCCGGCGAGCGCCTGCGCCTTGACGCCGGATGCGATCTTGCGCCGAAGCTCGAGCTTGAGATTCGCCTCGACCTCGCGCCGCAGATCGTCGACTTCGCCGCTCGCGATGCCGAACTGATTCACGAACTTCGCATCGAGCGGCGGCAGATGAACTTCGTCGACGCCAAGCGCGGCCAGCTCGAAGTGCGCGTGCTTCCCGGCGACCTCGCGACCGTGATAGTCGTCCGGAAACGTGAGATCGAATGACTTCGTCTCGCCCGCCTTCATGCCTGTGACAGCGGTCTCGAACTCCGGGAGCATCGTCCCCTCGCCGATGACGATCGGAAAATTGCGTGCCTGGCCACCTGGAAACTCGACGCCGTCGATCGTGCCGGTGAAGTCGACGCGCATGCGATCGCCGCTTTGAGCCGCCCGTTCGACCGGCGTATAGCTGGCGCGCTGCTTGCGCAGGACTTCGATCGTGCGGTCGACGTCCTCCGGCGTCACCTCGGCGGTCGGGCGGACGATTTCGATCGATGCCACATCGCCGATGATCACTTCCGGATACACCTCGAACACCGCGGAGAATTCCAAGGCGTCGGGCGCGCGCTCGTCGCCGCGATAAGGCTCGATGCGCGGGGAGCCTGCGACGCGAAGGTTCTTCTCGCGCACGACGTCGTTGAAGCTCGACTGGACGCGCTCGGAGATCACGTCAGAGCGCAGCTTTGGCCCGTATTGCTGATCGAGCATGCGCAGCGGCACCTTGCCCGGCCGGAAGCCCGCAACCTTTGCCGTGCGGGCTAGGCGCGAGAGGCGTTTCTTGACCTCGTCCTCGATCTCGGCGATCGGGACCGCGACGTTGACGCGCCGCTCAAGCGCACCAAGCGTTTCGAGTGTCGTCTGCATGGCTTTTTGGTGGTGGTGCGAAAGGGGGGACTCGAACCCCCACGGGGTTGGCCCGCCAGCTCCTAAGGCTGGTGCGTCTACCAGTTCCGCCACTTTCGCGGGATGGCGCATGGCTCACACGAACGGCGGCAGCCACGACGATGCCACTACGTTCGCATCCTCGCGCTGCCGCGCTTGCCCCTGCGAGCGTGCAAAGCCCGTCGCCGAATAGGCTAGTATAGCCGAGCACATTCGCGCTCGCCACGAACCCGCGGTCCTTCGAGAGACAAGGCGCGGCGCCCATCACCGGATCGTCGCTTGTCGGTCGGCCATTACGAAAATTTTCCCGTCGCATCGCTGCTCGTGCCCGCCCGCTATCGCGGCGCAGTCGTGGCGATCTACCGTTTCGCGCGCGCCGCCGACGACATCGCCGACGAGGGCAACGACGACAAGGCAACTCGCCATCGCGGACTCGACCAATTCTCGCGACGACTAGACGCGATCGAGCGCGGCGAAACGCCCGAGCCGCCGTTTGCCGACCTCGCGCGCGCGGTCCGGGAGCATGCGCTGCCGATCGATCTGCTGCGCGATCTTCTTTCCGCGTTCTCGCAGGACGTCGACGTCATCCGTTACGCGACCTTTGCCGACGTCCTCGCTTATTGCCGCCGCTCCGCGAACCCGATCGGGCGGCTCTTGCTTGCGATGTACCGCGTCGACGATGCGCAGGCGCTTTCCGAAAGCGACGCGATCTGCACCGCGCTGCAACTCGCCAATTTCTGGCAGGACATCGCGATCGACTGGCGCAAGAACACGCGGCTCTATCTGCCGATCGAGGACATCGAGCGCTTCGGCGTATCGTTTGCGCAGATCGCCGAGGGACGCTGCGATGCGTCCTTCAGCCGACTGATGGCGTTCGAGACGGCGCGCACCCGCGCCATGTTCGACCGTGGACGACCGCTCGTGCGGCGGCTGCCATGGCGGCTCGGCCTCGAGCTTGCCGCCGTGATCGCGGGCGGCACGCGCGTGCTCGAGCGCATCGATGCCGTGCGCGGCGATGTGTTCGCGCATCGACCCGTGCTGGGAAAACGCGACTGGGCGCTGCTCGCGTGTCGGATGCTCGCGCCCACCGCCGGTGCTCGCGCAGCGTGACCCGGCACTCGTCATGACGCCCGACGAATACTGCGCGCAGAAGGCCGCGCAAAGCGGCTCGAGCTTCTACTACAGTTTCAGGCTGCTGCCTCCGCCGCGTCGCGCCGCCATCACCGCGCTCTACGCCTACTGCCGCGAAGTCGACGACATCGTCGACGAGGTGTCCGATCCGACCGTTGCGCGGACGAAGCTCGCATGGTGGCGTACCGAGGTCGATGCGATCTTCAGCGGCACGCCGCAACATCCGGTGGCGCGTGCGCTTGCGGACGCCGTCGAGCGCTACCCGATCACCCGCGAGCAACTGCTGACGATGATCGACGGCATGCAGATGGATCTCGACAAAGTGCGCTATGCCGACTTCGCCGAGCTCGAGACCTATTGCGATCGCGTGGCGGGCGTCGTCGGGCTCATGTCGGCCGAGATTTTCGGCTACGAGGATCCGTCGACGCTCGTTTACGCGCGAAAGCTCGGCGTCGCCTTCCAGCTCACGAACATCATCCGCGACGTCGGTGAGGATGCGCATCGCGGCCGCATCTACCTGCCGCAGGAGGACCTTGTGCGCTTCGGCGTCGCAGCGTCAGACGTCCTCGCTGGCCGCGCGTCGCCGCGCTTCGCCGAGCTCATGCGCTTCGAGACGAACCGCGCGCGTGGCTGGTACGACGACGCGTTCGCGGCGCTCCCGGCGTGCGACCGGCACGCGCAACGTGCGGGCCTCGCAATGGCGGCGATCTATCGGACGCTTCTCGACGAGATCGAACGCGACGGCTTTCGCGTGCTGGATCGCCGGATTGCGCTGACGCCGATTCGCAAGCTGTGGATCGCGACGCGCGCGGCGCTTCGCGCGTGAAGATCGCCCGCCTCCACGTGAGCGCCGAAGGGCCGCCCCGAGGCGCGAACTGCGCCCCCTCGGGGGGCAGCGAAGGGGCGGAGCCCCGAGCATGGGGGGACCATTAACGTCGTCGTCATCGGCGGTGGCTGGGCGGGCTGCGCTGCCGCGGTCGAGCTCGCGCAAGCGGGACACGCGGTCGAATTGCACGAAGCGGCGGTCGCGCTCGGCGGTCGCGCGCGGTGCGTCGTGCGCGACGGACTGCCGCTCGACAACGGCCAGCATTTGCTGCTCGGCGCGTACGAACAAACGCTTGCGCTCGCATCCGCGGTCCGAAGCAACGGTCATTCGCCGTGGACGATCGAGCCGCTCGCGTTGCGCCCGTTCGGCCGAAAGCAGAGGAACCGGTTATCGCTTTCGACGCGCTTCCTGCCCGCACCCATCGCATTGCCCACCGCACTTGCCGCGGCACATGGCGTCTCGCTGCGCGAGCGTTTCGCGCTGATGCGCTGGTTTCGCCGCTGTCAACGCGAAGGCTGGCGCCTGCAACGCGACACGAGCGTCGACGAGTTGACCACGCACGTTCCCCAGCCGGTGCGCGAGCAGCTCTTCCATCCGCTTTGCGTTGCCGCGCTCAATACGCCGCCCGCACGCGCGTCGGCGGCGATGTTCCTGGCCGTGCTTGGCGCAACGCTCGGCGCCGGTGCGCATGCCACGTCGATCGTGTTGCCGCGGGAAGGCCTCGGTGAAGCGGTTCCCGAAGCAGCGGCGCGATGGCTCGCCGCACGCGGCCATCTCGTTCGCCGCTCGACGCGAACGCGCATTCGTGACGTGAAAGCCGACGGCGTGCTGCTCGAAATTTCCGGGCAGATGAATCGCGCGGATGCAGTTGTCGTCGCCGTCGGTCCGCACCAGCTCGCATCCACGCTCGCGCCGCAACTTGCGAATGCACAGCCGTCGATCGCCGCTGCGCTCGGACTCGTCACGCGTTTCGACTATGAGCCGATTGCGACCGTCTACCTGGGCTATGACGCGCCGCTCACGCTCCCGCGCGGCTTGTTGCGGCTCGACGATGCGCCGGGCCAGTGGATCTTCGATCGTGCCGACGTGCTCGAACGTGCCGCGGCCTCGGACACGCGGGCGAGAATGCGCGCGCTCGTCGCCGTGGTGATCAGTGCACGCGGGCCGCACACTTCGCTCGATCATGCAGCGCTCGCACGCGCGGTCGATGCGCAGCTGCGCGCAATCGCGGCGTCGCTCCCGAAGCTCGTCTGGTCGCGCGTGATCGAGGAGAAG
>DATFCW010000424.1:0-2835 GCA_035252665.1 Casimicrobiaceae bacterium | reverse complement strand
GATCCGAGATCGACGATGCTCGCTTTCGCATCCGCCGCGATGTCGCGCGTACGTACGACCCAGTGGATCAGCTCCGGCGACTCGGCGAGGCGCGCGCGCATTCGCGGCTCGTCGAGATCGAACCATCGCGCACGCGATGGTGCATTGGCCGCCGGATCAATGGCGATGACTTCGAGAAAAAGCCGCGGCCCGAGCCCGAAGAGCGCGTTGTGCGTTCCCATCGTGGCATGCTTGCCGCCCGGGCTTGCATGCACGCCGAGCTTCCCCTCGGCCCATTCGACGCCGGCCTCGAGCGATGTCGCGGCGACGATCAGATGGTCGGGCGCGAGATCGGTCGGCACGCGACGACGCGTGATCATCCCGCGTTCGATGCGCCCGTTCGCTTCGGTTCCGATGCGTCGAAATCGAGCTCGACCCGCGCGCCGTTCGGATCGTGGAAGAACACCTGCCATGGACCCGAGCCCGCCTGTCGCCTGCACGTGTGCTCGATGTTGCGCGACGCAAGAAGCGCGAGGATGTCGGCGAGGTTCGTCGCCGAGAACGCCATGTGGTCGATGACGCCCGCCTTGAGCTCGTTTCGCGCGCGTCCACCGACCACGTGCAGGATCGGCGTCTCGCCCGCGTAAAGCCACGCACCCGGAAACTCGAATGGCGGGCGCGGACCATCGCGAAGCCCGAGGATGTCGCGGTAGAAGTCGACGGTGCGGCGCACGTCGTCGGTCAGGATGGTGAAGTGGTTCATCGCGGTGGCGGGCATGTGCGGTCCTCCAATTGCGCGAAG
Organism: Casimicrobiaceae bacterium; assembly: GCA_035252665.1. Taxonomy (GTDB): domain Bacteria; phylum Pseudomonadota; class Gammaproteobacteria; order Burkholderiales; family Casimicrobiaceae; genus VBCG01. Next base: position 2,054 of record DATFCW010000424.1, on the reverse strand, counting down.
CGTTCAGCCAAGATACGCCTGCTCGAGCGCCGCGTCGCTGCGCACTTCGTCGGCGGAACCTTGGTGCACGATGCGCCCGGCGCGAATCACGTAGGCGCGATCGGCGATCGACAGCGCGAGGCGCGCCATTTGATCGACGAGCAGGATCGTCGCGCCTTCCGCGCGAAGCTCGGCGAGCGCGCGGTAGAGACCCTCGACGATCGCCGGCGCAAGGCCGAGCGACGGCTCGTCGAGCAGGATCACCTGCGGGCGCGCGGCCAGCCCCCGCGCGATTGCGAGCATCTGCTGCTCGCCGCCGGAAAGCAGGCCCGCGCGGCGATCCCGTAACTTGTCGAGCATCGGAAAACGCGCGATGACGCGCTCCACTTCCGACGCGGCATCGCGCCGATCGAGCGCGCGCGCGCCCATCAGGATGTTGTCGGCAACCGTGAGCTCCGGGAATACCTGCCGTCCTTCGGGCACCAGCGTCACGCCGCTTCGCGCAATGCGATGCGCGGAAAGAAGCCCGATGTCGCGCCCGAGCAGCAGCACGCGCCCGCGCACCGGACGATGAAGCCCGGAGATCGCGCGCATCAGCGTCGACTTTCCCGCGCCGTTCGCACCGAGCAATGCGACGAGCTCGCCGCGCCTGACTGCGATGCTGATGTCGGAGAGCACCGGGATCGCGCCGTAGCCCGCGGCGACGCCATCGATCGCGAGCACGGTCTCGCCATCGTCTCGTCGTGCGTCGCTCTTCGCGATCGCGAGCTCCCCCTGTCCGAGATACGCGGCGCGCACGTCGGCGTTGTTGCGTACGTCGTTCGGCGTGCCGGCGGCGATCCGCCGCCCGGCGTCCAGCACGACGATGCGATCGGAGATGCCCATCACCAGGCTCATATCGTGCTCGATCAGGATCACGGCGACGCCGAGCTGCGCGATGCGTCGCAACAGATCGCCCAATCGCTTCGTATCCGCTTCGCCGAGGCCTGCAGCCGGCTCGTCGAGCATCAGCACGCGCGGCCGCGTCGCGAGCGCGCGCGCGATCTCGACGATGCGCCGATCGACGTGCGGCAACTCGCCGGCGATGCGATCGACCGCTCCTCGGTAGCCGACGAAGTGGAGAAGGGCACTTGCGAGCGTCCGCGCCTGATCGTCCGTGCGTCCGGCGAAGAAAGCGCGCCAAAGCGATCCCAGCGCGCCGCGCCGAAGCGCGATCAGCACGTTCTCGACCACGCTCATCCGCGAGAAGAGTTGCGTCGTCTGGAACGTGCGCGCGACGCCGGCGCGCGCGATCGCGTGCGTAACGCCGGTCGGGAGGTTGGCCCCACCTAGTCGCACGCCACCGCGATGGGCACGATAGAAGCCGCCGATCAGATTCAATAGCGTCGTCTTGCCGGCGCCATTGGGTCCGATGATGCTCGTGACTTCGCCAGGCTTGGCGACGAGCGAGACATCCCTGACCGCCTGCGTGCCGCCGAACGCGATGGCGAGTCCGGTGACTTCGAGATTGTGCATTTCGTCGGCGGATGCGCGATCTGTGCGAAGGAATGCAATCGCACGGGTCTCGTTGGCGTCGATCGCGCGCGCAGCCGGCTTTCGCAAGCGTCGTGACAGCGCGCCGACGATGCCTTCCGGCACGAGCCACAGCACGACGAGCAGCAGCGCGCCGAAGAACAGCAGCCGGTATTCGGCGAGGAACGACAGGATCTCCGGCAGCAGCACGACGACGATCGCGCCGGCAACGGGTCCGAGCACGGTACCCGCGCCGCCGACGAGCACGACGAGCAGGAACGTGATCGACTGGAAGAACGGGAACGACTCGGGGCTCACGAAATTCGCGAGCACCGCGAAGATCGCGCCGGCGACACCCGCGAGAAACGCCGAGACGACGAACGCCACCGTGCGGATCGTGACGAGGTTCAAACCGATCGACTGGCTCGCGACTTCGGCGTCGCGCGTGGCGCGCATCGCGAGCCCCCAGGTGCTGTCGCGCAACCGCGCGAACAGCACGAGCAGCAGCGCGAGCAGCGCGAGTGCGAACACACCGATGCCGAATTCGTCCATCGGCAAGCCGA
>DATFCW010000423.1:0-2103 GCA_035252665.1 Casimicrobiaceae bacterium | reverse complement strand
GCGCCGCTTCGAAGCCTTTCATGTTCGGCGTGAGCACCGGATAGCGGACGCCCGGTTTGCGCCGGATGCGTGCCATCACCTCCGATGCATCGGCCATCTGCGGCACCCACTTCGGCGACACGAACGACGTCGCCTCGATCGCCGGCATCCCGGCGTCGGTCAGCATGTCGATCAGCGCCACCTTGACGTTGGTCGCGACGTTGCCCTTCTCGTTCTGCAAGCCGTCGCGCGGAGCGACTTCGACGAGCCGCACGCGACGCGGAAGCTGCCTCTTCCCGATGGGGAGAGGGTTGGGGTGAGGGGCGCTCGTCGCACTCATTCGACGTCCACCAGATCGGCGCCCTCGCTTACGCGATCGCCCACGTCGAAATGCACGGCGGCGACGCGACCCGCCGCCGGTGCGACGATCGAATGCTCCATCTTCATCGCCTCGAGCACGACCAGCGCTGCGCCCTTCGGCACCTCGTCGCCAGCTTTCACCATGACGGCGACGATGGTGCCGGACATCGGCGCCGTCAAGTGGCCGCCGCGCTCGGGCGCGGCGTCGACATGCGCGAGCGGGTCGATGCGCGTGAGGCGCGCGCGCACGCCGGAAGCGAACACATGCCGAACGTCGCCATCCGCAGCAACCGTGGCGACAAGCGTCGCCTCACCATCGGCCGGCGCATCGACGCGTTCGATCGCGAGCCGATCGCCTCGCCGCGTGACGCGAACGCGCTCCCGAAACGCGTCGCCACGCACGTCGAGCGAACCATCGACGAGCGGCTTTACGGACACTTTGCGTTCGCGGCTGCCATCGCCGAAAACGAATGCGATCGCATGCGTATCGGTGCCGTTCCACCAGGCGTCGGTCAGGTTCCACGGGGAATGACGATCGCTCGACGTCGATGCGCGCGCCTTCGCCGCCAGCTCGATCGCGCGATACTCGGCGGCCGCCGCGGCGAGCAGCGCTTCGGGCGACGCCTCCGCGATCGCCGGTTGCACCGCTTCGCGATTCCCGTCGATGAACCCGGTGTCGATTCGCGCCTGGCGATAGGCGTCGCTCGCGACGACGCGCTCGACGAACGCGACATTCGTCGCGACGCCGGTCACCTCGCACTGTGACAGCGCACGCAGCAACTCCGCGCGCGCGGCTTCGCGATCCTCGCCCCAGACGATCAGCTTCGCGAGCATCGGGTCGTAATGCGCGCTCACCTCGTCGCCGGCGCGAAAGCCGCTGTCGACACGCACGCGCGCGCTCGTTTCCGGCATGCGCCAATGCGCGATCCGTCCGGTGGAAGGCAGGAAGTCGCGCGAGGGATCCTCGGCATAGATCCGCGCCTCGATCGCATGCCCGTGAAGCGAAGGGTTCGACTGCGACAAAGGCAGAGACTCGCCGGCCGCCACTCGCAACTGCCATTCGACGAGGTCGCAACCGGTCACCATTTCCGTCACCGGATGCTCGACCTGCAGCCGCGTATTCATCTCCATGAAATAGAACGTGTCGCGCTCGACGATGAACTCGACGGTGCCGGCATTGACGTAACCGATCGCCCTCGCCGCGGCGATGGCCGCTTCCCCCATCGCCTGTCGTCGTGCCGCGTCCATCGTCGGCGCCGGCGCTTCCTCGATCACCTTCTGGTGGCGTCGCTGAACCGAGCAATCGCGCTCGAAGAGATGCACGACGTTGCCGTGGGCATCGGCGAAAATCTGAATCTCGATGTGGCGCGGCGCGGTCAGGTAGCGCTCGAGCAGTACGCGCGCGTCGCCGAACGCCGATTTCGCTTCGCGACGCGCGGAGGCAAGCGTTGCGCGAAGCGCGTCCGCACGCGCTGCGACTTTCATCCCCTTGCCGCCGCCGCCCGCCGTCGGCTTGATCAGCACCGGGAAACCGATCCGCGCCGCTTCCTCGGCAAGCCGCGCATCGTCCTGATCGTCGCCGTGATAACCGGGCACGACGGGCACGCCGGCCGACTCCATGATCGCCTTCGCTGCCGATTTCGATCCCATCGCGGCGATCGCATCGGCGGACGGGCCGACGAAGACGATGCCCGCCTGCTCGCATGCTCGCGCGAACGCGGCGTTCTCGGAGAGAAATCCGTAGCCCGGGTGAATCGCCTGCGC
>DATFCW010000422.1:0-3656 GCA_035252665.1 Casimicrobiaceae bacterium | reverse complement strand
CGCCACGACGAGACTTCGCTTCGATGACATGCGCAACATCCTCCTGTGTGTCATGGGGTTTTTGGTAAGGTGACTGGAAAGCGGCAACCGGCAAGAATGCTTGTCGATTCCCGAAGCATTTTACTGTTTATCCCGAGCGCGGCGGGTCCGATGGGCGGGAGCGAAGGATCAACCGAGACACGGCGTTGCATCGCGTCATCTCCGAAAGCGTGCGGGCGGCGCGACGAGGCCCCAACTTGCGCAGCAGGTGCCTCAGAGGGAGCGTGAAAACGCAGCTTGGAAGATTGTCGCGTCCACCGCGCGCGCTTCGCACGTCGCGCAATCCAAGCGGTCGCTCGGCTGATCCTTCGCTCCCACCCCCGCTCAGGATGTGAAAAGCACGGTTCTTGCTGACAGACGGGGCAATGCCTCACGTTACTCAACTGCCTCAGGTCAAACGCATCTATCTGATCGGCATCGCCGGCACCGCCATGGCCTCGCTCGCAGGAATGCTGCAGGAGCGCGGTTATGAAGTCGGCGGCTCGGATGAGCACGTTTATCCGCCGATGTCGACGTATCTCGAGAGTCTCCGGATCCCGGTCCTCGAGGGGTATACGCGCGAGCATCTCGAATCGTTTCGGCCCGATCTCGTGGTGATCGGCAACGTCGCGTCGAAGACGAATCCGGAAGCAGAAGCGACGCTGGAGATGGACCTGCCCTACACCTCGATGCCCGAGGCGATTTACGAGCTGTTCATCAAAGGGAGGCATTCGATCGTCATCGCCGGCACGCACGGCAAAACGACGACGACGTCGCTGATGGCGTGGGTGCTCGAAGCGGCCGGCCGCGATCCGAGCATGGTCGTCGGCGGCATCCCGCTCAATTTCAATCACAATTTCAAGCTCGGCGAGGGGCCGGAGTTCGTTATCGAAGGCGACGAGTACAACACCTCGTTCTTCGACAAAGGTCCGAAGTTCTTTCACTACGGCGCGAATACGCTGATCGTCAACAACATCGAGTTCGATCACGCCGACATCTACGCCGACTTGAACGCGATCATCGAGGCGTTCCGCAAAGGCGTGCAGCGCGTTGCAGCAGGCGACACGATCGTGGCGAACGGCGACGATGACAACGTCGCGAAGCTGCGCAACGACGCGCGCGGCCGATGGATCACGTTCGGCGCGAAGCCGCAGGACACGATCTCCTTTCGCGACGCCGAATTCGCGCCCGACTCGACATCGTTCACCGCATTTTGGGAAGGCAAGGAGTGGGCGCGTTTTCGGACGACGCTCTCCGGCCGCCACAACGTGCTCAACGCGCTCGCCGTCGCTGCCGTGGCGAAGCTGCGCGGCGTCACGCCGGAGCTCATACAAAAAGGATTCGAGACGTTTCAAGGCATCAAGCGGCGGATGGAAGTGCGCGGCGTGGAGCGCGGTGTGACCGTGATCGACGACTTCGCGCATCATCCGACGGCGATCGCCACCACGCTCAACGGCGCGCGCCGCCGCTATCCCGGGCAGCGCATCTGGGCGCTCTTCGAGCCGCGCTCGATCTCCTCGGGACGAAAAGAATTCGAAGAGGGCTACATCGAGGCATTTCACGAAGCGGATCGCGTGATCATCGGCCCGATTTTTCATCGCGACCGTTACGAGCAGCGGTACGGCCTCGACAAGATGATGTCGGTGCCGGCGATCGTCGAGCATCTCAACAAAGACAATGTCCCGACGCAGCAGATCAACGACATCGATGAGATTGCGCGGCTAGTCGCTCGCGAAGCGAAGCCGGACGACGTCGTGATCGCCATGTCGTCGGGGGCCTTCGGTGGCGTACACGGCAAGATCCTCGAGGAGCTTCGTGCTGCCGAGCCGGCCGGGCGGAGCTGAGGCGATCCCGTCCAAACTATAGTAATCACTAATACAGCGATTCGACCAGCCGTGCGGATCGTGCGAGATGAACGCGAGCGTCCCGACCGATCCCGGCGCGCCTGCCACCACCACCGCCCGCCCGCGGTTGGCGCGCAGATCGGTGTCGAGCCGGTCCCACGCGCGCGCGAACTTCGCCGCGTCGGGGATGTTGCGCGCGAGCTGGACGGCGGAGATGATCGGCGCGACGAGCGCCACCATCGCGAGCGCGACCGCGAATCGTTCGTATCGCACCGCCGCGCCCGCCGTGGCGATGGCAATCGCGAAGAAAAAGTGCGGCACGAGCAGCGTGCGGGCGGGCGGGGCGACGGCGAGTGCCATCAATGATGCCGCGTACGTGGCCGCGACGACGAGCACGGCGACGGCAGAAGCAGCGACGACCAATTGCCCCTCACCCAGTCGTGCGTTGCGCGACCGACCCCTCCCCGCGGGAGAGGTTGGGCGGGACCTCTCCCGCGGGGAGAGATTGGGCGGGACCTCTCCCGCGGGGAGAGGTCGGGCGGGACCTCTCCCGCGGGGAGAGGTCGGGCCGGCGCAGCCGGACCGGGTGAGGGGAATGGTTCGACTCACCCCGAGATGACCGGCCGCACTTCCGGATGGTGGATGCGTCCGCCGAGCAGCGCCGTGCGCGCGACGACCGAGAACGACCATGCGAGCAGGACGATGAGAACGATCTCCAGCCAGCGCCGGCGATAGAAGAAAAGCAGCAGCGCGACGCCGCCGCAGATGCAGCACGAAGTCAGCGCGAAGCCGGCAGCGAGGTCGTGCTCGTGAATGAGCGTCGTGTCGACTCCGGCGATCGGCGGCTTCATGTGACCGATGACGTCCGCCGCTTTGTCGCCAGTGAAGTCCGCGGCGATCCCGCAGAGCGCGCCGATGATGGCGATGACCAAACCCGCCGTCACGACCGTGCGATTGCGGATGATCACGCCAATCAACACGAAGAAGAACGCGAACAGCTCCGTGTAGAGCGGCGAGTGGTTGATCATCAAATGGATGTGAACGAAGTTCATGTTCGCGCGCGCATCATAGTGCAATGAACATTCTTCCTGCCGGACGCGCCACCGTTCTCGAAAAGGTCCTCGGCCTCGTATCGCTCGTGACGATGCTCGCGACAGTGCCGCAGGTCGTCAACGTCTGGAGCTCTCGCGGCGCGAGCGGCGTATCGCTGATCTCCTGGGTTGCGTATCTCGTGGCGGCGTGTCTCTGGTTTGTCCACGGGCTGCGAAAACGCGATCCGTCGATTTACCTCGCGTGCATCGGCTGGATTGGACTCGACGCAGCGATCGTCATCGGCATCCTGGTGCGACAGTCTTGATCGATCACTTCTTCGCGGCGGCGGCTTCCTTCGCCCGCTTCTCGCTCGCTTCCTTCTCCGCCTGCGCGCTCATCGGCGGGTTGTACGCCGGAATGCCGGTGACCGCTTCGCCGATGATCAAATTGTGGATGTCGTGCGTACCCTCGTAGGTCTTCACCGACTCGAGATTCATCATGTGGCGGATGACCGGATATTCGTCGCTCACGCCGTTGGCGCCGAGGATGTCGCGGGCCATGCGAGCGGTTTCGAGGGCGATGTTCACGTTGTTCATCTTGGCCATCGAGACGTGATGCGGCTTCAGCTTGCCTTGATCTTTCAGTCGTCCGATTTGCAGCGCGAGCAGCTGGCCTTTGGTGATCTCGGTGACCATCCACGCGAGCTTGTTCTGCACGAGCTGATGCGAGGCGATCGGCATTCCGCCGAACTGAATCCGCGAC
>DATFCW010000421.1:0-4702 GCA_035252665.1 Casimicrobiaceae bacterium | reverse complement strand
CGTGCGCGCGTGCGGCGAAGCGGCGTCGCCGCCGTCACTCGACCCGGCGCGCGTCATGCGAAAGCGCATTGCCACGCTTCGGCGACTGGGACTCTCCGAGCGCAAGGCGGGGTACCTTCGCGATCTCGCACGCCATTTCGTGTCCGCCCGCCTCGATCCGCGCGCGTGGCCGACGCTCGACGACGAAGCACTGATCGAGGCGCTCGTCGACGTCAAGGGAATCGGGCGTTGGACGGCCGAGATGTTCCTGATGTTCCACGAGATGCGCGCCGACGTGCTGCCCGTCGACGATCTCGGCCTGCAGAAGGCGATCGCGGTCCACTATTTCGACGGCGAGCGGCCTACGCTTGCCGCGTTACGCGAATTCGGCGAGAAGTGGCGTCCCTGGCGCAGCGTAGCGACGTGGTACCTGTGGCGTTCGATGGACCCGATACCGGTCGAATATTGAATTGGGGTCAGAGACATATTTCCCGGCGCTGTTGACACGAATTGTCAGGATCGTTCGGGAAATACGTCTCTGACCCCAATTCGGTACGGCTCCGACCCCGATTTGTCAAACGAGAAACGTTGCCGCCGCCCACGCGAGCAGAAGCACGCCGGCGGCGTTGCCGGCGCGACGGCCCGCGGGCGCGATCTTCTCGACGAGCACGAGCAGCGTCAGCGCGGCGATCCAGGCGACGTTCATGACGCCGCCTACGAAGAGCAGCAGCATCAACAGCCAGCAGCAGCCGACGCACCACAAGCCGTGACGAAAACCCATGGCGAACGCGCCGAACCGGCCAGGTCGCCAGTGCATCGTAAGGAATTGCACGGGCCCCCGGCAGTGCACGAGGCAAACACGCTTGAGCGGAGATAGCTGGTAGATGCCCGCGGCGGCGAGCACGACGCCGGAGAGCATCGCGCTGCTCGACGACAGGAACATTGCGGACACGAGGCCTGCGCGCACCAGTATCCATTGCAGCGCCGCTGCCGCGATGGAGAACAGCAGCCAGACGAGGAGGTAGCCGGCGACGACGAACATCGATGACGCGTACGCCGAGCCCGCCGCCGGCGATGCCTTGCGCCGCACGGCGCCATACAGGAGCACGAGCGGCGCGGCGCCGGGGACCATCATCGCGATCATCATCGTCCACCACATCGCGACGATCGAGAACCAGCCGAAGGGCATCGGCATCGCCATCCCCGACATCGCGTCGTCGGCGAGATGCGGAAACAGCGCGAGCCGCGTCATTTCGAGCGCGGACATGCTCATTCCAGCGCCGCGCCAGACGTAAGTCCATGCCAGCAATGTCAGCACGGCGAGCGCGCCCGCGACGAGCGCGCGCTCGTGCGAAAGCAGGCGCTCGACGCCCATCATCTACGCGGCGGCGCGCTCCCGAATCACACCCTTGTTTCCGAGGTGCAGACGTGCGAACTGCGCGTAGCTATTCGTAAGCTCGAGCGCGAGCTTTCCATGCGAGCGGCTCGATGCCGATCCGACCTCGGCGAGTTCGTATTCGAAGCCGTTCGGCAGATCGATGCGCGCGCGATGATCCTTGCCCGTGACTGGATTGCGAATGGGCTGACCGTCCAGCTCGACCACTCCATCGACGCGCAGCTTGCCGCGGCGTGCGTCGACATCGACGTCGAAATCGATGTTCGCGAATATCGGCTCGAACACCTGCTCGTACGTCGTCGCGAACACGGCGAACATCGTCGCGAATGGCTCGGTGTCCTGGCCCGACATGATCCGAAGGAGCGCCTCGCGCTGCTTCCCGTCGGCGCGCACGTCGACGATCGGCTGGCACCTTCCCTTTCCTTGATGGATTGGGCCCGGCCACTGCAGCACGACGGCGATTTTGAGTCCGTCCAGGCGTACGTCGCCGTGATGGCCTTCGTCGATCTGGATCGCGCCGATCGCCTCGCAACGACCGTACGTAGGCGGCGCATTGAATTGACACGGACAGCCATACGAGCAGTTGCAATTGATGAGCTCGCGGCCGCGGATCTCCCATGGCGTCATTGCACACCTCCGAGTTCGATGGATTGCGCCCCCGGGCGCTGGCGCAAGTCTAGCGCCGTTGCCTGAAGGTGCAAATGGCGATCGTCGGGCGGCGCAGCGGCGCCGACCTTCAAGCGAGCTTGCCGTCGAGCAGGTGCAGCGTTCGGTCGGTCTTTTCGGCGAGCTCGGGATCGTGCGTGACGATGATCAACGCGGTGCCGACCGCGCGGTTGAGCTCGAGCATCAGTTCGAATACGGCTCCGGCATTGCGCCGGTCGAGGTTGCCGGTCGGCTCGTCGGCGAGCACGCAGCGCGGCTTCGTGACGAGCGCGCGCGCGAGCGCCACGCGTTGACGTTCTCCGCCGGAGAGCTCGCCGGGCAGATGGCGAACCCGCTTTTCGAGCCCCACCCGCGCGAGCATGTCGCCTGCCTCCCGCCGCGCCCGCACTTCGTCGACGCGGCGAATACGAAGCGGCATCGCGACGTTCTCGAGCGCCGTGAATTCGGGCAGCAGATGATGAAACTGGTAGATGAATCCGAGCGCACGGTTGCGAAGCGTGCCCCGCGCGGCATCCGACAGCGACGTCAGCGGCACGCCTTCGATGCGCACCTCGCCGCCGCTTGGCGCATCGAGGCCGCCGAGAAGATGCAGCAGCGTGCTCTTGCCTGAACCGGAAGCGCCGACGATCGCCACCCGCTCGCCCTGCGCGACGTCGAGATCGATGCCGAGCAGGACGGGCACATCGAGCGGTCCGTTGCGGTAGGTCTTGCGCAGGTCGCGGCATGCGATGACAGGATGATCGGCGCCTTCCGACTCCCTCTGCCCTGCGGCGAGACGGTTAGGGTGACCGGCGTCATTCATACCGCAGCGCCTCGGCCGGATTCACGCGCGCCGCCCGAAAGCTCGGATAAAGCGTCGCGACGAGCGCGAGCACGAGCGCGATGACCGCGATCGTCACGACGTCGGGGATCTGCAGGTCGGACGGCAGCTCGCTGATGTAATAGACGCTCTTGTCGAGGAACTGGATGTGGAGCGTCCGCTCGATGGCCGGCACCACCGTCTCGACGTTGAGCGCGAGCAGCACGCCGCCCACGACGCCGATCAGCGTACCGATGATGCCGATCAGCGCGCCCTGGATGATGAAGATCGCCATCACCGACGATGGTTTTGCGCCGAGCGTGCGCAAAATCGCGATGTCGGCGCGCTTGTCGGTGACCGCCATCACCTGCGCCGACACGATGTTGAATGCGGCGACCGCCACGATCAGCGTCAGGATGATGAACATCACGCGCTTCTCGATGGCGACGGCGCGAAAGAAATTGGCGTGATTGCGAGTCCAGTCGCGAACCTCGACGTCATCCGGCATTTTTGGCGCGAGATCGGCAGCGACATCGGGCGCAAGGAACATGTCGTCGAGCTTGAGACGCACGCCGGTCGGATCGTCGAGGCGATAGAGCTTCTCCGCGTCGTCGAGATTGACAAGCGCCAGGCCGCTGTCGAACTCGAACATGCCGACCTCGAAGATGCCGCTTACGTGAAAGCTCTTGAGCCGCGGCAGCGCGCCTGCCGGGCTCACCGTGCCCTGCGGCGTGATGACGACGACCGTATCGCCGAGCGAAACGCCGAGCGCGCGTGCGAGCTCGGCGCCGAGCACGATGTTGAACGCCCCGGGCGTCAACGAATCGAGACTGCCCGCACGCATGTGCTTGCCGATGTCGGCCACCTTCGCCTCGTCGGCCGGAATGATGCCGCGCAGCAGCGCGCCGCGATTCACGTCGCCCGCGGAGAGCATCGCCTGGCCGTTGACGTAGGGTGCCGTTCCGATGACGTGCCGATTCTGCCCGGCGATCGATTCGATCCTGGTCGGGTCCTTGAGATCGGGATAGCCGCGAATCTCGATGTGCGATGCGACCGACAGGATGCGGTTGCGCAACTCCTGCTGGAAGCCGTTCATTACGGACAGCACGACGATCAGCGCGGCGACGCCGAGCGCGATGCCGGCCATCGAGATCAATGCGATGAACGAGATGAACGTGTTGCGGCCGGAACCCTTGCGGGCGCGTGTGTAGCGCAGGCCGACGGCGAGTTCGTACGGCGACACGATCGATCGGGGACGGCGGCGACGACGCCAGCGCGACGCATCGGGGTTGCGGTACGCTCGCCGGCGTTAGGCGGATCGCGGTGATTATCGCATGGCCATTGCGCTCGTCGTAATCGTTCCCGGGTTGCTTGCGCGGCCCGAGCGCGAGGTCGCGTCGATGCGCGCGCTCGCGATGCTAGGTCGCCATGCAAGCGCGCGAGTGGAGCGAAACGGCATCGTCGCGGCCATCTTCGATTCGATCGGGATGCCTGCCAGCTCACCGGCCGCGCCGCTCGCGCTCATCGGTGCCGGGGGTGATCCAGGCGACGACTACGTGCTTCTAGCCGAGCCGGTGCACCTCGCCGGTGATCGCGAGCGCGGCATCCTCGCGCGGACGGTCGACGATCTTTCGGCGGCCGACGCAGCGGGGCTCGTCCAAACGCTCGTTACGCATTTCCGCGACGATGATCTACGCTTCGAAGTGGCGCGCCCGAACGCATGGTTCGTACGACGGCGCGAGCCGGCGCGAATCGCGACGTCGTCGCCCGATGCCTCGCGCGAAGCGCAGCGTCTCGCGAATCTTCCGACCGGTGCCGACAGCGCGTTGTGGAGGCGATGGCAAAACGAAATCGAGATGCTG
>DATFCW010000420.1:0-14106 GCA_035252665.1 Casimicrobiaceae bacterium | reverse complement strand
TGCAGGTTCTCTACAGCGGCCGCGATCCGTTCACGCAGAAGCTCTTCGTCGACAAGGGCGCGTCGGCCGGAGTCACGGCGGGCGCCGCGGTGATCGACGCGAACGGCGTCGTCGGCCAGGTGACGCGCGTCTTTCCCTATTTGTCCGAAGTGACGCTCATCACCGATCGCGACCAGGCCGTGCCCGTGCAGGTCGAGCGAAACGGCGCGCGAAGCGTGCTATTCGGCAACGGCACCGGGCGCTCGCCGGAGTTGCGCTTCACGTCGCCCTCGGCCGACATCCGCGCCGGCGATCGGCTGTTGACCTCGGGTCTCGATGGCACTTATCCGCCGGGTCTCGCGGTGGCGGAGGTCATCGACGTCATCAAGGACGCGGGCCAGATGTTCGCGCGCATCGTCTGCAAGCCGCTCGCCGGCATCGATCACAGCGAATTCCTGCTCGTCCTGTCGCAATCGCCATCGATGCCCGCGCGGCCCGAGGAGCCCAACGAGCCCGACACGGCGAAAAAGGGCGGGCGGGCGAAGGCACGGCGATGAAACAAAGCGCCGTGAAAGACGAGCGAAACGCGGGAGTCGGCGGATGAGGGTGCTTCCGCACGTCGGCTCGTTCGCACCGGCGTCGCCCGACGAAATCCTGCGCCCCGCAAAGCCATGGTTCGTGCTTTTGTCGCTTCTGGTCGGCCTGGCGCTGAATCTCGTTCCGTTCGCCCCGCCGATCATCACGTATCGGCCCGATTTCCTGGCACTCGTTCTACTCTACTGGTGCATCCAGGAGCCGCGTCTGGTCGGTGTCGGCACGGCGTGGTGCGTGGGGCTGATCATGGACGTCGGCGATGCGACGCTCTTCGGGCAGCATGCGCTCGCGTACGCGATCCTCGCCTATGGCGCCGAATATTTCCGCCGGCGCGTGCTCCGCTTTCCGCTGTGGCAGCAGGCGGTACAGGTCGCGGCGCTGCTGGTGCTTTGTGCGCTGATCGTGCTGCTCGTGCGCTTCGTCGGGGGCGCGGCGCTGCCCGGATGGAAGTATCTTGCGCCGCCGCTCGTGGGCGCGCTCATGTGGCCGCTGGTGTCGGTGATCCTGCAACGGCCGCAGCGTCCGACGCGCTCCGGCGCGCATCGCTGACGCGGCAAGGTCGCCATGGGCGGACGGCTGCTCTTCACATCGCGCCGACGCTTCGAGCGCGATCGTGGCAGTTACGGCGCCGCCGAGCTTCGCAATCCGGAGCGCGATCTCCATCACTTCAGGCGACGGCTGTCGCTCGTCGCGGCGCTCGTCTTCATCGCGTTCTGCGGCCTTTTCGCGCGCTTCTTCTATCTGCAGATCGTCCAGCACGCGCATTTCGAGACGCTCGCCGAATCGAATCGCATCGCGATCGTGCCCGTCGCGCCGAACCGCGGCGTCATCACCGATCGCAACGGCATCGTCCTCGCGCAAAGCTATTCGGCGTATACGCTGGAGATCACGCCATCGCGCATTTCGAATCTGAACGAGACGATCGACCGGCTCGCGCAGATCGTCGACGTCGAGCCTCGCGATCGCAAGCGCTTCAGGAAGCTGCTCGAGGAATCGAAGGATTTCGAGAGCCTGCCGATCCGCACGAAGCTCACCGACGAGGAAGTCGCACGCTTCGCCGTCAATCGCTATCGATTTCCGGGCGTCGACATCAAGGCGCGGCTATTTCGCCAGTACCCGTTCGGTGAAGTCGCGTCGCACGTGATCGGCTACATCGGCCGGATCACCGACAAGGACAACGAGCGCATCGCGTCCTGGGACGAAACCGCGAACTACAAGGGCTCCGACTACATCGGCAAGGCCGGCATCGAGCTTTCGTACGAGCGCGACCTGCATGGGACGACGGGCGTCGAGGAGGTCGAGGTCGATGCGAACGGACGCGCGGTGCGTACGCTGAAGCGCACGCCGCCGATCGCGGGCAACAACGTCACGCTGTCGCTCGACATCCGGCTGCAGCAGGTGGCCGAAACCGCGTTCGGCGATCGCCGCGGCGCGCTCGTCGCACTCGATCCCGCGTCGGGCGAGGTGCTGGCGTTTGTCTCGAAGCCGGGATTCGATCCGAATCTCTTCGTCGACGGTATCGATCCTGCGAACTGGCAGGAGTTGAACGATTCCATCGACAAGCCGCTACTCAATCGTCCGCTACGCGGTGCGTATCCGCCAGGCTCGACGATCAAGCCGTATCTCGCGCTCGCCGCGCTGACATCGGGCAAGCGCACGCCGAACCAGACCATCTACGATCCCGGCTATTTTCAAATCCCGGGACAGGCGCATCGCTTCCGCGACGACAAGCCGGGCGGCCACGGCACCGTCGACATGTACAAGTCGATCGTCCAGTCGTGCGACACCTATTACTACATGCTTGCGAACGACACCGACATCGACGATACGGCGCGCTTTCTTTCCAAGTTCGGCTTCGGGCAGAAGACCGGCATCGACATCGAAGGCGAGCTCACCGGCGTCCTTCCGTCGCGCGAATGGAAGCGCCAGCGCTTCGCCGGAAAGAGCTATCGCGACGACGCGCGCAAGTGGTATCTCGGCGACTCGATCTCCGCCGGCATCGGGCAGGGCTACAACGCGTTCACGCCGATGCAACTCGCGCATGCGATCGCGATGATCGCCAACGACGGCGTCGGCTACACGCCGCATCTCGTCAAGTCGATCATGAACGTCAAGACCGGTGAGTTGCGCGAAACCGCGCACGAGCCGTCGTCGCGCCTCGACGTGCGTCCCGCGGATCTCGCGGTCATCAAGCGCGCGCTGGCTGGTGTGCCGAAGGAAGGCACGAGCGCGGCCGCGTTCAAGGACGCGAAATACGCCAGCGCGGGCAAGACCGGAACCGCGCAGCTCTTCTCGCTCAAGGGCGAGAAGTATTCGGAGCATCACGTCGAGGAGCGGATGCGCGACCACGCGTGGTACGAGGCCTACGCGCCTGCCGACAATCCGAGGATCGCCGTCGCAGTGCTCGTCGAGAACGGCGGTTTCGGCGCGCAAGCCGCGGCGCCGATTGCGCGCAAGGTGTTCGATCGCTATCTGCTCGGCGAATCCGAGCCCGGCGCGGCCGCGGAGATGGGCGCCGGCGACGACGAAGGCGATTAGATGCAAGCTATCGCCCGCGCGTGGGAGGTACTGACACGCCGCATCGACTCGATGCTCTTTGCCGCCGCGCTCGCGATCGTCGGCGTGGGATTGGTGACGCTGTTCTCGGCGGCGGACCAGAGCGTCGCGCGCGAGACGAGCCAGGCGATGAGCCTGTCGTTCGCGATCGTGCTCATGTGGGTGTTCGCGAACATCGCGCCGCAGCGGCTTGCGCGCATCGCCGTGCCGCTTTACGTCGCGGCCGTGGTGATGCTGGTCGGCGTCGCCATGTTCGGGGTCGTCGTGAACGGCTCGCGCCGCTGGCTCAATCTCGGCATCGCGCGCTTCCAGCCTTCCGAGCTCATGAAGATCGCGCTGCCGCTGATGCTCGCCTGGTATTTCCAGAAGTTCGAGGGACGCATCCGCTGGCGCGATTTCGTGTTCGCGGCGGTCCTGATCGTCGTGCCCGTGTACCTGATCAAGCGGCAGCCCGATCTTGGCACGGCGATCTTGATCGGCGCGTCGGGCTTCTACGTGCTTTACCTTGCCGGGCTTTCGTGGAAGGTGATCGTCGGTCTGATGGCGCTCGGCGCGGCGGTGGGGCCGATGGTGTGGTCGCATCTGCATGACTACCAACGCGAGCGGATCCTCACGTTCATGGATCCATCACTCGATCCGCTCGGCGCAGGCTACCACTCGATGCAGGCGTCGATCGCGATCGGCTCGGGCGGTCTCGTCGGCAAGGGCTGGCTCAACGGCACGCAGACGCACCTCGACTTCCTGCCGGAGCGGCACACCGATTTCATCTTCGCGGTGTTCGGCGAGGAATTCGGCCTGATCGGCAACATCGTGCTGCTGCTCTTGTATCTGCTCCTTATCGCGCGCGCGATGATGATCACCGCGAATGCGTCGACGCTCTTCGCGCGCCTTCTCGCCGGCGCGATCACGCTGATGTTCTTCACTTACGCGTTCGTCAACATGGCGATGGTGAGCGGCATCCTGCCGGTGGTGGGCGTGCCGCTGCCGCTCGTGTCCTACGGCGGCACGGCGCTGATCTCGCTTTTCATCGGCCTCGGCATCCTGATGAGCGTGCAGGCGCACCGCAAGCTGGTGATGACGTAGGGGCGAGGCCGCTCCGCGAAGCCACGCACGGCGATCCGTTGGTCCTACACGTGCTCGGCGCCTTCGATCATTGCGAGCGACGGATCGAAAGTCCCGAGCGGCAAGTGCCCAGCCTTGCGCGCGACCTCGAGCATCAGGCAATCGGAAAAGTCGGGCGCCGACCGTCGGCGAAAGCGTGCGATCGCGGCCGCGACGATGTCGGCATCCTGGATCGTCGGTTGCACTGATCGAGCAGCATCCCGAGCGCTGTGACGAGTTCGTCGTTGTCAAGGCCCATACAGGGACCCAAGACGCAATCGCGCGCATGCTTGCGCCTGACGTTCTTGATGGCGCGTTTCAGCCTGGATAATGACGCGGGCTTCGGCGGCTTTTCGAACAATGCGCAGCGGATGTCTTCCGACGTGTATCGCGCAGCGCGTCGATAAGACGTATTGACCCTCCTGTGCGCGCCAATCGAGCACCGAGCCCGGCGCAAGACGCAGCTTCCTGCGAACGTCGGCCGGAACCGAGATCTGTCCGATGAACGATCCCAAGTGAGACGCACCCGTCCGGTCGGCGCGGTCGTCGAAACCGCGATCCCGGCGCGCCTCGATGCGCTGCCGTGGTCGCGCTTTCATACGCTCGTCATCGTCGCGCTCGGGATCACCTGGGTACTCGACGGGCTCGAGGTGACGCTCGCAGGCGCGGTATCGGGCGCACTGAAGGCCAGTCCCGCGCTTCGTCTCAGCGACGAAGAAGTGGGCGCATCGGCGAGCGCGTATCTCGCGGGCGCCGTGCTCGGCGCGCTCTTCTTCGGCTGGCTCACCGATCTTGTCGGTCGCAAGCGTTTGTTCTTCGTGACGCTCGGCGTGTACGTCGCCGGAACCGCAGCGACGGCGTTCTCCGACAGCTTCGCGGCGTTTGCCGTCTGCCGTTTCGTGACGGGCGCGGGCATCGGTGGCGAATACTGCGCCATCAATTCCGCGATCCAGGAATTGATTCCCGCGCGTTATCGCGGACGCACCGACATCGCCGTCAACGGCAGCTTCTGGCTTGGCGCGGCGATCGGCGCGATCGGCTCGAGCGTGCTTCTCGTGCCGGGACGACTTCCGCCCGACGTCGGATGGCGCGCGGCGTTCGGCGTCGGCGCGTTGCTCGGCTGCGCGATTCTGCTCCTTCGCCGCCATCTGCCCGAAAGTCCGCGGTGGCTGTTGCTGCATGGACGGGTCGACGAGGCTGAGCAGATCTGCGGTGGTGTCGAGCGCCGCGTACGGGGCAATGCATCCGTGAATGCATCGCTTGCGAAATTGCGCGTCGCGATTCGTGCGCGAAGCGCGAGCTTCATCGATCTCGGCGTCACGCTTTTCCGCCGCTATCCGCGCCGCGCCACGCTCGGACTCGTGCTGATGGCCGCGCAGGCGTTCTGCTACAACGCGATCTTCTTCACCTACGCGCTAGTGCTCGGTCGCTTCTACGCTGTGCCGCCGCAAAGCGTCGGCCTCTATCTGCTGCCGTTCGCGATCGGGAATTTCCTCGGACCGCTCGTCCTCGGACGCTATTTCGACACGTGGGGTCGACGGCAGATGATCGCCGTCACGTATGCTGCGTCAGGCGCGTTGCTCGCGCTCACGGCGATCCTGTTCGTCGCCGGCGCGCTCACCGCCGCGACGCAGACGCTTGCATGGATGCTCGTGTTCTTCTTCGCATCGGCGGCGGCAAGCTCGGCCTATCTCGTCGTCAGCGAAAGCTTCCCCGTCGAGGTGCGCGCGCTCGCGATCGCGTTCTTCTATGCGCTCGGGACCGGAATCGGCGGCATCGCCGCGCCATGGCTCTTCGGTCGTTTGATCGGCACCGGCGAACCGATCGCGATCGCCTCGGGCTATGCGCTCGGCGCGTTGCTCATGCTGATTGCGGCCGTCGTTGCATGGCGGCTCGGCGTCGCAGCCGAGCGCAAGTCGCTCGAGGATGTGGCCGAGCCGCTGTCGTGCATCAATAGCTGACGGCGAACTCTGCAAACGCTTCGAGCTCGGGCTCGAACCCGAGTCCCGGCGCATCGGGCAGCGTGACCGCGCCATCGACGACGCCAGGCAACGCAAAGCGCTCGCGAAGCGGATTCGGATTTGCGTCCCATTCGGCAAATCCGTCTCCACCAACCGCCGCGAGCAGATGCAACGACGCCATCAACCCAACTCCGCCCGCGAGCCAATGCGGACAGAACCGCATTCCCGATGCAACGGCATGCCGGCCGATCGCGACGCCGCGTGAAAACCCGCACCACTTGCCGATATCAGGTTGCAGCACGCCGAGCGAGCGCGAGGCGATCGCCGCCTCGAATGCCGATTCGCCGCGCAGATTTTCACCTGCGGCGAGCGGCATGGGTGCCGTCGCGGCGAGCGTCTGCCAGACCGGCCAGGGTGAATCGGCCGCGATCGGCTCCTCGAGCCACGCGAGGCGAAATGGCTTCATCTCGCGCGCCATCGACGCGGCGTCGGCGGACGTCCATGCCTGGTTCGCATCGGTCATCACGATCGCATTGGTCGCCAATGCGCGCCGGATCGCTTCGAGATTGGCGAGATCGCGTTCGCGGCCGAAGCCGACCTTGAGCTTGAATGCGTGAAATCCTGCGTTCCAATGTTGCGTCGCAACCGGCTCGATGTCATTCGGTCCGATGCCGCTCGCGTAGACGCGTACCTTCGCCGACGTCCCGCCGAGATGGCGCCACAACGGCCTGCCAGCGCGTCGCGCGGCGAGATCGGTCAGTGCCTGATCGACGCCGGCGATGCACTGCGCGAAGGGACCTGCTTCGCCGGTTTGCAGCACTTGCGAAGCGACGGCGCGCGACAGACGCGTGAACTGCGCTTCGGGATCGCTTGCCGGCTGCCCGATCAGCAACGGCGCAAGAACGCTCGCAACGAGCCGCGCGCGATGCTCGGCGCCCACATTGGGAAAATTGCACCAGATCTCGCCCCAGCCGGCGAAGCCGTCACTGTCGACGATCCGCACGAGTGCCATCGGGCGATCGGTGATGGCACCGAACGCGTTCACGACCGGCCTGGCGATCGGCGCCCGGAAGACGTGGACGTCGACGCTCGTGACGATCGGCTCGCGCGTGGTCATCGTATGCACTCATCGCCCGCGCGTTTGCCGCGCGGGCAATGACAACGTTATCATGACGGCGCTTCACGAGACAAGCCGCAATCTCGCGGACTAGCGCGAGCCGGAGAGAGATCATGAACGATCGCAACGTCGCGACCACGAAGACGCAAGCCCGAACCGACGCCGCGCAGCGTCTCGCCGCCCGCTTTTCGATGCAGGGCCGCCGCGCGCTGATCACCGGAGGCAGCGTCAGCATCGGTCGCGCGATCGCGCTGGCGTTCGCCGACGCGGGCGCGAACGTCGCGATTCATCACTGCGCGGCAGCGGACGCAGCGTTCGGAAAGCCCAACGCGGCGAGCGAAACGGCGAACGAAATCGCGGCGCGCGGCGTTCGCGCCTTCGCTATCGAAGCGGATTTCGCCATCTCGGGCGAGGCGAAACGCACAGTCGCCGCCGCAAGTGATGCGCTCGGCGGTGTCGACGTGCTCGTCGTGTGTGCGTCGATCCAGTATCGCGTGCCGTTCGAGGACGTGACCGCCGAGCAGATCGAGCGGCAGACGCGCATCAACTTCAACGCGACCGTCGAATTGCTGCGTGCCGCGCTGCCGCCCATGAAGGCGCGTCGATTCGGCCGTGTGCTGACGATCGGCAGCATCAACCAGACGCGGCCCGAGGCCGAGTTGACGATCTACGCGGCGCTCAAGAGCGCGCAGCACAACCTTGCGATCAACCTCGCACGACAATACACGCCGTTCGGCGTGGCGATCAACAATCTGTCCCCCGGCTTGATCGCCACCGAGCGCAACAAGTGGCGTCGCGAGGATGCAAATGTGTGGGCAGCGATCGAGCGCGACTCGAGCCCGATGGCGCGTGCCGGAACGCCCGACGAGCTGGCCGGCGCGGCGCTTCTGCTTTGTTCCGACGCCGGCAGCTTCATCACCGGCGCCGACTTGCAGGTGACCGGGGGAAGGCACCTGTAGCAAGGCGACGCATTCAGGTGGTGTCGCGTTCCACCATCTTGAACCCGAGATCGATGCGCTTCGCTCGGATCGTCTCCCCCGCGAGACGCCTGCACAGCAACTCGGCTGCGCGCTTGCCCATCTCGTAGCGCGGCATGCGGATCGTCGTCAGGGCCGGCACGCACTGCGACGCGATCTCCTGATCGTCCATGCCGGTGATCGCGATCTCGTCCGGCACGCGGATGCCGCGCCGCTGGCACTCGAACAACACGCCGATGGCGATCACGTCGCTCGTGCAAAACACCGCATCGACGCGCGGTTCCTGTTCGAGCAATTGCGAAAGGCCCGCCGCGCCACCGCGATAACTCAAGTCCACCTCCACCTGGAGACGTGCGCGCAATCGAATTCGCTTGTCGCGCAATGCCTCGCAGTGGCCGGCATGTCGATCGCGTACGCGGTCGATGTAGTCGCGCCCGTGTTGCCCGACGTAGCCGATCGTGCGTCGTCCGCCATCGATCAGCGTGCGCGTCATCGTGCGCGCGGCGGCGAAGTTCGAATAGCCGACCACCATGTCGATCGGCGCATCGGTGAGGTTGCCCGTCTCGACGACCGGAATGCGCGCGGCATCGAGCATCCGTCGCGTGCCGGGCGTGTGCGTCGTTCCGGTGAGATACATCGCGTCGGGACGGCGGGCGAGAAATGCCGCCACGAGCGCTTCCTCCTCGTCGGGAGAAAAGCCGCTGTCGGCGAGCAGCAGGTGCAGTCCCTCGCGGTTCAGCACCTCGGTCATGCCGCGCACGACCTCGGCGACGATCGAGTGCGTGACGCTCGGGATGATCGCCGCGATCACGCCCGAGCGCTGGGACTTCAAGCTTCGCGCGACGAGATTCGGCACGTAGCCGA
Organism: Casimicrobiaceae bacterium; assembly: GCA_035252665.1. Classification (GTDB taxonomy): domain Bacteria; phylum Pseudomonadota; class Gammaproteobacteria; order Burkholderiales; family Casimicrobiaceae; genus VBCG01. The sequence continues at coordinate 4,957 of DATFCW010000420.1, read as the reverse complement.
TCGTCTCGATTGCCGCGAGCACGCGCGCTCGCGTGTCCTCGGCGACCTTGTCGGGCTCGCGCAGCACGCGCGATACGGTGATCACCGAGACGCCGGTGAGACGTGCGACGTCCTGCATACGCGAGGGCGCACGAATACGGCTTCGCGCGATTTCGGCGATCGCCGTCATCGTTGTCGGCGCATTGACATCGGTTCGATGATAACGTTAGCATGGCCGCGCAGCAATGCGCCGACAGGAGGCCATGATGAAGACATGGACGCGATTCTTCACCGCGCTGATGGGCGCGCTCGCGTTCGCGGTCGGTTCCGCCGCCGCGCAGAACGTCGTCAACCTCACCTTCCGCTTCAACGACACCGAAGAGAAGGAGCTCCGCGCCGCGCTCGACCAGTTCGAGAAGCAGAACCCGGGCATCAAGGTCGCGTTGCAACGGATCGGCTGGCGCGACGCGCGCGATCAGTTCCTCCGCGAAGCCGCCGCGGGGCAGGGACCCGATGTCGTGCACGTCGCGCAGGTGTGGGTGAAGGAGATGGGCCAGGCGGGCGCCGTGCTCCCGCTCAACGATCTCATCAAGAGCTCGCCGCCCGGCAGCGGCTTTGCCGATTTCATGGCGCACGATCTCGCGCAAAGCAAGGACGGCAAGATCTACGGGCTGCCGTGGACGACCGACACATGGGCGATGGTCTACCGCACCGATCTGCTCAAGGAAGCGGGCATCACCAAGTTGCCCGATACGTGGAGGGGACTGCACGACGACAGCGCCCTCGTCAAGCAGCGCACCGGCAAGGCTGGATTCGGATTTCCGGCGGGCGGCTCGGCATCCGGCGCCATCTGGTTTCTCGCCAACTTCTACTGGTGGTCGAACGGCAAGGCGATGGTCGTGCAGGAGCCCGATGGCAAGTACGCGATGAATCTCACCATCGCGGATATCGCCGATTGCATGCGCTACTACAAATCGTTCATCACCGAAGGCCACAATCCGACGTCGAATCTCTCGGCGAGCGATGCGCACGATCCCTCGATTCTGCAGGCGCTCGTGAACGGGCAGCAGGCGATGGCGGCGATGCCGCCCAACACCTACAAGCAGGTGCTGGAAATGTACGCGACCGCGAATCCGGGCAAGCCGCTGCCGTTCGTATCCGGCACGTTCCCGAAAGGATCGGTGACGCGCAGCTCGATGATCGGCGGCCGCATGCTCGTGATCAACGCCAACTCCAAGCATCCGAAGGAAGCGTGGAAGCTGATCGAATACCTTGCTTCCGAGCCGATCTTCACCAAGTTCTACACGACGCAGTTTCCCGCGCAGAAATCGCTGCTGAAGAACGTCGACTGGAGCCCGGAGCTCAAGGGATTCGCCGAGCAGCTCGGCTACGCACGGACGTGGGGACCGTATTCCGACGGACCGGCGCCGATCGGCGCCATGTGGAACGCGACCGGCCGCGCGTTCAGCGCCGCCCTCTCCGGACAGGAAAGCGAGCAGCAGGCCGCCGAGGAGTTGATGCAAACCGTGTCGAAGCTCATGAAGACGCGCGGACAATAGCGATAGTTGCATTCGTTGCGGCGTTCGGGCGCGAACGCCGGGATGTAGCGACTGGATCGCGGCAAACGACGCGCTTCGCGACAAGCCGCCTCTTCACAGGCCAAGTGAGACATGCCAGGCGAACGTCGATTCATCGCGCTGATGCTCGCGCCGGCGTTTCTGATCCTCGCCGCGTTCTATGCGTATCCCACGTTCCAGAATGCGGCGATCAGCCTGACCGACCTTTCGCTTCTGAAGCTTCGCGTCGGTGGCAGCTTCGTCGGGCTCGACAACTACCGCGAGTTTCTGACGAGCCAGGAGTTCGGGCACCTGCTGTTCAACACCGTCGTATGGCTCACCGCGCTGTCCGTCGTGTTGCGCATCCTGATCGGGCTCGGGATGGCGCTTCTGCTCGATTCTCCTGTGCTGGCTCGACTTCGCCTGTCCACGGCAGCGAAGCTCGCGATCCTGATTCCATGGGCCACGCCGCCGATCGTTGCCGTGGTCGTTTGGCGCTTCCTGCTCGATGCGCAGAATGGCATCGTCAATGCTCTTTTGATCAAGCTTCACATCGTCGACGACCCGGTCGCGTTCTTCGCAAATCTCGCGACCGTGTGGCCCTCGGTCGTCACGATCATCGTCTGGAACACCGTGCCGCTCGTCGCGCTGTCGCTCCTCGCGAGCCTGCAATCGATACCCGAGGAGTTGAACGAGGCGGCCGCCCTCGACGGGGCGTCGCGCTGGCAGCAGTTTCGCCACATCACCCTGCCGTTTTTGATGCCGACGATCACCGCGCTGACGCTGACGTCGGTGTTCTGGACGTTCAACAACTTCGTCTACGTGTGGCTCGCGACCGGCGCCGGCCCAGGCACGTTCACCAACGTGCTCGCGACCGAAATCTACATCAAGGCGTTCGTCGACTTCCGGGTTGGCTACAGCTCGGCGGTCGGCATCGTGATGGCGCTGGTGATGGCGATCTTCGGCATCGTGTATTACCGGTTCGTGACGCGCAACGAATTGGCGCAGAACCTGTGATGAGGCGGTGTCGGTGACCACGATCTCGCTCGATGTCGGCGCCGCACGCGAGCGCCGTGCCGTGCGCGCGACTTGGCAGCGGCCGACGCCGATCGCGACGCTCCTCGTGCTCGGCATTACGATCGTCGCGCTGGTCTTTTTGATCTATCCGTCGATCTGCATCTTCTACGGCTCGTTCAAGGCAGGCGGCGGCATGCTCGGTCAGACGAGCGGATTTACGCTCGCCAACTACCGGCGCATCTTCGCATCGGGCTTCGTCGTTTATACGATGAACAGCCTGATCATTTGCGTATCGGCGACGCTCGTGTCGACGTTCGTGTCGGTGTGCGCCGCGTACGTGTTCTCGCGCTTTCGTTTCGTCGGCAGGCGCGTGCTGTTCGGTGCCGTCCTGCTCGGCCAGGTGTTCCCGTGGATCGTGCTCGTCAATCCGCTGTTCGTCGCGTTCGCGAAATGGAACCTGACGAACAGTTATGCCGGGATGATCTTCTGCTACACGGCGTTCGCGATTCCGTTCTCGGTGTACCTCCTGACCGGCTACCTCGCGACCGTGCCGAAGAGCCTCGACGAGGCGGCGACGATCGATGGCGCGACGCGCTTCCAGATCGTGTGGCGCATCGTGTTCCCGATCATGTTGCCCGGCATCGTGGCGACGGCGACGTACGCATTCCTGCTGTGCTGGACCGAATACCTGTTCGCGCTCGCGTTCCTCACGCAGACCGGTATGAAAACGTTGCCGCTCGGGCTTTACCAGTTCTTTGGCGACGACCGCGTCGATTGGGGCGCGATCATGGCGGCGTCGGCGGTCGCGACGTTGCCGACGCTGATCCTGTTCCTGCCGCTGCAGTCGAAGCTCACGTCGGGGCTTGCCGCCGGCGCGGTGAAGTGATCTCCGCAGGAGACACTAGCGGTCGCGTGTCGCGATCACCGGCTCGCACGTCACCAACGTCTTCACCGAGTTCGCGATGTAGCACGCGTGGTGCGCCTCGTCGTGCATCGCAACCACGTCGTCCCGTGACGCTACGCGATCATCGATGACGATTCGCGGATGCAACACGACGCGCGTCACTGCCATCCGGCCGTCGGCATCCTTCTCCATGAAGCCCTCGGCATCGTCGACATACTGATCGATGACGACGCCTCGCTTCGCGGCGATCGACAGGAACCAGAGCATGTGGCAGCTCGATATCGACGCGACGAATGCTTCCTCCGGATCGACCGCTTCTTCACTCGAGTACGGCAACGGCACCGAATGCGGCGACGACGATCCGGGAACCTCGATGCCGCCATCGAAGCGCCAGCGGTGCCGCCGGCTGTAGCGGTTGTCGGTGAAGCGCGCGTCGCCGCGCGACCACGCGATGCTTGCCGTGTAGCGCGACATCACCCCGGGTTTCGCGCCGCGATCGTCCACGAGCTCGATTCCATCCAGATGCTGCCGTCGGCCGCGCGATATCGGCCGATCTCGCTGCGCAACGCATCCTGGATCTCGTTCTTGCGCGATTCCGCGAGCGCGCCGGCCTCGCGAACGATCTCGCCCGCCGGACCGAGCGCCATTTGCATGTCGATCGCCTGATCGACGTCGCGGCCGACCATGATCGGACCGTCGACGCGCGTGAACGTCGGATCGACGAAGCCGGCGGCCTTGAGCTGCGCGCGAACGACGTCGGCATTGGCCATCGAGAACGGACCCGGTCCGCACGTCTGCGCGTTCTCGCCAGGCGGGGGGAGAAACTTCAGCACGATCGCTTTCGGAATGCCGAACCACGGATTGTCGTCGAGCGAACGCCACGTGACGAACATCAGCGTGGCGCCGGGACGAAGCGCGCTTCGGACGTTGCGCATCGCAGCGACCGGGTTCGCGAAGAACATCATGCCGAAGCGCGAGAAGCAGAAGTCGAACTCGCGCTCGAAACGGTGGGTCTGCACGTCGGCAGCGACGAAGCGCACGTTTGAGAGGCCTTGAGCGGCAGCGTCGCGGCGGCCCTTCTCGAGGAAGGCATCGCAGCAGTCGAGGCCGAGCACCCTGCCCGAGGGCCCGACCTTGCGCGCGAGCTCGATTGCGGTGTCGCCCCAGCCGCAACCGACGTCGAGCGCGTTCGCGCCTGCGGGTAGCGCGAGCTCCGCGAGCGGCACGCGGCTGTGGTACGAAAGCCCGTCGAGCATGATGTTGCGAAAGCGCTCGAATTTCGGGACGAGGATGTCGTTCCAGAACGCCGTGAAGGCATCGTTGGATTCGATCACCGTGGCCATCGCGCCTCCGTCAGCACGCTTGCGAAGCCGTCAAGTGTACTGCGAGCGAACACAAGACCAGTTTGGGGTCAGAGACGAAACTCGCGGACGCTGCCGTCGCATCGCGACAACGGTATAAGCGAGTTTCGTCTCTGACCCCAAACTGGTTCTACAGCAGC
>DATFCW010000419.1:0-3457 GCA_035252665.1 Casimicrobiaceae bacterium | reverse complement strand
GAGCGCCCGATGCAGCCGCGCGAGGGGCCCGCGCAGGAAGTTGAAACGCGCACCCGACAGCTTCGCCGCGGTCGCGAAATCCAGCATGCCGAGCGCCTCGCCGAGGTCGGTGTGATCCTTTGGAGTGAAATCGAACGTCCGCGGCGTCCCCCACCGTCGCACTTCGACGTTGTCGTCGGCCGATCGGCCGACGGGTGTCGATGCGTCGGTGATGTTCGGAAGCTCGAGCAGGAAGTCGCGAAGCTTCGCTTGCACCGCGTCGAGCTCGCGCTCGAGCGAATCGAGCTCGTCGCCGACGCCGGCGACCTCGCGCAACAGCGACGTCGCGTCCTCGCCCCTGCCTTTCGCACGACCGACATCCTTCGACAATGCATTGCGTCGCGCCTGCAGCTCTTGCGTACGTGTCTGGATGCGCTTGCGCTCGGCCTCGAGCGACTCGAAGCGTGCGGTGTCGATCGCGACGCCGCGCTTCGCGAGGGCCGTTGCGACTCCCCGCAAATCGCTGCGCAATGCGTTGATGTCCAGCATCGAACGATTCTAGCAGGGCCCAATGCGCTCGCGCTGTCGTGGTCCGGAGGCCTCCGTCATTCGTCGCTCGATTCCGGCGCGCGCTTGCCGCCCGCCGCCTCGTCGCGACTGTGAAGCTCGCGAAGCTTTTCCTTGATCCGCGCCTCGATCCCATGATCGGTCGGCGTGTAGAACGAGACGTCAGGCATGTCGTCGGGCAGATAGCGTTCTCCCGCGGCATATGCGTCGTCCTCGTCGTGCGCGTAGCGATAACCCTTGCCGTAGCCCATGCGCCTCATGAGCCTGGTCGGCGCATTGCGCAGCCGCATGGGCACGGGACGCGTGCCGTCCTGGGTGATGAACGCGCGGGCAGCCTCGTACGCGCGATACGTTGCGTTGCTTTTCGCCGCGCACGCGAGATACAACACGCATTGCGCGAGCGCAAGCTCGCCTTCGGGCGAGCCCAATCGCTCGTACGTCGCGACCGCATCGACCGCGACCGTGAGCGCGCGCGGATCGGCAAGCCCGATGTCCTCGCTCGCCATGCGGATCAATCGCCGGCCGACATAGAGCGGATCGGCGCCGCCGTCGAGCATCCGGCACATCCAGTAGAGCGACGCGTCGGGATCGGAGCCGCGCACCGCCTTGTGCAGCGCCGAGATCTGGTCGTAGAACGCGTCGCCGCCCTTGTCGAAGCGGCGCATGCTCCGCGCGATCGTGTCCTCGACGAACGAAACGTCGATCGTCGTCTTCTTCACCTCGCCAGCCGCAATCCCAAGCTGCTCGACGAGATTGATCAATCTGCGCCCGTCGCCGTCGGCATAGTTCACAAGCGCATCGCGCGCCGCGCCGTCGACGATCGCCTCCGGCATCGCGGCCGCGACTGAGCGATCGAGCAACTGGGAAAGGTCGGACGCCGAGAGCGGATGCAACACGTACACCGCCGCGCGTGACAACAATGCACTATTCACCTCGAACGATGGATTCTCGGTCGTCGCGCCGATGAAGGTGAGAAGCCCACGTTCGACGAAGGGCAGAAACGCGTCCTGCTGCGCCTTGTTGAAGCGATGAACCTCGTCGACGAAGAGAATCGTCGACCGCCCGAACTGATCGCGCGCGAGCTCGGCGAGCGCGACCGCGTCGCGGATGTCTTTCACGCCGGCGAGCACTGCCGAGATCGCGATGAAGTCGGCGTTGAACGCGTCGGCCATCAGCCGCGCGAGCGTCGTCTTGCCGACGCCGGGCGGTCCCCACAGGATCATCGAGTGCGGCTTGCCGGAGGCGAAGGCCACCGCGAGCGGCTTGCCGGGCGCGAGCAGATGTCGCTGTCCGATCACTTCGCCGATCGTCTTCGGTCGCAGACGTTCGGCGAGCGGAGTCACTTTCGATTGCCGATGACGTCCGCCCCCTTCGGCGGCGTGAACGTGAAAAGACCCGGATCGAGCTTGGGATTGCGCTCGACGCCGGAGAACGTCAACGTCGTCGTCTGGCCGAACGCATCGGTGAGCACCATCGTGCGTGGCAGTTCGGCCACGAAGCCAAGACGAATTTTCTTGAACTGCGAATCCGGTGCCTTCGGCGTTGCGTCGACGTATTCGATTCCATTCTCCGCGCCAGCGGCAACGAGGGTGAAGTTCTGCTCGAGGGCGTTGTCGCCGGCGAGAAGCGCCGCGGGCGTCGCACCGAGCGCCGCATCGAGCTTGCGCACGATCACCTGATTTAGGTCACGATCGTAGACCCATACGTTCTCGCCATCGCCGACGATTACCTCGTCGAACGGCTTTTCGTACGTCCAGCGGAATTTGCCGGGACGCGAGAACGCGAACGTGCCCGACGTCGTTTGCGTCGTGCGTCCGTCGCGGTTGGTGACGACCTGCCTGAAGGCACCCTGCGCAGTCTTCGTTCCTTCAAGAAATGCGTGAAGCTGATCGAGCCCCGAGGCGTGCGCACGAACGAAACAAAAGCAAAGCAGCGCGCCCATCCATGCGATGCGCGAGCTTCGCAATGCGCGGAGCACGATCATGCTTCTTTGCCCGCGGGCACGAGCACCTCCCGATTCCCGTTCGTCTGCATCGGAGACACCATCCCGGCGCGCTCCATCTGCTCGATCAATCGCGCGGCGCGGTTGTAGCCGATGCGCAGATGCCGCTGCACGAGCGAGATCGACGGCCGGCGCGTCTTCAGCACGACAGCCACGGCCTGGTCGTACATCGGATCCGATTCGGCATCGGGACCGTCGACGCTCGCGAGCTCGTCGCCGCTCTCGGCCGCTGCGCCGGCTTCGAGAATGCCCTCGATGTATTGCGGCTCGCCCTGTGCCTTCAGATGCTCGACGACGCGATGCACTTCCGCGTCGGACACGAACGCGCCGTGCACGCGCAACGGATGCCCGGTACCCGGCGGCAGATAGAGCATGTCGCCTTGTCCGAGCAACGCTTCGGCCCCCATCTGGTCGAGGATCGTCCGCGAATCGACCTTGCTCGCCACCTGGAACGCAATGCGCGACGGAATGTTCGCCTTGATCAGCCCGGTGATCACGTCGACCGATGGCCGCTGCGTCGCAAGAATCAAATGAATGCCCGCGGCGCGCGCCTTTTGCGCGATGCGCGCGATCAGCTCCTCGATCTTCTTGCCGGTGACCATCATCAGGTCGGCGAGCTCGTCGACGACGACGACGATCAGCGGCATCTCCTCAAGTCTCTCCGGCGTGTCGGGCGTAAGCGAGAACGGATGCGTCAGCGGCTCGCCGGCCTTTTTCGCCTCGGCGATTTTCTGGTTGTAGCCAGCGAGATTGCGCACACCCAATTGCGACATCAGCTTGTAACGCCGCTCCATCTCGCCCACGCACCACGCGAGCGCATTCGGCGCGAGCTTCATGTCGGTGACAACCGGCGCCAGCAGATGCGGAATGCCGTCGTAACCGGACAGCTCGAGCATCTTCGGATCGATC
>DATFCW010000418.1:0-6095 GCA_035252665.1 Casimicrobiaceae bacterium | reverse complement strand
AATGCGGTGTCGTCGGCAAGCGTGCGCATGTCGGCGGGGTGCGCCAAGAGGTGCGCCTCGTCGCGCGCATAGCTGCCGACGTTCGCGGCAACGCGCGTAGCCGCGTATTCGGGAAGCGTCAATGCCGCGCGGCCCGCATCTGCGATTCGCTGCGCGACGATCGGCCCGAGCGTCCGCGCAAGCCCCCGCTCGACGAACCACGGAAGCGTCTGCGCGAGGTCCTTCAGCGCAGCGGCCAAATCGCAGTCACCTTCCTCCGTCACGAATTCGTTCCAGCGCTTCGGATCCGCAAGCATCGCGGGCACGTCGAGCGGCGACAGCGACAGCGAAAGATCGGGCACGCTGCCGGCGAGCGGCAACGTTTCGAGCAGGCCCCGAGGATCGATGCGCAGGCCGGACGTCAGCGGGCCCACGCACAGGGCGAATGTGCGCCCTGCGAAACCCGCCAGGCGCTCGCGCGCCCACGGCTCGCGCTCGAGGATGCGATTCGCGGCAGCGGTCGTGAGTCCCACGTGCAAGCGCCCGGGCACCGGATGAACGCCGCCGTTACGCGTACTGCTGAATGCCCGCGAGCAGCCATCCCGACGAGCCGTCGACCGGCTTGACGAGATGCCAAAGCTCCTCGAAGGGTTGCGGCGTGGCGTTGCCGTCCTCGCGCAGCGTTCCGTGGAAGCGCACGCTTGCGATGTAGCGATCGCCTTCCTGCACGACTTCGACGACGTCCGCATCGAGGGTGACGACGTCGGTAGCAATGTGCGCACCTCGCGTGTCGAGCTCGCGTCCGATTTCGGCCTGCATCTGCGGTGTCGTGACGTCGGCTAGCAGCGCGCGATCGCCGCGGTCGTATGCGGCCTGCAATCGACGAAACTGCTGCTTCGCCTGCGCGATGAACGGCGCCGGCTCGAAGCCCGGCGGATGCGGCAATGCGGTTGCGGTCGCGTCGATCGGCGTTCCCCAGGCCGTGTCGATCGACGGCGCCGGTGAATGGGCGAATGGCTCGCGCGGTGCTGTCGGCGCCTGCGCGTACTGCCATGGCGACGATGCCGCACGCCGTGCGGCGAACGCGCGAACGAGCGCGATCGCGACGACGGCGATCAGGCCGATCAGCAGCAGACCACCGAGATCGGGAGAGAGGCCGAAATGCGAAAGCAGCGCCGCGAGTCCGAGCCCGGCCGCAATCCCGGCGATCGGCCCGAGCCAGCGCGAGGTTCGCGATGCCGTTGGCGCTGGCGTCGCCGCGCCGGGTGCCGGACGCGCCGCTTGCGCGCCGGGTGTAGCCGGCATCACGGGGCGCTCCGCGGGTCCGGTGATCGCGCCCGTGGAGGGCGCAGTCCTCGGCACGATGCTTCGCTGCATCCCGAAGCTGCGCCCGCCGCCCATGCGCGCGGCATCGGCGAAATCGGCGTGCACGAGCGCGAACGTGGCGAGCGCGGCCAAGGCCATGGCGAAGAAGCGTTTCACTTGGATCCTCCCAAAGGGTGCGGGCCGCGAGGGGCGGCGGCCCCACGAGATGCGGGCTCGCTCGCGCCGAATCAATCGTCGCGGCTTTCCTGTTTCCTAGAATACGCGACCGACGTGCAGCGCAACCGCGCCGGCCGCGAGATTGTGATAATCGACGCGATCGAATCCGGAACGTTCCATCAGCGCCTTGAGCGCGTCCTGGCCCGGATGAACGCGGATCGATTCGGCGAGGTAGCGGTAGCTCGCCGAATCGTGCGCGACGAGACGGCCAAGCAGCGGCAGTACCGTGAAGCTGTACCAGTCGTAAGCCGGCGCAAGCGGTGCGGCGATCCGGGAGAACTCGAGCACGAGCGCGACGCCGCCCGGCGCGAGTACGCGCGCCATCTCGGCGAGCGCACGCTCCTTGCGAGTGACATTGCGAAGCCCGAAGCCGATCGACACGCAATCGAAGAGGCGATCGCGAAACGGCAGCGCTTCGGCGTTGCATTGCACGGTCGGTAGCGCGATGCCGAGATCGAGCAATCGATCCCGGCCCGCGGTCAGCATCGCGCCGTTGATGTCGGTATGGACAACGGTGCCGGTCGGACCCACGCGCTGCGCGAAGAGCCGTGCGAGATCGCCAGTGCCGCCTGCAAGGTCCAGCACGCGCTGACCGGTTCGCACGCCGGACACCGCCACGGCAAAGCGCTTCCAGCCGCGGTGCATGCCGAACGACATCAAGTCGTTCATCAGGTCGTACTTGCCTGTGACCGAGTCGAAGACGCCGCGCACGCGACGCGTTTTCTCATCGGGGGTCACTTGCTCGTAGCCGAAATACGTCGGTTCCATTTTCTAGTCCCGGCTTCCGCCTTCTCTCGCCAGCCGCTCGAGATAGCGCCGCCACAGCTCGTCCTGTCGCGTCCCGAGGTCGTAGAGATAGTCCCACGAATAAATGCCGGTGTCGTGACCATCGGAGAAGCGCGGGCGAAGCGCGTAATGTCCGATCGGCTCGACCGACACGATGGTGACGTCACGCTTGCCGGTTTGCAGCACCTCCTGGCCGGGCCCGTGGCCGCGCACCTCGGCCGACGGCGAATGAACGCGCAGGAATTCGTACGGAAGCCGGAACGTGCGGCCGTCCGCGAAAGCGATCTCGAGGACGTGCGACGACTGGTGGAGCTTGATCTCGGTGGGCTGGGGCACGGTCCCCAATTTACATCACTGCTGGTTCGCTTCCGGCACGATATCGAGGTTGCCGATCCCCGAGAACATGTTGCGGTTGCGCGCCTCCTTGCCCTTGAGCTTGATGTCGAGGCGAAGGTCGTTCAGCGAATCCGCGTTGCGCAGCGCGTCCTCATAGCTGATGAGGCCGGCTTCGTACAGATCGAACAGCGACTGGTCGAACGTCTGCATGCCGATCTCTCGCGAGCGCTTCATCAGGTCCTTGATGCCGCCGACGTCGCCCTTGAAGATCAGATCGGAGACGAGCGGCGAGTTCAGCATGATCTCGACCGCCGGCACGCGGCCCTTGCCGTCCCGGCGCGGAACCAGCCGTTGCGCAACGAACGCGCGCACGTTGAGCGACAGGTCCATCAGAAGCTGCGCGCGCCGCTCCTCGGGGAAGAAGTTGATGATCCGGTCGAGCGCCTGGTTCGTGCTGTTCGCGTGCAGCGTGGCGAGGAGCAGATGGCCCGTCTCCGCGAACGCGATCGCGTAATCCATCGTGCTCTTCTCGCGCACTTCGCCGATCAGGATGACGTCCGGCGCCTGGCGCATCGAGTTCCGCAGCGCGACGTCCCAGTTGTCGGTGTCGACGCCAACTTCGCGCTGCGTGACGATGCAGTTCTTGTGCTCGTGCACGAATTCGATCGGGTCCTCGATCGTGACGATGTGGCCGAAGCTGTTCTCGTTGCGGTAGCCGAGCAGCGACGCCATCGACGTCGATTTGCCCGCGCCCGTCGCGCCGACGAACAGCATGATGCCGCGCTTGGACATGATGATGTCCTTCAGCACCGGCGGCAGTCCGAGCTCGTCGAACTTCGGGATCTCGGTGGTGATCGTGCGAAGCACCATCCCGACACGTGACTGCTGGACGAACGCGTTCACGCGAAAGCGCCCGATACCCGGCGGACTGATCGCGAAGTTGCACTCCTTCGTCGATTCGAATTCGGCCGCCTGCTTGTCGTTCATCACGCTGCGCACGAGCTCGATCGTGTGCTGCGGCGAGAGCACCGTCTTCGAAACCGGACCGATCTTGCCGTCGACCTTGACCGCCGGCGGAAATCCTGCGGTGACGAAGAGGTCGGAGCCGCGCTCCTTGACGAGGAGCTCGAGCAGCTCGTGGATGAAGCGTATCGCGCGTTCCCTTTCCATCGATCAATCTCCCTGGCCGCGGGCGAATTGCGTCATGCGGCGCCGAACATCTCCTTGTTGACGGCGCGCGTGCGCGCTTCCGATGGAGCGATCACGTTGCGCCGCACGAGATCGACGAGGCACTGGTCGAGCGTCTGCATGCCGAGCGACTGGCCGGTCTGGATCGCCGAGTACATCTGGGCGACCTTGTTCTCGCGGATCAGGTTGCGGATCGCCGGCGTGCCGATCATGATCTCGTGCGCCGCGACGCGGCCCTGGCCATCCTTCGTCTTGATGAGCGTTTGCGAAATCACCGCGACGAGCGATTCGGACAGCATCGCGCGCACCATGTCCTTTTCCGCGGCCGGGAATACGTCGATGATGCGATCGACGGTCTTCGCCGCCGAGCTCGTGTGCAGCGTGGCAAAAACAAGGTGACCCGTTTCGGCCGCCGTCATCGCGAGGCGGATCGTCTCGAGGTCGCGCATTTCGCCGACCAGGATGTAGTCGGGGTCTTCACGCAACGCCGCGCGAAGCGCGTTCGGGAACGACAGCGTGTGGGGACCGAGCTCGCGCTGATTGACGAGGCACTTCTTCGATTCGTGCAAGAACTCGATCGGGTCCTCGATCGTCAGCACGTGCCCGAACTCGTTCTCGTTCACGTGGTTGACCATCGCCGCGAGCGTCGTGGACTTGCCCGATCCGGTCGGGCCCGTGACGAGAATCAATCCGCGCGGGCGATCGGTGAGATCCGCGAACACTTTCGGCGCATTGAGCTCCTCGAGCGAGAGCACCTTGGAGGGAATCGTGCGGAACGCCGCGGCGGCGCCGCGCTGCTGGTTGAACGCGTTGACGCGAAACCGCGCGAGGTTCGGCACCGCGAAGCTGAAGTCGCATTCGAGGAATTCCTCGTACATCTTCCGTTGCGCGTCGCTCATGATGTCGTACACCATCGAGTGCACGTCCTCGTGCTCCATCGGCGGCAGGTTGATGCGCCGAATGTCGCCGTGCACGCGGATGAGCGGCGGCAGCCCCGACGACAGATGCAGGTCGGAAGCCTTGTTCTTGACCGCGAACGCAAGAAGCTCGGTGATATCCATGTCAGGCGACAGGTGTCAGTTGACAGTTGTCAGTAGCGTCGCAAACGTTTCAAGACGCACGAAATCGCGAATGGCCACGCAATCCAGGATGTTTTTGCCGCTTTTCATCGGTGTACGGAGGGTACGCGACGGCCTATCGATGTACAAACGGACTGTAGTATGCAATACATGTGCCAAGTTTCGATGGTCTAATGGCGGTCGATTATGAAACCGCACGAGAACGCATGGCAAGCAACGCGCCAGCGGATCGATCGCGCCGCAAGGTCGGTGGGTCGCAACCCCGAATCGGTGCGCCTCCTCGCGGTTTCGAAGACTTTTCCCGCGGACGCGGTGCGTGACGTGCACGCGCTCGGGCAGCGCGCATTCGGCGAGAATTACGTTCAGGAGGCGGCGGCGAAGCGGGAGGCGCTCGCCGATCTCGGCGACATCGTCTGGCATCTGATCGGCCCTTTGCAGAGCAACAAAGCGCGGCTGGCGGCGGCGACGTTCGACTGCGTCGAGACGATCGATCGGCCGCAGATCGCCAGGCGGCTATCGGACGCGCACCCGGCGTCGAGGGCGCCGCTCGACGTCCTGGTGCAGGTCAATGCCAGCGGCGAAGCGACCAAGCATGGCGTCGCGCCGGACGAGGCGCTCGCGCTCGCGCGCTACGTCGCAACACTGCCGAATTTGCGCCTTCGAGGCATCATGGGCATTCCGGAGGCGACCGGCGATGTCGAGCGGTTGCGCGAGCAGTTTCGCACCCTTCGCGGCTGCCACGACGCGCTCGTTGATGCGGGGCTCGACGTGGACACGTTGTCGATGGGCATGTCCGACGATCTCGAGATCGCGATCGCCGAAGGAGCAACGGAGGTGCGCGTCGGCCGCGCGATCTTTGGCGAGCGACTCCAGAGGACGACATGAAGGCGACGTTCATCGGCGGCGGCAACATGGGATCGGCGATCGTCGGCGCACTGATCGCGCGCGGCGAGCGCGGGGGCGATCTTCGCATCGTCGAACCGTCGCAGGCGCAACGCGAGCGATTGCGCGAACGCGTTCCGGGCGTTGCGTTGCATGCGGGCGTCGACGCGAATGCGGTCACGGGCAGCGACATCGTCGTGCTTGCCGTCAAGCCGCAGCAGATCGCGCAAGCGTGTCGCGAGCTTGCGTCGCATCTCGTAACGTCGCAGCTCGTGCTATCGATCGCCGCTGGCGTTCGCTGCG
>DATFCW010000417.1:0-3732 GCA_035252665.1 Casimicrobiaceae bacterium | reverse complement strand
GTTTCGATTGTCCGTCGCGTGGCATGACGGGTGAGATCACCGCGCCGCTTCGACCTGTCGATGTACCCGACGCGCCGTTCCTGCATTGGCGTGGACAGATCGTGCTGTCGCGCGAGCGTCTTCGCGAGCTCGCAACGAGCTCGTGTCGAGTCGAAGCGTTGATGCGGTTTGCGCGTGCGCCGTGGTTCACGAACCACGTGATCGGCGATCTGCGTTACGATCGCGAGCCGGGTCTCGGCTTCGCGGAGCTCGATCTCGCAGGCTTGGCACCCTGTCCCGCTCACTTGCCGCCGTGGGTTCCACCGCGGGCCGATGTCTTGGGTCGGTAGTCAGGTCGCCGACGCGCCGCTGCGCCTCGAGCTCCTGCTGCAAAGCGTCGATGCGCGCATCCTTTTCCTGCACCAGGCGATGCAAGCCCTGGATTGCCGCGAGTGCGAGCCGCTCTCGTCGATCGTCCCGATCGTTGTCTCTCCGACCCGAGACGAAACGACGCCTGGAAGTCTGCGCCATCGGGGCGTGTCACTCCTCGACCGCCGCCACTCCGGGAAAGAGGATGTCGGTATAACCAAAGCGCGTGAAATCGCGAATGCGCATCGGATAGAGAATGCCGTCGAGATGATCGCATTCGTGCTGGACGACGCGCGCGTGAAAGCCTTCCACTTCGCGCTCGATCTTCGTTCCGTCGGGCGCGACGCCACGATAGCGAAGCCTGCGGAAACGCGGCACGACGCCGCGCAGTCCCGGCACGGACAGGCATCCCTCCCAACCGTCCTCGAGCTCGTCGGTGAGCGGCGTGATGACGGGATTTACGAGCTCGGTGTACGGCACTTCCTCGGCGTCCGGATAGCGCGGATTGCGCGTAATGCCGAAGATGACGACCCGCAACCCGACGCCGATTTGCGGCGCCGCCAATCCCGCGCCGTTTTGCGCATGCATCGTGTCGCGCATATCGGCCAGAAGCTCGAGCAGCTCGAGCGTGCCGACGCGCTCGACCTCCCGCGAGCGCTCGAAGAGCCGCGGGTCGCCCATGCGCAAGACGTCTCGGATCATGAATGTTCGACCTCGCGATGCCACCGATCGTGCCGACAGGTCGTTCTCATTTCGTCTCGACCCCGATGATCGGGCCGCGGCCGAATGCCTCGATGTCGCGCGGCGCCGGCGGCACGCGCGGCACCACCTGCGCGATCAACGCGCGCACGTCGTCCATCGCCGCCTCGAGCACGTTGGCGATCCCCGCCATCGAGACCGACGCCCTGCTGTCGCCGCGACCGGCGGCATGATTGACGACGACGCACACCGACGCGTATTCGATGCCGAGCTCGCGCGCGAGTCCCGCTTCCGGCATGCCCGTCATGCCGACGAGCGTCGCGCCATCGCGATCCATGCGGTCGATCTCTGCTGCCGTTTCGAGGCGCGGCCCGGACACCGCGCCGTAGACGCCGCCATCGCGCAGCGCGATCGATCCCGCTGTTGCCGCGGACAGACAAATCTCGCGCAACCGCTGTGAATAAGGATGGGTGAAATCGACGTGGACCACCTGCTGGTCTTCGCCGTCGAAGAAGGTATTCGGGCGCCCTGACGTGTAGTCGATCAACTGATGCGGGAGCACCAGATCGCCCGGAGCACAGCCGCGTATGCCGCCAACGGATGCGATCGCGAGGATGGCCGCGGCGCCCTGTTCCCGCAGCGCCCACAAATTCGCGCGATAGTTGACGCGGTGCGGCGGAATCGTGTGCCCGTGACCATGGCGGGCAAGAAAGATCGCACGGTGACCGGCGATCTCGCCGAACACCAGCGCCGCGGAAGGCTCGCCGTACGGCGTTCGAATGACCTGGCGATGCGTGACGGCCAGCGTCGACAGGCGCGTCAAGCCGGAACCGCCGATGATGGCAAGCATGAAAGTTGCTTAGGCGTGGGGTCGCACCTGGGACGAGACTGCGTCCGGGCGTCGCATAGTGGCGCTTCGCGCCGCATGCTGACAGGCCGACGCGACTCGTGACACTATCACAGCCCGTCGCGGAGCCGGATGCGCGAAGGAGCTTTCGGGATTCCCGCCGGAAAGGCAGCCCATGTACCTCGACCGACTCTTCAAGCTGATGGCCGACAAGCAGGCGTCGGACCTCTACATCTCGTGCGGCGCGCCGATCAACATCAAGGTCAACGGCATCGTGCATCCCGTATCGAGCCAGTCGATGGACGTCGAGACCGTGCGCCGCATCGCGTACGACCTGATGAGCAAGGAGCAGGCGCGCGAGTTCGAGAACGAGCGCGAGATGAACCTATCGCACCTCGACAAGGCCGTCGGCAACTTCCGGATCAACATCTTCCGCCAGCGCGGCTCGATCGCGCTCGCAATCCGCTACGTGCGGAGCACCGTGCCAGCGTTCGAGGCGTTGCATCTTCCGCCGGTACTGCTCGATCTCGTGATGGAAAAGCGCGGCCTCGTCCTGATTGCCGGGGCGACCGGCTCGGGCAAGTCGACGACGCTAGCGGCGATGATCGACCATCGCAACAACAACCGCACCGGTCACATCCTGACGGTCGAGGATCCGATCGAATACCTGTTCGAGCACCGGCAGAGCATCGTCAACCAACGCGAGATCGGCGTCGATACGCACAACTACCACATGGCGCTGCAAAGTGCGCTGCGCGAATCGCCCGACCTCATCATGATCGGCGAGATTCGCGACAAGGAAACGATGCAGGCGGCGCTCCTGCACACGCTGACCGGACATTTGTGCCTGTCGACGATCCATGCGAACAACAGCTATCACGCGCTGTCGCGGATCATCAATCTGTTCCCGCACGATTCCCGCTCCGCGGTGCTGTCCGACCTGTCGATCGGGCTTCGCGCGATCGTGTCGCAACGGCTCGTGCGCAACCTCGAAGGCGCGCAGCAGCCGGCGGTGGAGATTCTGCTCAATTCGACGCTGATCGCCGAGCTCATCAAGAATGGCGAGTTCACGCAAATCAAGGAAGCGATGGAGCAGTCGCTCTATCCCGGATCGCAGACGTTCGAGCAGGCGCTTTGCAAGCTGTATCTCGACGAGAAGATCAGCTACGACGAGGCGATGATCGCAGCGGACTCGTCGACGAACCTCGCCTGGCTCATCAACCAGAACTCGCCGTCGTCGCGCCTCGAGATGGTCGACCACGAGCCGAGGGTCGCGAAGGCGCGGCCGGCCGCCGACTTCGCGAACATGACGATCAATCCCGAGTTGCTCGAGCGGTAGCGGGGTCGGCGTTTGGTTTAGGGGGTCGGAGACGAATTTCCAGCCAGAACGCCCGGGCACCCGGCATCGTCGTGGAGATTCGTCTCTGACCACTTTGGCTTGCTGTCATGGTTTTCGGTCGGTGACCCCAATTTAATTTTCGTCGCATGCGCGCCGGCCGCGAACCATCCGCAAGTCCCGTTCTCGATCTCGCGTGCGCGCTGATCGAGCGTCGGTCGGTGACGCCCGACGACGCGGGCTGCCAGGCGCTGATCGCCGAACGTCTCGCTCCGCTCGGCTTTCACTGCGAGACCGTCGTCGTCAACGGCGTCACCAATCTCTGGGCGCGGCGCGGCGATGCGCATCCGCTCGTCTGTCTGGCGGGCCACACCGACGTCGTGCCGACCGGTCCGCTCGACGAATGGTCGAGCGATCCGTTCACGCCAACGATCCGCGACGGCTACCTGTACGGGCGCGGCGCGGCGGACATGAAATCGTCGTTGGCAGCGTTCGTCGTGGC
>DATFCW010000416.1:0-2691 GCA_035252665.1 Casimicrobiaceae bacterium | reverse complement strand
ATCGACATGCGTGCTGGTGCCTGGCGATCGTGCGCATCTGGACGCGCGCGGCAATCTCGTGATCGACGTCGGTGGATCCTGAAGAGCCATGTTGAACTACGACCCGATCGCCCTTGGCATTCAGTGGAACCGGCTGATCTCGATTGCCGACGAAATCATCAACACGCTGGTGCGTACGTCGTTCTCGACAAACGTGCGCGAAAGCTACGATCTTTCGTGCGTGATCTTCGATGCGCGCGGACGATCGATCGCGCAGGGCAGCTACAGCGTCCCGTCATTCACGGGAACCGCGCCCGCAACGCTTCAGGCAATGCTCTCGCGCTTCCCGCCCGATACGCTTCACCAAGGCGACGTGGTGGTAACGAACGACCCGTGGATCGGCACGGGTCACTTGTTCGACATCAACGTCATGCAACCGGTTTTTCGAGATGCTCGGCTCGTCGGGTACGCGATGAGCATCACGCACCTCCCGGACATCGGGGGGAGTGGCTTTTCGGCCGCTGCGGGTGAAGTGTACGAAGAAGGCCTTCGCCTGCCGGTCATCAAACTCGTTCACGAAGGACGGGTCGACGATGCGCTGCTCGATCTCGTACGGACGAACGTTCGCGTGCCCGATCAGACGGTCGGCGACCTGCTCGCCAACGTAGCGTGCACATCGGTCGGTGCGCGGATGCTATGCGAGTTCATGGACGAGTATCGAATCGATACGCTGGAACAGCTCGCTGATGCGATTCTCGAGCAATCCGAGCGCGCGATGCGCGAGGAGCTGCGCAAGCTTCCTGCCGCCATGTATCGCGGGACGATCGATCTCGAGGGCCGCGATGAACCGCTGCATCTCGCCTGTGCGATCGCGATCGCCGACGGCGAGGCGCGCGCCGATTTCACAGGCTCGAGCGCCGCGATCCGTTCCGCGATCAACGTCCCGCTCTGCTACACGCGGGCAATGACCTGCTATGCGATCAAAGTGCTGACGACACCTCGCATACCGAACAACGAGGGATCGGTGTTGCCGGTGCGCGTCTTCGCGCCGGAAGGATGCATCCTGAATGCCGTGCCGCCCTCGCCCACCGGCGGCCGGCATATCGTGGGCCACTTCGTCGTGCCGCTGATCTTCGCGGCGCTCGCTGAAGCGGTGCCCGACCGCGTGCAGGCCGACTCCGGGATGCTGAATTTGATCAACGTGCAGGGACGTACGCGCGATGGGCGCGGTGTTTCGAGTATCTTCTTTGCGTCGGGTGGTTACGGCGCGCTCGCCGGTCTCGACGGTGCGTCGACGACGCCCTCGCCGTCGAACATGACCGGTTCCTCGATCGAGGTGTGGGAGAACCTGACCGGGATGCGGGTTGATCGCAAGGAGCTCTTGTGCGACAGCGGCGGCGCCGGTGAATTTCGCGGAGGCCTGGGTCAACGCATCGAGCTCGTCAACGACAGTGGAAGCGACATGGCGATTGCGTGCCTGGCAGGCCGCACGCAGTTCGCGCCGGCGGGATTGCTTGGCGGACAGCCGGGGGGGCTGCGACAGATTTTTGTGAACGGCAAGCCGGTGCATCCGAAGGGCCGTTATGTTCTCGCGCCGGGTGATCGCGTGACGTGCCTGGAAGCTGGCGGCGGCGGCTATGGCGACCCACACAAACGACGCCAGGAAGCGATCCGATCCGACCTGGAGGCGGGGTTCGTCAGCGAAGAGGCAGTGGCGCGAGACTATCGCTAGACAACGGGAATCGCGGCACGATCGATCGTCGTAAAAAGGCCCGCGCTCGGCGGGCCTTGTGAGGCGAATGCCGGAACGGCCTTAGTTGTTCTTCGCGACGACAGTCGATCCGTCGGTCTTCGACGGCGACGTTGCCGTCTTGCTCGCCTGCTTCACGTGCTTCGCCGTGGTCGCCTTGGCAACGACAGGTGTCGCCGCCTTGCTTGCGACCTGCGCCTGTGCGGCCGTATCGGCCGGCTTGGATGATGCCATTGCAGCCGCCTGCTCGTGCATTCCGCCGCAGTCGGCCACTGCCATCGCGGGAGCGAAGGCAAACAGCGCGAGCGTCGTTCCGATCAGGGTTTTCTTCATGGATCACCTCCTTTCGCGATTGAGGCGCTGCCAATGTGCGCGCATGTCGCCGCCGTGTCAACCGGTGCCCGGCGAACGCGCCCCATGCGTCGGAATTACGCGGGACTCAAAAGCGGCTTCACGCGCTCGGGCCTGAACGGCGCGGTCCGAACGCGCACACCGGTCGCATCGAACATCGCGTTCGCGAGCGCCGCCGGAACGGGCGCGCACGAGGGTTCTCCCACGCCCCACGCGGGCTTGTCCGGTCGATCGATCAGCATGATCTCGATCTTCGGCACGTCGGGGAACGTCAGGATCGGATACGACTTCCAGTCGACGCTCGTTACGCGTGAGCGATCCCATGTGAGCTCCTCGAGCAGCGTGCGGCTCAGCGTCTGGATCACGCTGCCTTCGATCTGCGCCTTCGTCCGTCGGGATTGACGACGAGCCCGCAATCGTGCGCCACCCAGAAGCGCGTCGCGCGCACGCGACCGGTGCTGCGACTCACGTCGACCTCGCACGCCATCGCGACGTACGTGCGATTGTTGTCGTAGAAAACGTACGAGAAGCCGCGACCGGTCGCCCGATCCCCACCGTTCGCGGACTTCGATGGCGAACGTCGCGACTGCCAGCCCGCCAGCTTCGCGCAC
>DATFCW010000415.1:0-8803 GCA_035252665.1 Casimicrobiaceae bacterium | reverse complement strand
ATTGTCCGCTGCTTATCACTACGGCGCGGGCAGCGTGCTGATCGAGCGCGAGGCGAAAGTCGGTGGGTGGTGCCGCTCGATCGAAGACACCGGATTCACGTTCGATCACGCGGGGCACATCATGTTCTCCGAGGATCCCTACGTGCAGGATCTCTATCGGCTGCTCCTCGGCGACAACGTGCACTGGCAGGAGCGCGAGGCGTGGATCTACAGCAAGGGCGTGTACACGCGCTATCCGTTCCAGGGCGCGCTGCACGGCCTTCCGCCAAACGTGCTTCGCGAATGTCTCGTAGGCGCGATCGAGGCGCGGTTCGGCGCGCTTTCGTACGGTGGCGATGTTGCAGGCGACACGGCGCACATCGAAGACTGCTGTGGGGATGCGACCGGCGTCGCGTCGCAGGGGACGATGTCGTTACGCGACGATGCGCCGCGCAACTTCGAGGAATTCATCTACCGAACGTGGGGCGCGGGTGTCGCGAAGCATTTCGCGATTCCCTACAATCGCAAGCTGTGGACGATTCCGCTGTCCGAGATGGAAACGTCGTGGCTCGGCGGCCGCGTTCCGCTACCGGACCTCGAGGAAATGATCGAAGGCGCGCTTTCACCGGTGGCGAAGCCGATGGGGCCGAACGCGCGCTTCGGCTATCCGTTGCGCGGCGGGTTCCAGTCGCTCGTCAACGGTTTTCTTCCGCTCCTGCACGGCGATCTCATGCTGCAAGCCGATGTCGAGCGCGTCTCGCCGCTTCTTCGCACCGTGACGCTGAAGGACGGGCGGCGCCTTCGCTACGACACCATGATCAGCACGATTCCGCTGCCCGCATTGATCGCGGCGATGGGCGACGAAGCACCGGGCGAGATCCGGCGCATGGCGAGCGAACTGCGGCACGTGTCGATACGCTGCGTGAATCTCGGCGTCGCGCGACCGCGTATTTCGGACAAGCACTGGATCTACTTTCCCGAAGACACCGTGTTCCACCGCATCTTCCTGCAGGGCAACGCAAGCCCGCATTGCAATCCTCCGGGCGGCTTCGGCCTGACGTGCGAGATCAGCTATTCGCCGACGAAGCCGCTGCCCGCCGTGGGCGCTGCGCTGACCGAGCGTTGCATCGCCGATTGCATTCGCGTGGGCTTGCTCGATCCCTCCGACGCGTTGCTCACCTCGAACCAGGTCGACATGCCGTACGCGTACGTGATCTATGACCACGGCCGCGCCGAGCGCGTCGCGCGAATTCGCGAATGGCTCGCGCATTTCGACATCATCCTCGCGGGCCGCTACAGCGAATGGGAGTACTACAACTCGGATCACGCGTTCATCGCCGGCAAGAAGGCGGCCGAAATCGCGCAGCGGCTCGCATCGTCGCGCGTCGCGGCGAAGAGCGCATAGCGCGAGACGGTCGCGATTCGACCGCGGCGAAGGCAGCGCGATGCTGATCGACGCCCACCTCCACTGCACGGGACGCGAGCGCGCGGACGACGTGCTCGAGGCGTTCGACTCCGCGGGCGTAGACGCTGGCATCCTGCTCGCGCCGTTTCTCTCCGACGGCTACACGATGCACGACGCGGATTCGCTTTCGCGCGCGAACGCGTATCTCGCCTCGCTCGTCGCGGGACACGAAGACCGGATGATCGGCTTCGCCGTCGTCAATCCGCGGCTTGACGGCGCGATCGACGAGACGCGGCGCGCGCTCGACGATCACCGGCTACGTGGTCTGAAGATGGTGCCGTCCGGGTGGTTTCCGTCCGACGAGCGCGCGCACGAGGTGTTCGCAGTCGCGGCCGAGCGCGGCGCACCGATCCTCTTCCACAGCGGGATCTTCATCGACGGGCGCTCGGGACGCTTTTGTCGTCCCGTCGAGTTCGAGGCGATCCGCGATCATCCGGGCCTTCGCGTCACGCTCGCGCATCTCGGATGGCCATGGTGCGACGAGGCGAACGCCGTCGGCGTCATCGACCTCATCAATGGCGTTCCGCCCGACGAGAGCCAGTTCCGCTTCGACATCTCGTTCGGGCCGCCGCCGCCTTATCGCGCGCATGTGCTAAGGCTTGCGCTCGACGTGCTGACGCCCGCGCTGCTGCAGTTCGGCAGCGATTGCTTCTTGCCGTGCCCGGGAAGCGACATCGCCGCGCGCGTCGGGACGGTGAGGCGGCTTTTCGACGAGCTCGACGTTGCCGAACGCGATCGCGAGCGCGTGTTCGCCGGCACCGCGCGCGCGTGGCTTCGTATCTGATTGATGAAACCGCTGCACGTTCTCGAGATCCTCGGCAACGCGATCACCGGCGGCATGGAGACGTGCGTCGTTCGCCTCGTGCAGTCGCTTCCGCGCGAGCGCTATCGCATGAGCGCGCTGTGCCCGTTCGAAAGTCACGTCACCACCGCGCTTCGCGACGCCGGCGTCGAAGTGCTGATTGCGCCCGTCCGCGACGACCCCCTCTGGTCGACGGTGCAGCTCGCTGCGTCGTTCGCCCAGGACGAAGACGTTGACGTGCTGCACGCGCATCTCGCCAATGCGCACGTGCTCGGCGCGCTCGTCAGCGCGCTCACCGACCGACCCTGTCTCGCGACGATTCATGGCTCGAGCGTATCGATGCTCGACCTGGAAGCGCATCGAATGGTCGAGCGGATGCACATGAGCGTCGTGTGCCGCGCGGCATACGGGCAGGCGCGCGCGCTCGGCGTGCCGCGCGAACGATTGCATCTCGTGGCGAACGGCGTGCCGTCGATCGACGCGCCAATGGCGCGAACGGCCTTTGCGCGCATGCTCAATGTCGCGGAGGATACCGCTGTCGTCGGATTTGTCGGCCGGCTGTCGCCGGAGAAGGCGCCGGAGCTTTTCGTGCGGATGGCGTCGCAACTCGTTGTGAAGCATCCGCGAGTCTTATTCATGATGATCGGCGACGGGCCGATGCACGAGTGCGTCGAGCGCGATGCGCGGCTTCTCGGCGTCGCCGATCGCATGCGGTTCCTCGGTGAACGTCGCGACGTCCTCGCATTGTTGCCTTTGCTCACGGCGCTCGTCGTTCCATCGCACGCCGAAGGCATGCCGCTCGCGCTGATGGAAGGCATGGCCGCCGGCGTTGCGGTGGTCGCGACCGCGGTGGGCGGCATCCCGGAGCTCGTGGAAAACCATGAAACGGGTTTGCTCGTCGCGCCGGGAGACAGCGGCAATCTTGCCGTCGCGGTCGACGCGCTGCTCGACGATCCGCGATGGGCGGCTTCGCTCGGCGCTCGTGCGAAAGAACGCGCCACGACCCTTTGGCCGCAGCACGAATCGACCCGGCGAATGGGCGAGCTCCTTTCGCGAATTGCCGAGTCGACGAAGGGCAACGCCCGCGTGCGACAATCAGCTGTCAGTTGACAGTTATCGGTTGTCAGGGTCAGCGACGGTAGCGGCCGCGCCTGAATGGCGCGCCACCGTGCGCGATGTGACGCTGCCGCAACCGATACCTGTCACCTGATACCTGTTCCCTGACATGGAGCACGACCGCACGCTCTCGCAGATCGCTCAAGGCCTGACGTGGATCGGGGGCGCGTTCCTTGTCGCGAGCGGCGCCGTCATCGTCTGGGCGGTGTTTCGCACGGTCGGCGTCGACGATCTCCTCGTCGCACTGACGGTCGCCGGCCTGGGCCTCGGCCTGCCCGCCATCGTGGCGTTCGTCGTCGCGTGGATCCTCAATTCGCTCGGTCATCCGGACACCGAAGCGGATGCTGACGAGGC
The DNA here is from genome assembly GCA_035252665.1 of Casimicrobiaceae bacterium. Classification (GTDB taxonomy): domain Bacteria; phylum Pseudomonadota; class Gammaproteobacteria; order Burkholderiales; family Casimicrobiaceae; genus VBCG01. The sequence continues at coordinate 5,087 of DATFCW010000415.1, read as the reverse complement.
GACGAGCGACGCGACTGCGACTGCATCAAGGTCGACATCGACCAGCGTGGCGTGGGGATACGCGGTCGCGGTGCTTGCCTGCATCGCCGCATGGGGTTTGCGCATCCTCCTCGATCCGTTGCTCGGGAACCAGGTGACATATGCGCCGCTGCTCCTGTCGGTCGCGTTTGCCGCGTGGTACGGCGGCCTCGGTCCCGCGGCGTTCGCGACGCTGCTAGGCGCCTGCATTTCCTGGTATGCGTATTTGAGCCCGCGCGATCGTTTCGGGGCGCTCGACATCGACGACGCGGTGCAACTCGGGCTGTATTGCGCTGCAGCGCTTTGCATCGGCGGCATCGCATCGGCGCTACGCGCATCCCGCGAACGTGCGGAGTCGCTCGCGCGGGAGGTGCTCGCGCGCGAAGCCGGCCTCGAGCACGCGCGCTCCGAGCTTGCCGCCGAACGCGACCGGATGCAGATCACGCTGCAGTCGATCGGTGACGCGGTCATCGCCACCGACGCGCACGGAAACATCACGTTCGCGAACGAATGCGCCGCGAAGCTGACTGGATGGCCCGTCGCCGAAGCGATCGGCAGACCGATCGCGAAAGTGTTTCGCACGTTTGATGAGCAGACGCGGCGGCCGGCGACGTTGCCGCTCGAAACGGGCACCGACGATGCGACGGCCGGGTTGCTCCTCGTCGCGCGCGACGGCGAGGAGCGCGTCGTCGAATCGAAGGTGGGCGCGATTCGCGGTCGCACAGGCTCGCGCGGCGGTTTCGTCGTCGTCTTTCGCGACACCACCGACGCGCGTCGTGCACGCGCGGCGCTCGAGGAAAGCGAGGCACGCTTTCGCGTAATGGCCGACCAGACGCCTGTTCCGCTGTGGATGTCGGATCGCGAGCGCCACTACGTTTATCTCAATCGCGCGTGGCTTGCGTTCACCGGCCGTTCGCTCGACGAGGAGCTTGGTGACGGCTGGACGGCCTGCATTCATCCCGAGGATTTCGGCCCGCGCCAGGCGGCGTTCGCCGAAGCGTTCGACGCCAGAAAGTCGTTCACGCTCGAATACCGGTTGCGGCGTAGCGATGGCGCGTACCGATCGGTGCTCGATCATGGCGCACCGCGCTTCGACGGCGAAGGCGAATTCGCCGGCTACATCGGCGCGCTCCTCGATGTGACCGACCGAAAGGAGGCGGCATCGCGGCTTGGCATCTTCGAGCAGCGCAAGACCGCATTTCTCGCTTCCCTCGCGCACGAGCTGCGCAATCCGCTCGCACCGATCCGCAGCTCGGTCGAGCTTTTGCAGCGCCTGTCGCCGCACGACGATTCGCGCGTCGCGCGCGCGCAGGAGATCATCGAGCGCAATTGCGCACGGCTTGCGGGCCTCGTCGACGACCTGCTCGATCTTTCCCGCATCGACAGCGGCAACCTGCAGATCGCCCATGAGTCGATCGACATTGCGCCGATCGTCGCGCGCGCCGTCGCGCGCTACGACGCGGCGATGCGCGATCGCGGCCAGAGGCTTGCACTCGACGTGCCGCGCGAGGGGCTTTTTGTAGCCGGCGATGCATCGCGGATCGAGCAGATGCTGTCGATCCTGATCGGCAATGCGGTCGGACATACGCCACAGGACGGCAACATCGCGATCGCCGCGGGGGTAAGCGACGACATCGTCGAGATTTCGATCGTCGACAGTGGCAGCGGCATCGAGGACGACATGCAGCCGATCCTGTTCGACCTGTTCGACAAGGCGAGCGAGGGCGCGGCCAGCGCACCACAGCGTCTTGGCACCGGCCTCGCGATCGTCGCGCGGCTCGCGCGTCTCCATGGAGGATCGGTATCGGTCCAAAGCGAGGGTCGCGACAAGGGAAGCCGCTTCGTGTTACGCCTTCCCGCAGCGCCTGCAGTCGCGACCACCCAAGGGAAGTCGGCCGGTGAAGCAGCGCCGGCGCGCGCGACGCGGCTCCTGGTAGTCGATGACAATGTCGATGCGGCCGATGCGATCGGCACGCTACTCTCGCTCAACGGCTACGAAGTATTGACCGCGCACGATCCCGACCAGGCGATGTCGCGCGCGGCGACGTTCGATCCGGACGTGATCCTCCTCGACATCGGCTTGCCGGGCATGACCGGCTACGAGCTCGCGCGGAAGCTACGCGCGGATCCCGCGACGTCGCGCGCGAAGTTGATCGCGATCACCGGGTACGGACAACCGGCCGACACCGACCAGGCGCGCGAAGCGGGTTTCGATGGCTACCTCGTGAAGCCAGTCGATCTCGATCAGTTGCAGGACAGGATTCAGGAGTCGGTTGTCAGTGGTCAGGAGTCAGGGATCGGAAGACAGAAGTCAGAAGACAGACGTCAGAAGACAGAAGGGCAATCAACGCGAATATCGTGAGATTGTGAGGGCTCATTACGCGGCTTTGCCGCGCCACCGAAAACTCCGGCGCATCTGTCCTCTGACTTCTGGCTTCTGAGATGCGAATCGACCAGACGCTCACGCTCGCCTTGCTCGCGATGCTGATCGTCGGCTGCTACCTCGTGCTGCAGCCGTTCCTGACCGCGCTCGTGTGGGCGGCGATCCTCTGCACGACGACGTGGCCGCTGTATCTGCGCCTTCACGTGCGGCTCGGCGGACGCGACGCGCTCGCGGCGCTAGCAATGGTGCTGCTGCTCGCGCTGCTGATGCTCGCGCCGTTCATCGTCGTCGGCCTCACGATCGCGGACAACGCCGAGCGCGTCGCATCATGGGGTCGTCAACTGCTCGCAACCGGACCACCCGAGGCCCCCGCGTGGGTGGCGACGCTGCCGCTGATCGGAACGACGATCGCCGACTACTGGAACGGCATGGCGCACGACACCGCGCATCTTCTTTCGGTGCTGTCGCAATACGTCGAGCCGCTGCGCAAGCTCGCCGTCGCGTCGGGCGCGTCGGTGCTCGGCGCAGTGCTGCAACTCACGCTGTCGATCTTCATCGCGTGGTTCATGTTTCGCGATGGACACGGAATTGCCGCGCGCTTGCGCGTTGCCGGCGAGCGGATCGCGGGCGAACGCGGCGCGCATCTCGCCGATGTCGCGACCGCGACCGTGCGCGGCGTCGTGCTCGGCATCCTCGGCACCGCGCTAGTGCAAGGTGTCGTCGCGGCGATCGGATTCTGGATCGCCGGCATTCGTGCCGCGCCGCTGCTTGGACTTGTGACGTTCATCGTGTCGCCGGTGCCCGTCGGCCCGCCACTCGTCTGGGCGCCCGCGGGCTTGTGGCTCATCAACAACGGCGAAACCGGATGGGGCATCTTCGTGCTCCTGTGGGGCGTATTCGTCGTGTCGACGATCGACAACGTGATCAAGCCGCTGATCATCAGCCGCGGCAGCGTCCTGCCGTTCATGTTGGTGCTGCTCGGCGTGCTGGGCGGCATCGCCGCGTTTGGTTTCATCGGAGTGTTCCTCGGCCCGGTGCTGCTCGCCGTGGGCTACGCGCTTCTCGTGGAATGGGCGACGCAGCGCACGACGGTCGAGATCGTCGCGAACGATCCCGACGCGCACGTCGGCGGCGCATCGCGGCGCACGCGCGAATGAATTTCGCGGCGCGACGCTGCGAAAACGATCAGCGACGCGCCGCGGCGAGGTCGCGCGCGAGATCGCCGCGATAGGGCGCGAGCGCCTGTACCATTTGCGCAAAGACCTTCGGCGTCCCCGCAATGACTTGTCCGCCGTGAAGATAATCGCCTTCGCCGGAGAGATCGCCGATCAGCCCGCCTGCCTCGAGCACGAGCAGGCTTCCGGCGGCGACATCCCAAGGGTTGAGGCCAATCTCCCAGAAGCCGTCGTAGAAGCCCGCGGCGACGTATGCGAGATCGAGCGCTGCCGCGCCCGGACGGCGCAGTCCCGCGCTTTGCACGATCATCGTCTTCATCATCGCAAGATACGTGTCGAGATAGTTGCCGTCGCGAAACGGGAAACCGGTCCCGATCAGCGAATCGCGCAAATGCGCGCGGCGCGAGACGCGGATGCGCCGATCGTTCAGGAATGCGCCCCGGCCACGCGTCGCGGTAAAGAGATCGTTGCGAACCGGATCGTAGATCACCGCCTGCGTCACCAGATTGCGATGCGCGAGCGCGATCGACACGCAATACTGCGGAAAGCCGTGCAGGAAGTTCGTGGTGCCGTCGAGCGGATCGATCATCCACACATACTCGGCGTTCGGATTCTTGTCGCGGCCGGTGCCTTCCTCGGCGAAGACGCCGTGATCGGGATAAGCGGCGTGCAGCGTTTCGACGATCGCCGCTTCCGCCGCGCGATCGACCTCGCTCACGAAATCCTTGGGCCCCTTCGCGGTGACGGTGAGAAGATCGAGATCGCGAGCGCCCCGCGAGATGATGTTGCCGGCGCGGCGCGCCGCCTTGACCGCCGTGGTGAGCATCGGGTGCATGTCGCGGATCCCGTTTGGTCGCGCGCGTGCATCGATGCCGCGTGCGGTGCTTCGCATTGTACGAAATGACCGCGGACGATCCGCTGGCGCGGGTTCGCATCGTGCTCGTGCGCACCAGCCTGCCCGCGAACATCGGCGCTGCGGCGCGCGCCATGCTGACGATGGGGTTGACGCGGCTTTCGCTCGTCGCGCCGAAGCGCTTTCCGCATGGCGATGCAACTGCGCTCGCGACAGGCGCGACATCCGTGCTCGATACGGCGAAGCTTTTCGGCACGCTCGACGATGCGCTCGCCGGCACGTCGCTATCGATCGGCCTCTCCGCGCGGCCACGCCATTTCGCGAGCCGCGTGCTCGGCATTCGCGCGGCCGCGCGCGAAACGATCGCACATGCCGCCTCGGGCGACGTTGCGCTCGTGTTCGGCACGGAGATGTCGGGCCTTTCCAACGACGAGGTCGCGCGGTGCTCTGCGGTCGCGACGATCGCCGCGAATCCCCATTACGCTTCGCTCAATCTGGCGGCGGCCGTGCAGGTCGCTGCGTGGGAGTTGCGAATGGCCGCGCATGGCGGCGACGTGTGGCACGCGCCACGGTTCCGCTCCGCAGCGCACGAGGACATCGAGGCGCTCTACGCGCATGCGCAGCGCACGCTGGAAGCGCTCGGCTTCTACGACCCGAA
>DATFCW010000414.1:0-4117 GCA_035252665.1 Casimicrobiaceae bacterium | reverse complement strand
CAAGCCCGGTGCGCCGCTCGACATGAAATCCGGACTCGCGATGATGCAGAAGGACGGTTGCTCGGCCTGCCATGCCGTCGACAAGAAGATTGTCGGTCCGGCGTACGAGGACGTCGCGGCGAAATACCGCAACGACAAGGGCGCCGAGGCGAAGCTCGTGCAGAAAGTCAAATCGGGCGGCTCGGGCGTGTGGGGCCAGATCCCGATGCCGCCCAACTCGGCGGTTCCGGACGAGGACATCAAGGCGCTGGTCGCCTGGATCCTCACTCTAAAGAAATAGCGACGCACCCGACGTCGGGCGGCACGAACGCGTCGCCGGCGACAATTGCCGGATGAGCCACTACGTCATAGGCGACATCCAGGGCTGCTATGCGGAATTCAGGCAGCTCCTGGACACGTTCGAATTCAGTCCGGCGCGCGACCGCCTCTGGCTCGTTGGAGACCTGGTCAACCGCGGCCCTGATTCGCTGAGGGTGCTTCGCGCCGTCAAAGCGCTTGGCGCGGCGGCGACTACCGTGCTCGGTAATCACGATCTGCATCTTCTCATCGTCGCCTCGGGCCATCGTCGGCCGCACCGGCGCGACACGCTCGACCAAGTGCTCGCCGCGCCGGACCGCGACGAGCTGCTCGACTGGCTGCGGGGCCTCCCGCTGGTCGTTCGGGAAGGCCACCGGACGATGGTCCACGCGGGACTCGTTCCGACGTGGAGCGCCGAGGAGGCGCTGGGGCTGGCGCACGAAGTCGAAGCCGCGCTCCGCTCGCCCGCGCACGGCGAATTCCTCGCGCGACTCTACGGCGATGAGCCGGCGCGCTGGGACGATTCCCTCGCCGGCATGGACCGGCTGCGCGCGGTGGTCAATGCCTGCACGAGGCTTCGCTTCTGCACCGCCGACGGAACGATGGAGTTCTCCGAGAAACGTGGAGCCGATCATGCTCCGGCGGGATTCGCGCCCTGGTTCGCGCATCCGTCGCGGCGCTCGGCGGGCGACACCGTCTATTGCGGCCACTGGTCGACGCTCGAGCTCATGCTGGCGCCGAACGTCGTGATGCTCGATTCGGGTTGCGTCTGGGGCGGAACGCTCACGGCCATCCGGCTCGACGACGGGCGCTTGTTCCAGGTTCCGAGCCGCGCAGCGGTGGAGCCCAAGCCGGATTGATCGTTTCGCGGTGACGCAGCGCTAGAAGAGAGGTTGACCGAAGCGCTGCTCGTACAGCGCCGCGACAGCGTCGCGCGCAACCGCGTGATTCTGGCCGCCGCGCGCGGCGATCTTGAGTGATCCGAGGAGCGAGGCGAGCCGGCCGGTGCGTTCCCAATCCCAGCCGTTGGCGATGCCGTAGAGCAGGCCCGCCCGGTAGGCGTCGCCGCAGCCGGTCGGATCCACGATCGCCGCGGGCTCGACCGCGGGAATGCGAAGCACGCGACCGTCGGCATGGATGCGCGAGCCTTCAGCGCCGTGAGTCACGACGAGCGCCGCGACCCGCCGCGCGATCGCCTCGATGGCGAGTCCGGTCTTCTCGGCGAGGAGCTTCGCTTCGTAGTCGTTGACCGCGACGTAGTCGGCGCTGTCGATCATCTGCACCAGCTCGTCGCCGGAAAACAGCGGCAGCCCCTGGCCCGGATCGAACAGAACCGGGATCCCGGCCGCCGCGAACTGGACGAGATGCGAGCGCATGCCTTCGCGCCCGTCCGGGGCGACGATGCCCAGCGCGATGTCGGCAACATCGGTCACCGCGTTGCGATGCGACTCGTTCATCGCTCCCGGGTGGAAGGCGGTGATCTGATTGTCGTCGAGATCGGTGATGATGAACGCCTGCGCCGTGTACGTTCCGGGGATGATGCGCGCGCCCTCCGCGGCGATGCCGTGGTCGCGAAAGCGCTGCAGATAGCCGTCGCCGTCGTCGCCGAGCGTAGCCATCACCACCGGCTCCCCGCCGAGCCCCTTCAGGTTGTAGGCGATGTTGCCCGCGCAGCCGCCCCACTCGCGCCGCATCTCGCCGATCTGGAACGAGACCGAAAGCACGTGCGTCTGGCCCGGCAGGATGTGCCGCGCGAAGCGATCGGGAAACACCATGATCGTGTCGATGGCGAGCGATCCGCAGACGAGCACGCGCGGCGCGGTCACGGCAATTCGCTCTCGGGCGCCGTTCCCCGACCGATCTCGCGCACGATGTATTGCTGGCGTCTCGAAACAGGCAGTGACTCGCTGATGCCGTGCAGCAGCACCTCCCAATGCGCATCGCCATCGTCGTTCGCGCGTCGCTCGAAGCCGCGGATGAAATCGCGTGCAACCAGGCAATTGCGATGCACGCGCACGAAGCGCGCGCCGAATTCCTGCTCGAGCCTGGTCAGCGATTCTTCCAGCAGGTATTCGCGCTGCACGGTGCGGATCGTGATGTACTTGAGCTCGGCCTTGAGGTAGATCACCTCGTCGACGGGAACGAGCACGACGCGCGAGCGTTCGGTCACGGACAGGAAGCGTCGCGCGGCCGCCGGCAGTTGAGTGAGCTTCTCGATCGTCACGGGCTTCAATCGCGGTACCTTCTGCAACGCGGCCAGGAGTCGCTGAACGCGGACCGGCTTCACGAGATAGTCGATCGCGTGCACCTCGAACGCGGCCAGCGCATGCTGGTGATAAGCCGTCGTGAAAATCACGACCGGCGGTCGCGAAAGCTTGAGCAAATGCCGCGCCAGCTCGATGCCGTCCATCAGCGGCATATGGATGTCCGTCAGCACGAGATCGGCCGGGGCCGAATGCAGAATGTCGAGCGCCTCGCGGCCGTTCTGCGCCTCGCCAACGATCGTGATCGGCAGGACCGCGGCGCAGTCGTCGAGCAGTTCGCGCAGGCGATGACGCGCGGGCGCCTCGTCGTCGACGAGCAGGATGCGTAGCGGTGCTTCAGGCATGATCGACCCTCGCTTGCGAAAGTGACGGCAGCCGCTCGGTGAGCCTGGGCTCGCGCCGTTTCTCAGCACCCGGCTCCCCGCGGCGCTCGCGCCGCGACGCGTCGGACGAGTGGCTACCTACCGCGGACGCCTTCGCCGTGCGGTATGGCATGCGAATGTGCACTTCGTAGACGTCGCGATTGACGCGTGAATCGAGCCTCGCCTCGGCGTCGAAATGCAGCGCGAGCCGCTCGCGGATGTTGTCGAGCGCCATCCGGTTGCCGGCGTGATGACGGGCGCTCGTCGCGACGTACGGATTGCGCAGAATCGCGTGCACCTCGTCACGCGACAGAAAGATGTTGATCGACAGCACGCCCGGCGTCGGCGACGGCTCGATGCCGTGATAGACCGCGTTCTCGAGCAGCGGCTGGAGCACGAGCGGCGGCACGAGCGCTTCGGCCGGCATGCTCTTGACGTTCCAATCGATGACGAGACGATCGCCCAGGCGAAGCTGCTCGAGCTCGAGGTATTGCCGACAAAGCTCGACCTCGTCCGCGAGTGGCGCGAGCTCGCGGTTGTCGCGCATCAACACGCGAAAGAGATCGGCGAGATCCTCGAGGGCGACTTCGGCTCGCCTCGGCTCGCTGCGCATCAACGACAGCACGGCGGTCAAACTGTTGAAGAGAAAGTGCGGTCGAATCCGCGCCTGCAACGCCTGCAGGCGTGCCTCGGTGATTGCCGGCGACAGCGCGCGCGCCCGAAGCCTGAAATAGCCGATCAGCACGAATTGCGCGATCAACGCGAACACGAGATGGCGTATCGGCGTTCCACGCGCGCCAATGATCATGGCAGGAAAGAGCGCGTCGATGCCCAACGCAATTGCGCACGTGACGAGCGTGACGATCGCGATTGCATAGCGGTCGCCGGCCTTTGCCAGCAACGGCTGCACGAGCCACAGCACCGCAAGCTCGGCGAAGAGCTGCGGCTCGACGAACCCGGTCAGCGTCGCCCATTCCGTCGCCAGTGCCGGAAAACGCGGCTCGCGCGCATACGCGATAAGCAGCGTCGCCCCGTTGACAGCGAGCAGGATGCGCAGAATCGTTCCCAGGTTGCGCAGATCGGGCAACGCGGGCGCGGCCGGCGGTTGTCTTATAATTCCCTGCATAACGGACGCGAAATGCAAGCATCATGCCGGGTTGCCGGCATGATCATGCCGGCAATAGCATACCGCCG
>DATFCW010000413.1:0-3317 GCA_035252665.1 Casimicrobiaceae bacterium | reverse complement strand
CCGATTCCGCGCTTCGCGCCCAATGGCGTCTCGAAGGTGCGGTCGTCGTGGGCTTCGCCGGGTCGTTCTACGGTTACGAGGGCCTCGACCTCCTGATCGACGCCGTCGCAAAACTGCGATCACGCGTACCAAACCTGCATGCGCTTCTGGTCGGCGGCGGCCCGCAGGAAGCGACGCTTCGCGCTCGCGCCGCCGCGTCCGGACTCGGCGAGCGCGTGCACTTCGCGGGCCGCGTTCCGCACGCCGACGTGCAGCGCTACTACGGCCTCATCGACATTCTGGCGTTTCCGCGCCGACGCATGCGCCTAACCGAGCTCGTCACGCCGCTCAAGCCGCTCGAAGCGATGGCGCAGGGAAAGATGGTTGTCGCCTCCGACGTCGGTGGGCACCGCGAGCTCGTGCGCCATGGCGAAACCGGGTTCCTGTTTCCGGCCGGCGATGCAAAGGCCTTGGCCGATGCCATTGCATCGCTCCTCGACGTTCGAGATGCGTGGCCGCGGATTGCGGACGCCGGGCGCAAATACGTCGAATCCGAGCGCACTTGGGCACGAAGCGTGCGTCGGTACCACGACATTTATACGGGGCTTCTCGATCCCAGCCGACAGGTCGCTGCATCTGATTCCTGTCCTCTGACTCCCGATACCTGACATGTGCGGCATTCACGGCGTTCTCGATCTGCGCGGCGCGCCGCCTTCGCCCGATATCGTCGCGCGGATGGGACGCATCACGCGCCACCGCGGACCCGACGACGAGGGCGTTCACGTCGATCGCGCGCTCGCGATGGGCATGCGCCGGCTTTCGATCATCGACGTCGCGGGCGGCCATCAGCCGCTTGGCAACGAGGACGGCACGCTCTGGCTCATCGCGAACGGGGAAATCTACAACTATCGCGAGCTTTCGCGCGAATTGATCGCGCAGGGGCACCGCTTTCGCACCGCCTCCGATTGCGAGACGCTTCTGCACCTCTACGAGCAGCACGGCGACGACTTCCTCGCGAACGTCAACGGCATGTTCGCCCTCGCGCTGTGGGATGCCACGCGGCAGCGCCTCGTCATCGCCCGTGACCGGCTCGGCGTCAAGCCGCTTTACGTCGCCAACGACGGCCGGCGGCTTGTTTTCGCGAGCGAGGCGAAGGCGATCCTGCAAGTCCCGGGCATCGCGACCGACGTTGATCGCGATGCGCTTGCCTCGTACCTGTCGCTTGGCTACGTGCCGGCGCCGCAGTCGATCTTCGCCGGCATCCGGAAGCTGCCGCCCGCGACGATGTTGGTCGCGGAAGGTGGCCGCGTCGTCGAGCGTTGCTATTGGCGCTTTCCTGCACGAGTCGATGCAGCGGGCGACGAAGCGTCGCGCATCGATGCCGTGCGCGCGAAGCTCGAGCAGGCTGTCGCGCGGCAGATGGTGAGCGACGTGCCGATCGGCGCGTTCCTTTCAGGCGGCATCGATTCGAGCACCGTCGTCGCGTTCATGGCGGCGCACAGCGACCGTCCCGTGAAAACGTACGCGATCGGCTTCGATGGCGGTGACGCCGAGGCGTTCTACAACGAATTGCCCTACGCGCGCCGCGTCGCGAATCTGTTCGGCACCGATCATCACGAAATCCTGGTGCGTCCCGACGTCGTCGCGCTGTTGCCGAAACTCCTTTGGCACATGGACGAGCCGATCGCCGATTCGGCGTTCGTGACGACGTACCTCGTTTCCGAATTCGCTCGCCGGGACGTGACGGTGATCCTCTCCGGCGTCGGCGGCGACGAGCTCTTTGCCGGCTACCGGCGCTATCTCGGCAATCACTATCAACAGCGTTTCGAGCGGCTTCCGTCGCGGCTGCGCGGCGCGATCGCGGCGCTCGGCGCGAGGCTTCCGAGCGATCGCCATTCGCCTCTTCTCAACACGATGCGCCTCGCGCGCGGCTTTCTTGCGACCGCGGGCCTGCCGCTCGAGGAGCGTTATCGATCGTATGTCGAGGTGTTCGGCGAAGGTGCGGCCGCGGAGCTTCTCGCAGCACCCATCCGTGCGGAGCACGATGCATTGACGCAGGCGTTCGCCGCGGCGGACGGCGACGACGCACTGAACCGGATGCTCGCCGTCGATACGCAAACGCAATTGCCGGACGACCTCCTGCTCCTGACCGACAAGATGAGCATGGCGGTGTCGCTCGAATGCCGCGTGCCGCTGCTCGATCACGAGCTCTTCGAGCTCGCAGCGGCGATTCCCGAGAACGTGAAGCTTCGCGGTGGACGCCTCAAGCACCTGATGAAGGCGGCGCTTCGCGACACGTTGCCGCCCGACATTCTCCAACGCAAGAAGCGCGGATTCGGTACGCCGATGGGCGCATGGTTCAAAGGCGCGCTCGCGCCGCTGTTGCGCCAACTGCTGTCCGCGGAAAGCGTCGCGCGCCGCGGTCTGTTTCACTATCCAGCGGTCGCCGCACTGATCGCCGCGCACGACGCGAACCGCATCGACGGCACCGATCGCCTGCTCGCGCTCGTCAACCTCGAGATCTGGGCACGCCTTTACCTCGATGCGCGATCGCCGGCGGACGTCGTCGACGAGCTTCGGATCGCCGCATGAAGATCCTCTACGTCTGTCACCGCTTTCCGTTTCCTCCGCGGCGCGGCGGTAAGATCCGGCCGTTCAACATGATCCGACACTTGAGCCGCCATCATGACGTGACGGTCGCGTCGCTCGTGCGCTCCGAAAAAGAGGCGGAGGAGGGGCAGGGACTGCGTGCACATTGCGCGCATTTCGAAATGGCGCGCGTGCGAAATCCGGTGCAGGTCGCGCGGATGATCGCGCGCCTTCCGACGCCTTCGCCTTCGTCGATCGGCTACTTCCATTCGTCGACCCTCGCGCGGCGCGTTCGTCGTTTGATCGCGAGGCAGTCCTTCGACCTGATCTTCGTCCATTGCTCGTCGGTCGCGCATTACGTCGCGCACGTCACGGGCATCCGAAAGATCCTCGATTTCGGCGACATGGATTCGCAGAAGTGGCTCGCGTACGCGCGCCACAAGCCATTTCCATTGAGCCTCGGCTATCGGCTCGAAGGCATCAAGCTCGAAGCGGAGGAGAAGCGTCTCGCACGCGCCTTCGATCTCTGTACTGCCACGACGCGCGCCGAATGGGAAACGCTCGAACGTCACGCGACCGGCGTTGCGACCGACTGGTTTCCGAACGGTGTCGACAGCGACTACTTCGCGCCGGACGGCAGCGCCTACGATCCGGACACGCTTTGCTTCATCGGGCGGATGGATTACTACCCGAACCAGGCGTGCATGCGCGACTTCTGCCGCGATGTGTTTCCCCGCGTACGTGAAGCA